>NZ_JONL01000001.1:629968-944953 GCF_000711735.1 Maridesulfovibrio frigidus DSM 17176
TCGGCAAGTACATGAACTTCAAATTTAAAAGGTTCACCTGGAGCAAAGCCATCAATCATAGCATCAAAATCTTCAATAGCCTGACGCACTCCGTTCTGGCGGTTATCCCAAACTATTTTAGCATTCTCAACAACGAGTCCGCCTACACTGATATCCATTTCGCTATCAGATTTTTTGCTAGAGTCAGCAGTCTTCTCAGGTTCATTACTTTTACTAACCAAATCGTCCCAGTTGGTTACACCGGATTTGTTTTTTGACAAATTCAAGGAAAGACCATCTACATCTATACGACGTATATGAACTTTACTAGACAGAAGCGGAATAAGTTTAACACTGATATCCGCAGATTTCAGGCTGAACATATTTTTTTCAGCAAATCCTTTTGCATTTGAAAGAGATACTCCTGAAGTAGTAACCCCGAGCCACGGAAATACCGACAGCTCAATATTTCCATAAAAAGTCAATTGCCGACCAGTTTTATCTAGTACGGCTTTTGATATTTCATCTTTGTAATCATTGGGATCAATTAAGATTGTAGCGAGTACCATTGCAGAGGCAATCAAAACAACCAGGACAGCTGTTACTATCCCTATTATCTTTACCGATTTACTCATGAGTCCAATCTCCATTTATTATTTATGTATGACATAGCGATATTAAAATATGCGCAACAAAATCAACAACACGAAAGGTTCAACATATATCTAAAATAGAAGATAGCCTGTCAGCGAGAAAAATCCAACTATAAATGTTAATAAAGTAGGATGAAGAGCAAAAATAAATAACAAAATCCCCGTAGAAGTAGCATCACTCCCTTTTTTATTGCCAAGATTCCGCAATTCAGGCAGTTAATCTTCATGCAAAAAAAATGGTCATTCGCTATTACAAGCCTAGCGGCGTATGCGACATATCTCTTCACCATGGCTGAGTTGCCAGCAATATTAAACAATCTTTTCGGCTACTGGCCAGAGATTGTAGGTTTTAAATTTGCAAGTAAACTAGGCGACCTTACTCTTTTATATTTTTGCCTTGGGCACATGGCTGTGTTCGGGGCAATAATCCCTTTATATTTAGCAAAAAAATTCGACCTCAAACCCCATAGAAAAGTTCCCGCAATCGTTTTATGGCCCAGTATAGCAGTGCTGATTGGATCGTTTCTTTTATACGCGTCCGGCCAAGGGTTCCTCGACAACATGCTCCACCCTGACCCCGACTTACCATACATGACTGAAGCGTTCTTCTACATTTTCCCGTTCTCATTGGGACTATGCATTTATTCCTGCCTTCTGCTTCCTCGTGCAGTTATGCTAATTATGGATGGAAATAAATTTTCCCCTGCTCTAGAGGCTATTGCTGCAATAGTAACCATGTGGATTTCGTGGCAGGTATACACCCATGATGCTCATATTCTGCCCGAAAAGATCTTTTGGACAGGGATGGTTATAGCCGCAGCAGGTGCGTTATCCAGATCATTCTATTTATCATTTCTAGCCTGTTTCGCAGCTCTATACGGAGCATCAATGGTAAATCCAGTATTTTACAAAATACCATGGGAGCCTATTTTACCGGGCTTTCTTGCAGCATTCGCAGCGTTTTGCATTTACTTGCATTCAAGAGACACACGCCAGTTTCCAAACATGTCCACTTTAGATAAATAAAAACACCTAGCCCTTCAAATCCCATGCTAAAATGCCAGACAAGCTTAAAGGCATATCTGTTAGAACAGTTCAAATGGGATTTTCAAGGTAGGATACGAGAGCTTTCGTAATATTAATCGAGTAGTTTTCGGATGGTGAGAAGTTCGGCGTGAATATCTTTCAGAATAGAATTATCAAAAGTTCTTTCTTCAGTATTCTCAACATTAAATAAAGGCTGCTGCTCCGCAGTATGATGCTGGGCGGAGTTTGACTCATCCTGTGGGTCAAAAGAGTCAAGACGCTTCCGCGCACCTTCAATAGTAAGCCCCTCATCATGTAAGAGAGTCTTGATACGACGAATAAGCTTCACATGGTCATCATTATACAAACGCTGACCAGACGCCGTACGAATAGGCTCTAGTTGCTCAAACTCCCCTTCCCAGAAGCGCAGCACATAAGATTTCAGCCCGACAAGTTTTGCCGCCTGACCTATTTTGTATATTTTTGGTTCATCCTGTAAGCTCATAGCAACCTTACTATCAAAGAGACCACTCTTAGAAAAGACTAAATACGCTATTAATTACGTAATTTTCAATAATTCTAACTAAAAAGACAAAATATTGTTTAGCATCCTAACTTCACAAAAAGATATATTTATTTTATAATAAGCTAACAATCTAAAAAAAACCTTATTCAAGCTTGACAGCAAGATAGGTCTCAAGTATTACTCCGCTTCGTTGAGACGAACATAGGCGCGTAGCTCAGGGGTAGAGCACTTGCTTGACATGCAAGGGGTCAGCAGTTCAAAGCTGCTCGTGCCTACCAAAAAAGTCAATAAAAAGCACCGATTAGAATAAAATCTAATCGGTGCTTTTTATTTGGTATACACTTTGGTCTACATTTCACTCGCTACTGTGGTGATTCTTTTGAGTAACTTTTTTGTCTGGTTAGCTGGCGGTCCCTGTCTGTAATGATGGCAAGGTCAACATCTTTTGAGAAGCGTTCGATACATCCGTATGCTTTGGAAAGTGAAGTTCAGCCTTTGAATACCGTCACATCTGCAAGGTCGGTTTGGGCAATGTGATAGAGGGCCAATGTCAGCCAGTAATCTTTTTCAATGAAGATATTTTACAGAGTCGGTTAGGTTGCAGCTTCTATTGCCTCTAATAGGGCTATTCTGACCTCATCTCTTTGTTCTAGCAAAGTGATATCCTCTAGTAAATCTCGTAATAAATCCTTACAAATAAGACCTTGGGCAACCCACAAAGTATAGTTTTCCATCTCGTCGTAATAAATTTTTATGCAATGGTCATATCCATTAAGTGTAAGAAAAAAAGCACCTAATGCTAATGAGGTTCTTTTGTTACCATCATTGAAGGCATGATCTTTATTTATACTAAAACAAAGATGAGCGAGCTTGTCTAAAAAATTAGGGTAATAATCATCGTTTTGAATATGTTCTAAAATTGATTCTATTCTACCTTTATCTTTTACTCCTGGCATTCCTCCCGAAGTGCGAATGATGGCATTGTGAGTCATGACTACATAATTAATAGGAAAATATAAGGTTTTCATATTAATTTTATTTGTCTTTAAGACGTTTAAACACATTTATGTTTTGTTCAATTTGTGCCTGTAGTTGTTTACTCTTTTCTCCTAGAAATCGTTCAAAATCGGCTTCGGGAACACTTTCAATATACACTTCTAGCTTTTTATGCAGCGCATCTCTAAAGCATAGATCTCGGCTTGCCATTTTCGTTCTTGCTTTTGTAATAAGAGGGATAAATGATGGATGCGCTGAAAAAACTTTAAATAAATTATCTGCTTCGGTGGATGTCAGCTTTTTATTTTGCAGTTCTGATTCTTTTTGTAATTCATGTGCAAAACCTGTCTCAAAGCTTGCAATAAGATCTAGCACTTCAGCGTACATCGTATTCCGCACATTTTCTTTTGCAGCGAGGTTTAGAATTTTTCTATATTCCGATGCATTTTCGTTAAATATGGTTTGGTATACTAAGTTCGTATATTTTGCGTATTTGTACGGATTAGATGTCTGAATATATTTGTTAATCGCACTGGTGAATTGTTTGCGATAATTTTCTTCTTGAAAAGATGATTCTAAATATTCAGTATCTTGTTGATTGATATATTTTGCGTGACCACCTGTTTTATTTGCTAAAACGTCCATGACAATGTCAAGCATCCTATTTCGGATTTGTTTGGCTCGGTCACTATTTTTTATTAGCATGGCAAGATTTAGAACTGCTTTTAAATTAAAAACAGCATACTGGGGGGATTTGTTAAGGACATGTGTGTCCTTGACATGTTGTAAGCTTTTAAATTCTTTTAATTTTTTACCTTTTAAGACGATATATCCATTTTCAGATAGTTCATTTTGATGGTCCACAATATAGCGGTTGAGCGTGCGTATATCTATATCAAGAAGAGTTGCAACTTCTTCTCGGCTAAATTTGAGTTCATTTTCAAATAATAAACCTTCTACGTCTATTACCTGCTTCATTTCATTTATAACAAACGGATTGTTTAAAATGTTTTGTCTATGGACTTTTGATTCTACAAGAGCAGTGGAGTTACTTTTCATAGTGGCTACCTTAGTCCGTTGATAATTGAGTTCATAATAAATGTATTTTATTCGACTTTCTGAGTTGATTCTAAAGCTTAATAACCAGTCAATATGTTGAAATTAAATAATATTTTAATCGTAGAGCCTTTGCCTTCTTGTCGTTCTATTATTAATATCCAGAACTAAAGGAGGATGATCCGTATACAACATATCTCTACAGATCATGATTAGCAAGGCACAGGCCAACAGATTCCCAGAAGAATTTCCAGAAAATCTAAAAGGCAGCATGCCCACCATTGAAGAGATAGACGCAGATTTAATAGGATTAGATGATTCTTCGGAATAGACTCACTAATCCTCCAAAACCTTAACAGCCTTCCGAAATCCGTCAGAGATAAAATGGGATGATTACAAAATCAGCTATCAAACATTATAATATAGGTGCATTTGTGGTATTAAGAAAGGCGAAAGAAGTAGGATTAATTCATAAAACGGGCTTCAAATTAACAGCTTTAGCTTTTTCACCTTGCATCAAGTGGTAATATTTTTGTTGAGTTGTGCGGATACTAGCATGACCAAGCATAGCAGAGACAGCAGCAAGGTCCGCTCCATTTCTAAGCAGCTCTGTTGCCCATAGATGCCTTATGTCATACATCCGTACTGGGTAGTCAATCTCAGCTTTCTCTACAGCAGTATTAAAACTTCTTCTTATTTTCTTTAGAGGCTTGTTTCGATATTCAATTATAAATTTGGATGAAGGATTTAGCTCTCTCTTTTCTTTTAGCTTATTGTTATCGGTTGGATTGAGCGGTATTAAACGGTTTGACGTTGCCGTTTTTGTCCCTCTGACATGTAGGGTAGAGTTCTCATAGCTGTGATCCGACCATTGCAGCGATAACAGCTCTGATCTTCCAGTTCTAGCACCACACATCCATTCAACTTCAATTGCCCAACCTAGGTGCGGCGCAGCCACCTTTATTAACAACTTAAGATCATCTACATTGAGCTGAAGATCTCTTTTGGCTTCTCGTGCTTTTTTCCACTTTTTCAAAGGATTATTGGCGGTGATTTCATGCTCTATGCCGAAGTTAAAAATGGCACTAATATAACCAAGGTACCTATTGCGCGTAGCAACGGAGACATCAGCCCACTGATTCTCTGCAAGTGCTAGAAGATCACTGTAAATTAGTTTTTCTACAGGCGCATGTGTTAAAGCAGGTAAAACAGTTTTGTTTAATATGTTTACCCAGTCTTTTAAAAAAGCCTTACTGACATTTCTTGCTTTCGCATCTCTAATATAGAGTTGCGCTAATTCGTCAAAATAAATGCCCTTCCCCTGGTGAAGCTCTTCGCCATGGGCTTTTTGTAAGGCAATTTCCGCATCTCGTATTTTTGCGGAACTTAAAGCTTCCTTTCCCCGTCCAAAATATTCACGAACGGGACTCTTACGCTCTCTTATCCGGTACTGTATGTAGTAGCGCCCATCTTTGGTTACTCCAATGCCCACACTAGCACTCACGATCTATAGATATAGGGGTAAATCCCCGTTTTTTTCGCGCAGAAAACTGTTTCTTTTCCTGTTTGAAAAAAAGAGGGTTAGCCATGAACTGATCCAAATCATCTTTGTTAAATCTATTTTTGCGTGGCCCGTAGGTAGGAATGGAAAACTCCTCCACATATCGGAGAAGCTGCCTTCTTGAATAACTAATATACTCTGCGGCTTTTGCAGTTGGTATAAATTTTGAGGTAGGTTCCATATCGCTTCCATCCTTGTACAGTTTTTCACACTGTTTCTAAAAAGGAACAGAAAGTCAATATATATAATTTTTCAGAAATTTTGTTTTTTTCTAGGAACTAGACTGAGTACTTTAAACTGCTTTTTTACTAGTGACAGAAGCTAAGTCTTGGCGTTCTACAATTTTTTTTGCAGAATTGATTACAGTATCTGGAGAACACCCCAGCGTAGAACACAGCTTTGAGAGCTCCTCTATAGTAATAAGCTCCCCTTTAAAAATACCCTCAATTCGCTCTATAGGAATCGCTGATCTTTTTTGAATATCACTACTGCTAACGTATAAACTTTTAGCCATATTTCTTAGGACAATCCCAACTTCTGAGTCAAAAGAGTTCTTTTCTTGAGTCCTAACAGGGACAAGGTCTTCCCAGTTTAAATCTAACCTATCTACGATTCTTACTATCGTCTTCAGATTAGCCCCTTCCTGGTGATCGTTTAACCATCTGGAAATCATCGATTTTACAATATCAAGTTTTTTCGAAGTTGCAGTCAGGCTAGACTGCTCAACTTCAATTTTTACAGCTGATTTTATGTTTTTCCAGATAAAATCAAAATTTTTATTAGTTTTCATCTTATATATATACGGCAGAAACGGTTCCTTGTTAGGAACAAAGTTGTTGACTTTTTATTCCTAATTAGGAACAGTGCCTCATGTCATCAATAATAATAAAGCTTTTAAAGACAAAAACATTATCTCAAGTCTCTAAGGAAACCGGGCTAGGGCGTACTTCTGTTTATATGCATAGCACAGGAGAGCGAGAAATAAGCAAGAAAGCTGCACTCGCTTACAATGTTGCATATGCGATTCCTTTAAAGGAACTTTTACCGGAGCTTTTTAGCAATGAAAAGGAATGAGCGAGGCTTCGCAAAAGTAGAATTTTTGGCAAATATTGCGAAGATCAAAGACTTAGCAAGCAAAGGATATTCGAAGAAGGCAGTTTATCACAAGCTTATAGAAGCAGGCACTTTGTCTGTAAGTTATTCCCATTTCTGCCGTTTTGACCTCTCAGGAAATATTTCAAAAACAAGCAATTTCACCCCAGGTGTACCCAACACCAGATCCGCCCCCGCTCTAGCCTCTGCGATCTCCGCAAAGAATTGCGAGGGCGGATCCCCTAAAGGAAGCTCTCTCTTTGTTCATAAGAAAGCAGTTACCGACGAAGACCTAGAGCAAGAATTAGTTGGCGAATAAACAACAGGAGAATTTAGAATGGCGACCATTAACATGATTTTACAAGGCAAAGGCGGCGTAGGCAAAAGCCTAGTTGCAAGTCTCATCACTCAATACCTCATAGAAAAAGGGCAAGACGTCTGTTGCGTGGACACAGATCCCGTTAACGCAACTTTTGCCGGCTACAAAAAATTCAACGTCACAGCTCTTGATATTATGAATGGAGACGACATTGATCCCAGGCGTTTTGACACTCTGGTTGAAATGATGATGGCCCTGCCGGATGAGTCTGAAATGGTAATAGATAATGGAGCGGCAACCTTTGTTCCCCTAGCCAGCTATCTTGCAGATAATAACGTTTTTGAACTCCTTCTCGAAAGTGGCCACACAATTAATCTTCATACAGTCATAACAGGCGGACAAGCTCTGCCGGATACTCTAAGCGGTTTAAATTCGCTACTTAAAGCCTTTCCGACGCCAATCTATGTCTGGCTTAACGGCTATTTCGGACAGATCAATCTCAAAGGTAAAAACTTTGAGGACTTCAAAGTTTTCAAAGAGAATACCTCCCGCTTTCCAGCTCTGATCAGACTTCCCGAAAAAAAGAAAGAAACTTTTGGCAGAGATCTTGAAAACCTTCTCACGGCAAAAATGTCTTTTCAGGAAGCTCAAGACAGCGACCTCCCTATCATGACGAGACAAAGACTCCGCATGTCATGGACTGAAATCAAAGCTGAACTTGAAAAAAGTGATCTGTAAGGACAATTCATGTCTACTGAAAATAACGCCCCCCTCACCATCCAGAAAGTGCGCGAGCTTATCGCTGAAAAGCACAACATCCTACTTGATGAGAATGATCCTATTCTCATGCTTGTAACGGTGCATCGCGCCTTTCTGGATGAGTTTGAATCAATGCTCAGTCAACAGAGAATTAAGACTGAAAAAGACATGAATCAACATGTTGCGAATTTTGCCTCAGAAGTTCGTAAATCAACAAACAGCCTTTTAAGTAAGGCTGTTAAGGCAAACATAGACAACTGCCTGAGCGTAATAAGTGCACACCAGGAAACAATGTCTGACTTTCTATCCAAGGTAAAATCTATGGCCATTCTGTCCGGCGTGCTGTTCGTACTGTCCTTGATTGTTACAGTCTCAACTCTTGTGTGGGGTGCATAATGGAAGATCGACTCGTAAACAATCTGATTCATAATATGGGGCCCATCATTATTTCAGCTCTGAAAGATAAAAATGTAGCAGAGATAATGGTTAATCCCGATGGCAAGCTTTGGATCGAGCGATTTGGTGAAGATATGCATATCGCAGGAGAAATAGACCCGGATCAAACCGCCAGAATAGTTTCCCTAGTTGCAAGTGCGCTGGATTCTACTGTGACGAAAGAAGAACCGATTGTTGAAGGGGAACTACCAAAGACTGCGCCACTTAACGCATGTAGATTTGAGGGAGTTTTTCCGCCAGTTGTGGACGCAGCCGCTTTTACTATTAGAAAAAAAGCCAGTCAGATCTTTCCGCTTGAGGACTATGTTGAAGGCGGAATTATGACTCATGAAGTATTGCAATCAATACATACAGCCATATCCGACAAAAAAAACATCGTAGTCTTCGGTGGAACCAGTTCTGGAAAAACGACTCTCGTAAATGGCATTATCAAAGCTATCGCAGAAATCTCCCCCAATGACCGGCTTATCATTATTGAAGATACAGCAGAGCTGCAAAGCGAATCTCCCAATACTCTTTTTCTCAGAGCAACAGACCATACCCCCATTCAATCTTTAGTTCAGGCAAGCATGAGACTGCGGCCGGACAGAATACTGATTGGAGAGGTCAGAGCGGCTAATGCCACTATCGAATTACTTAAAAGTTGGAACACCGGACACCCTGGAGGAGTTTCAACTCTTCATGCCAACTCTGCCGCAGATGGGTTGCAGAGAATTGAAGATCTGATTGCTGAAAAAAGTAATTTCCCTATGCCGCGCCTGGTCGGAGCGGCTGTTGATTTCATTATCTATATCCACAAATCAAGAACTGTCAAAGCAGGTCGGAGGGTATCAGAAGTAGCAAAAGTTCTGGGCTACGACTCTCAAAAACAAGAGTACAAATTGGAGTACATCCACAATGAAAATAAGTACTAAGCTGTCACAATTTTTCATGCTTGTTGTTCTTCTGCTTCCAGAAGCAGCTTTTGCAAGTGGCCTTGATGAATTTCAGGGACCAATCGATAAAATTTTAGGCACGGTTTCTGGCCCTGTCGGCGGAGCAATATCCGCCATAGCTATCGCGATTTGCGGCATAACATTTATCATGAAACGCGCAGAACTCGGGGAAGGATTCAAAATTTTTCTATCTGTTGTGGTTGGTATCTGTTTCATAGCTTTAGCCAACAGCCTTGTTCAGTCGATGTTCACTTTTAGCGGGGCTGTTCTATGAGTTCCCAAAGCCTAGATCTCAGAACAGTACCTGTTCGCAGATCCCTCCATAGACATTCGCTGATGATGGGAGCTGAACGAGATCTCGTCATGTATGCGGCCTTGATTGGTTTTGTCCTAGCTGTTGGTGGAAAAACAATTTTATCTGCCAGCGTTGCAATAATTTTTTGGATTGTAAGTGTGTTTCTACTCCAGATTATGGGCAAAGCGGATCCGCAAATGTCCAAGATATGGTTTCGCCAAAATGCACAACAAAATGAATACCCGGCAAGATCAACTCCATGGAGGCGATAACATGATTTCACTAAAAGACTACCGCGATAAACAAAAAGGATTACCTGATTTGTTACCATATGCGGCCATGGTGGATAATGGAATCGTACTTTGTAAAAACGGTGCATTATTAGCTAGCTGGTTTTTCAGATCACAGGACACAGCCTCTAGCACACCCGATGAACTTGCAACCGTTAGTGCAAAAGTCAATCAGGCTCTAAAACAATTGGGATCTGGCTGGTTGTGTAATGTAGATGCAATCAGATTTCCGTCCACAAGCTACCCTGCTCCAGGCGCAAGTTTTTTCCCTGACAGTACAACCAAGGCAATAGAAAATGAACGCAGAGCTGTTTTCGAATCAGGATTTTTTTACACTACAAAAACTTACCTGACGGTTACTTATACACCTCAGCTTAACGCTGACAAAATCAAGAAATATGCTGGAAATTCCGGAACGGTAAACCACCAGCTTGAAAAACAAATAAGTGATTTCAAAAAAACTCTTGTTCAACTTGAAGATTCTTTGTCTCTATGCCTCCTTCTTGAAAGGCTCACAGACTACACTTATGAAGACGAATTCGGAAAAAACAGAACGATTTCGCCATTGCTCAGTTTTCTCCACACCTGCGTTACCGGCGAAAATCAGGAAATTGTATTACCGGATACGCCTATGTATCTGGACGCAGTTATAGGCAGTAAAGATTTAATTGCTGGCGATCTGCCATCCATAGATAATAAATATATTCAGGTTTTAGCTATTGATGGGTTACCAGCAGAAAGCTGGCCTTCAATGCTATCTTGCCTTGAAGGAATTCCTCTAGAATACCGCTTTTCAAGCCGATTTATTTGCATGGATCAGTTCGAAGCACTTAAGGAATTGGAGCTGTACCGTAAGACATGGCAGCAGCAGGTTTTTAAATTCTTTGACGTTATGTTCAACAAGGCCAACCCCAGAGCTAATCGCGATGCGGTTTCCATGACAAATGATGCTGAAAAAGCAATTGCGGAATTGCAATCAGGTATTGTTTCTGCCGGATTCTATACAGCATGCATTGTACTGCTCGGTAAAAATTTAGAAGAGCTTGAAGAATACACAAGACTACTTAGCAGGCTTGTAAGGGAGAAAAATTTCAGTTGCCGGACAGAGACAACCAATGCTCTTGAAGCATGGCTTGGAACTCATCCAGGAAACGGGGTTGCAAACATCCGCCGCCCTATCATTAATTCAATGAACCTTGCTGACATGCTTCCTCTAGCAACGATATGGCCTGGCAGAGAATTCAACCCTTCACCTATGTTTCCACCATATTCTCCGGCCCTGATGCATTGCGCAACGGAAGGATCAACTCCGTTCAGGCTCAACCTTCACGCGGGAGATATCGGGCATACTTTGATTTTCGGGCCTACCGGATCAGGTAAGTCCACCCTTCTTGGAATTCTTGCTGCGCAATTCAGACGCTACAAAGGCGCAACTATCTTTGCTTTTGACAAAGGCATGTCTCTGTATCCGCTTTGTGCAGGATCTGGAGGATCACATTATGAGATAGCGGGCGAAGATTCGTCCCTTTCATTTGCTCCTCTTTCATACGTTGATTCTGACGCAGAACAAAGTTGGGCTGAAGAATGGATTGAAACACTAGTTAAGCTTCAGGGTTTTACAGTTCTTCCCGCCCATCGAAATTCAATTCATCAAGCTATGAATCTTCTCAGAGAAAATCCTTCTGAAATGCGGTCCCTTACAGATTTCTATCATCTCTTACAGGACGAACAACTACGAGAAGCTATCAAACATTACACCGAAGCTGGAGCAATGGGCCATTTACTGGACGCCAAAACGGATAATCTGGGTATGGATGACTTCATGGTGTTTGAAATTGAAGAGCTCATGAATCTTGGAGATAAAAATCTTATCCCCGTTCTGCTTTACCTTTTTCATCGCATACAAAAAGCCCTTAAAGGGCAACCCGCAATGCTCGTGCTTGATGAAGCTTGGATCATGCTTGGCCATGATGTTTTTCGAGAACAAATAAGGGAATGGCTCAAGGTTTTACGTAAAGCCAATTGCGCTGTTGTTTTGGCAACGCAGTCATTATCTGATGCAGTCCGTTCTGGAATCTTAGATGTTCTTGTAGAGTCCTGCCCAACCAAAATATTTCTATCAAATGAAAGCGCTATTCAAGAAGTTCAGCGAAAACTTTATCAAGATCTAGGTCTCAACTCTACCCAAATACAAATTATAGCTTCTGCCGTGCCTAAACAGGACTACTACATAGTTTCTCCCGAAGGGCGCAGGCTTATAGATTTGGCACTAGGTCCAGTTGCTCTTTCCTTTGTCGGATCATCTGACAAGGGCAGTATTGCGCGAATTAAGAAACTAAATGCAGAGCATGGGCAGAGTTGGCCGGAAAAATGGTTGGAAGAAAGACAAGGGGATTTCAGATGAGGAAATTCATAATCACTTCCACTCTTTTTATTTTGCTTTCCACCCTGACAGCCCCGGCCTCTGCAATGGTCGTAACCTGCACCAATTGTAGTGACAGATTTTTGCAAGCTTTAGAGCGAGCTACAAGCATCGAGCAGCTAGAGGGTATGTGGAAAACTTACGCTGAAGAAATGATGCAGACTCAGCAACAAATCATGATGGTGAAGCAAAATATTGAGCAGTACGTCAACATGGTAAAAAACACTATTCGGCTACCGTTCTCAATCAAAAACACCGTCATGAGAGACTTTAAAAACCTTGCATCCCTATCTAAAAATCTCGTCACAACCATGGGCGAACTTGATGTCATGGATGGAATCTATGACTCATATTATCCAAGCTTCAGCTATGCAAAAGATCTCGTAGGACTTCCTTCAAGTGATGTTAATCCGAAATATTACGAATATTATTCCAAGTGGTCAGAAAGAGTGGATGAAGCAACCAAGGCCACCTTTAAAGTCTCAGGCCAGCAATTGAAAGAGATCAGTGAATCTGACGAATTTGACTCATATATTGAAGACCTTCTCAGCACACCTGACGGCCGTATGCAGGCATTAGAAGCGGCGAATCAACTTACTGGAGTTCAGATTTCAGAGATGCGCAAGCTACGTGCGCTTATGGCTACTCATATTCAAAATCAGGCACAGGTTGAACAGAAGAAGGAAAAGATTGATCAGATTAAAGATCTTAATAGCAAAAGATTTATTGAAAACAACCTAGCTGATCAGGCAAAAAAACTTTTGAGTGAAGGGAACTAATCATGCTGTTTTATATTATTCTTTTTCCTTTTTATCTAAAAGCTTTTGAACTTGAACTGCCAAATCATTTTGGACAAAATCTTTCGTTGCCTGTTCAGTCTTTTGTTCACGTAGAACTTTTTCCTCCTGAGCCTTTTCAATATCACTTTGACCACAAGCTGACAGCAAAATACTCAAGAACAGAGTGGTTAAAAAACAAATTAATAAACGCATTTAAACTCCTTATTTTAATTCTAAACATTATAAAAAATACTATTTTTAATGTCAATTTTTTTGTTATTTTACCTATATTGATACTAATATTTTTTTGCTCAGACTTGGCTTTTGCTGATGCAGCAGAAAAAACAACACAAAGCCTAGACTTTCCCTCAAAATTGCTTTTTGAGATTGAAGCGGCCGCTAAAACATGGGGGCCAGCTATTCAAGGGTATTCCCTCAGCCTATTCAAAAAATTGCTCATAATAGAAATGGCATGGATGGGTATTCAAGCAATCCTTAAAGGTTCTGATCTCCAGCAACTCTTAGCAGAATTTGTGCTGCTGATTATATATGCATGTTTTATGCTAGCGATTTTGTACCATTATGAAGAGTGGGCCAATGCTTTAATCAAATCTTTTGGGAGTGTTGCAATTAAAACCGGGGCACCTAAAACTAGTCCCAAAGAAATCTTTGTCTATGGGCTCATAATTATAGGAAATTTGCTAAACAATCTTAGTGTATTAAATGTACCTCTAAGCATTGGAATAGTCTTATGCTGCTTTATCATAGCTATTACTTTCACACTGATCACAGCTCAAGTGGTTATGGTGAAATGTGAAGCGTTTATAGTGCTCAATGCTGGGGCCATTCTTCTAGGATTCGGTGGTTCCAAGTTTACTAAAGATTATGCAATAAATTTTCTTCGCTACGCCCTTTCTGTTGCTGTAAAACTCTTTGTTCTACAGCTCTTACTCAGCATGAGCATGAATTTTATTGAAAAATTCACTACCGTCAACTCTCAAAGCTTCGCCGATATCTTTCTAGTAATTTGCTCCTCTATCCTGATCCTCGCTCTCGTCAAATCCATCCCAGATATAGTTTCCGGAATTGTAAACGGCTCCCACGTATCCACTGGCAGTGCTCTGACTTCCGCATTTTCTGCGGTCGGAATTGGCACTATGGCGGCGATGCAAGGCATTAAAACTGCCGGAGGTGGAGCTATTGATGCGAAACGTGGAGTTGATGCTTTGCGTGAAGCTACAAGCATGGCCGGATCACAAGGATCAACAGGCTTTGCCAAGGGAATGCAGACTTTAAAGAACCTTGGTGGAGCCATGCGCGACAACATCGGAGACAGCAGCATGGGCAACGTTAGAAGTAGCATGAAAGCTCGCCATGAAGCGTTTAAAATGGAGCAAGATTCAGGAACTGAAAATCCCAATAAATAGCAGCCCATTTTAACTGCGACAACAATAAAAAAACTCAGGAATAACCAGCTATGTCGGACAAAACAATGAACCCATATTTAGATGCTCGAACAGAATGGCTCGAACGATACGGTTCTTACATAGAAAGCCGTAATCAGTGGAGGATCGCATCACTCATAGCTCTTCTGATTGCGGTGCTGTCTATCAGTATAAACATCATCCAGATCACGCAAAACAAAGTCATTCCCTATGTGGTTGAGGTGGACAAACTCGGCCACTCTGTTGCGGTTAAACGCGCAGATTCAACGGTCAATGTGTCCGACCGGATTATTCAGGCTGAAATTGCGAATCTCATTGTTAACTGGCGTTCAGTAACTGCGGATCTCGGGCTACAGAAAAAGATGGTTACTAAAATGTCTTCCTTTGTAACAGGAGCGGCTCGTGGAGCCACCCGCTCTTGGTACGAAGCTAACAACCCATATGAACGAGGTCAGAAGGTTCTTGTTGAAGTCGATATCAAAGGAATTCCTCTTCCTGTCAGCAGTGAAAGCTGGCGCATCGAATGGCTAGAGACAATCCGCAACCATTCCGGTGTGGCCATGTCCAGCACTAAGTATGAAGCAACTTTGAAGGTCCGCATTTCTTCCCCAACAACAGACAGCCAAATTATCAGGAATCCTGCCGGTGTTTATATCACCGAATTGTCCTGGGCAAAACTTCTTGAGCAATAGGAGCCGTAATGAACCGAATTATTTTCATATCATTTTGCCTTGTTCTACTAACTTGTAATTCTGTCTCAGCAGCAACTGAAACGGACCAACAAGGGCTAGTAAATAAGGTATTTGCCCAGCACAATCCTGCTCCTGAAAACAATTCAGGAAGGAAGAGCGAAAAGCTGAGAGAAGTGGCGATAAACCAACCCGCTCCAGACTATATCAGCAAAACGGACGTTCGTCTGAATAGTAAGGAATGGAAGGCTTTAAAACTCTCTAAGGAGTGGATAAACCGCAAAGTAAACCCAATAATGCATAGCAACGGCAAGATTGTTTATGTTTTTGGAGCAACTCTTCCCACCATCATTTGTTCCCCGCTCATGGCTTCTGACCTTGAGTTTCAGCCCGGAGAAAACGTCAACGATGTCATAATCGGCGACACAGCCAGATGGATTGTTGTTGTCGCTCAATCAGGTCTTTCAGGCCGCGAAAGCACTCACCTTGTTATCAAGCCGCTTGATGCAGGGCTTGTAACGACCGCTGTTATTACTACCGACCGCAGAACTTACCATCTTAAACTTGTATCCCGCCGCAAGGGGTACACCCCGTATGTCGCGTTCATCTATCCTGAAGATCAGGAGAAAATTCTTAAGGCAAGTTTGAAGAAGAAACGCCGCAAAGAGTCTTGGAAAACTACGGAAATCGAAGGAAATCCTACAGATATTTCCGCGTTGGATTTTGGCTACTCCATCACAGGAGATGAAGCCAGCTGGAAGCCGATGCGAGTCTATAACGACGGCATTCGAACTTTTATTCAGCTCCCCAGAACATCCACTCAGACTGAAATCCCTGTTCTACTTGTTGAGAAAGCTGGAGAAGAAGCGATCGTCAATTACAGGGTCAAAGGTAACGCCATGATCGTGGATGAGATCTTTGAAAAAGCAATTCTGGTGGCCGGAACAGGCATGGATCAGGAAAAAGTTGAAATCAAAAGATTGGAGGACAAATGAGATATTTAATTATCCTTCTTTTACTAATCATTCCGACTACAGGATGCACAGCTCTTAACTCCATGAAGAAACATGTGACCATCGCAGAACAGACTGCGCCCATGTATGAGGATCACGAAGTTGAACCTTTGGTTGAAGAAACTGCGCTCAAAGTAGCAAGCCATTACCCTCCCGGCAGGACTGTTTTTCATATGACAGCTTCAGACAATCCTTTCGGCAGGATGTTTGAAAACAATCTGCGCAGTCAAGGGTTTCAATTCAGCCCTAAAACTACCGATCATAATGTCTTAAATGTGAATCAGGTGTTCGATGCCATCGGCAACAGCACCATGTATTATTTGCATTTTCAGTCTTCTGACGGCTGGTCATTCGGACAAGTCTATAACCTGACTTTTGAAGGATTTGAACGAGCCGGGCTCCTTACCCAGACACCCGCCTTTTTTGAATTTGTCGGTGATGAATCAAAGCAGGTTGAATCTCCACTTGATGAGAATTGGAACATCAAACCAGGCGGCCTCAAAGATCAACTCAAACGCTGGGCAAGCAGATCAGAATATCAGCTCGTATGGAAAGCCGGTCACGATTTCGAAATGCAAGCGCACGCCACTTTCAGAGACACATTTCCCAGAGCGGTTAAACGGATGTTTTCCAGAATGCACGCCGGCGGCAACTCCCTGCGCGTAACTATTTATCAAGCAAACAAAGTCATTGAAGTATGCGAGGACTAAAAATGAAACATTTTATCTTACTAATTATCACTCTTTCCCTTTGCAGTTGCGGAGGTTTTCAGCCCTCTCCGCAACAAAGGTCTGTGAAAAGCAGAGCGGCGGCAATGAATTATGCGACCAAAAAGAAAACGGTAAAAATCATTCATGCTCCTTATCTGGGAGCCACTCCCATTGAGCTGGATGAGCACAAGTTGCCAGCAGTCTTTTCAAGACGTGTAACATTGCATGCATCCGGCACTGCTTCAGAACTGGCCAAACAAATTAATGAGCTTGTTCCCGTCCGCATCGAGGTCGAACACATAGGTTCAGCTTCTAATGAAGAGGGCAAACAAGCCGTAAATAAAATGAAGCTAAATTATGACGGCCAGCTCAAAGGGTTGCTTGATTCTATGTGTGAATATTTCGGCATGGGCTGGGAGTTTGATGATGCCACTTCCAAGGTTGAAATCACGCGATTTCAGACCAAATCATTCAGCCTTGCCGTTGCTCCGGGCAACATTTCTTACGAATCTATCATTACTAACAAATCACAAACTTCCGGAGGTTCTGCGGACTCCAGCAGTATTGAAGGAGTCGGGCAAACTTCAAAAACATCAGACAGCACCAGCCAAACTTCGCAGACCAATAAAGCCACCTTTGTGGGCGATGTCTGGGACGACACATCCAAGGCCATTTCAGCCATGCTTTCAAAGGACGGTCTAGTTGTAGTTAATCAGGCTGCCGGCATGGTCACAGTGACTGATACTTCTACAGCCCTGCGCAGAGTCAGCAAGTATATCAAGTCTCTGAATATCAAGATGGGCAGGCAGGTCGCTCTGGCCGTTAAAGTCTGGGCTCTAGAATTGAACCATAATGCTGATGCCGGTTTCAATCTTGAAACAGCACTACAAGCCGGACAGGCAAGTCTCGGACTGATGGGCGGCCAGCCATACAATACTATTGCCGGGGCCGGAACGCTGACAGCAGCAATTCTTGACGGCTCATGGAAGGACTCCAAGCTTGTCCTTAGAGCTTTAAAACAAAACGGTCGCACAACTTTGCTCACTTCCGGATCAGGCATTGTAATGAATAATCAGGCTCTTCCTGTTCAGGTTGTTAAGCGTGATTCCTATCTTGCCGGCATGAGCAGCAGCCGCGACAGCCAGTCTGTTCAGACCTCACAACTCACACCAGGTGAAGTCTCTACCGGATTTTCCATGACGGTCATTCCTCACATTATGGATAACCGGAAAGCAATTCTTCAATACAACATAAATCTTTCATCCCTTGATTCTCTTACCGAGTTTTCTACCGGAGATATGAAAGTTCAGCTCCCAGAGGTTTCCACGCGCAGTTTCAGCCAGCGCGTAACCATGAAATGTGGACAAACTTTAATTCTGGCCGGATTTGAACAAGAGACGAATCAGGAATCAAAAGGACTGGGTATCACTTCGGGCGGAAACAGTCAGAAATACGGCAAAAGCCTCATCATCATCACCATCGAAATGGAAAGTGCGGGAGTCTAATCATGCACACAATTAAGATTAATAAAAAACAATATGCGGCCGGTTTCTGGTGGCAGATATTGGATGGTAAAGGGCGCAAAAAACAGCTCATAGAGCAGGCCCGTAAAATGGCCGCAAATTTTGCCGACCGGGAATACAACTATGTCATTGCCAGAAAACAGCAGTTCGGACTCAGCTCTGATCCGGCAAAACTTAAAAGGATTCCATCTTTGGCGTGTGCTTTGGTGGAACGTTCCAGATCAACTTGGGTCGGGATGTTCTGCTTAAATGATGAAAAGAATCTCTGGTGGATCTGCGCAATCAGCAAAAAGACAATTGTTGCTGAAGGTGATCGCATTTGCAATTCCAGAGAAGAAGCTGAAGCTCATTTAAATAATTTGAAAGCCATGTCTAACTGGGAAAATAATGAGTTCATCTGCGAAACATTCAGTGACACGCTCAAGCACTTTGATGGACTCATTAAGCCTTCAGAACGAGTTCAACCGCTCTATCCGCAGAAAAATAACGGAAAACTTCTTCTACTCGCTGCGGCAGTAATTATTATCGTTGCCGGCTTTTCTTTTTGGAATGACTACCAAGCCGATCAGCTTGCAGAGCAACAAAGAATTGAGGCCATTAAAGCCCGCGCTGAATCTGAAAAAAACAAAGAAATTATAAGTTCTGACCCCGGTAAGTATTTCACCATGCCGTGGAAAGTTTCCCCGATGCCTCTAAAATTTGCAAAACAGTTTCTAAGAGCCATGCGGAAAACAGAACCATTTAATAATGGTTGGAAACTGGAAACCATTACCCGAAATGACAAAGGCATCTACATGGCATGGTCGCATCAAGAGGGCGCAGAATTCACCAGCCGTCCAAGCGACTCATCCTTTGGATCACGTCCTGATCTGGCTGAGATAATCATAGATTACCCCAAAGAACTAGTACGGCCAGGACAACCACTGACGAATAAATCTGAGGTAACTGCGCTTCTTTACGAACTGACGCGCACCCTTGGCGCAAAATTGAATCTTACTTGGAAAGCTCCTGAAATAAAGAAACAGAAAAGCAAGTTACTGAATCAGTCTCTTGATATTATTGCCCCGTGGATCAAAGGAGAGTGGAAACTTTCCGGCCTTCCTGCCGGCTCTGCAATTTCTGAATCCCTGTTTGCTAGGATGGATTCAATACCCTGTCTGGTTATCTATGAGATCTCCTTCACTAGAAACCAGTGCACCATGGAGGGTCAAGTTTATGCCAAATATTAAGAAGTTAAAAACCAGCCGTTTAATTTTGATCTGCGTCTTCATATTAGTCGCAGTCATAGCCGGCGCAGCAGCCGTCTTTTTCAACAGTAACAAAATGCAAGAAGACACAAATGAGACTCAGGAACTTGTGTTTTTCAATGCCACGCAATCCAACAGAACAAACTTTAATACCAAAGTATTAAGCCCAATTTCAAACGCGACTCTATGGACCACAATATCTATAGGAAATTCAACTAACAGCACTGATACGATTTCAATGCCCGTATTCGAATCACCTTCAAATGGAACGATTGAAATATCTATTCCGTCTGTAGAGATAAAAAGCGATCTAAGAGTCAATAATTTAAAGGATAATTCGACAAAGAATTTAACCAAAGAATCAACTTCAAAGAACAAGAAAAACGCGCCTGATGAAACGAATATTACACCCCTTAGCTATTTCACCTCACTGAGATCTGATCTTGAATTATTGAAGCTTCAAGTTTCAATAGCTGAGCAGAACCAAAAGCTGATTAAGCTTCATACTCCTGACCCTGCCGTGATTAAAGCTATTCAACAAAAACCAGCCAAAAAGAAACAATACCGTCCTGTGTGGCCGAAAATCGTTTCTATCCAAGGAGTGGACGGAAGACTTTCTGCGACCCTTTCGAGTTCTGCCGGAGTCCAG
Organism: Maridesulfovibrio frigidus DSM 17176; assembly: GCF_000711735.1. NCBI lineage: Bacteria > Pseudomonadati > Thermodesulfobacteriota > Desulfovibrionia > Desulfovibrionales > Desulfovibrionaceae > Maridesulfovibrio > Maridesulfovibrio frigidus. Next base: position 650,389 of record NZ_JONL01000001.1, read on the forward strand.
ACAGTGAAAACCGGAAGCAATGCCGGCCCCGGTAAAGTTGCTTCAATAACTCCATCAACTGTTCTGATCCGTTTCAACGGCAAGAACGTTCCCTTGAAATTCAAGGAGTAGATCATGACGAACAACGAAATTCCAAAAGAACTTCAAGAACGGGTACTGCTCCTAAATGACATCATCTATATCTCAGCGGAGGTGGCAGACGATGCAGTTTTGATGTCTTTCCTTAGCTATGCGGCGCGTAAAGGTTTCAAGGAAACCAAAAGACTTGAAGCTGAAGAGTTCCAGAAATTGCGCAAGAAAAATATCACCAAAGCTGAAACCAAAAGCGACATTCAAGATCTCGCTGTTCAGATTATTGCTGATGCTTACGAGCAAGGTGCATCTGATATTCACATAGGCGATTACGGCCCGTTTGCCTCTATTCAGTTTAGAAAGCTGGGCATGTTGCAGAACTACAAGCAACTGATGGGAGAAATTGGCAGAAAAGTAATTGTTGCAATGTATCAAACCATGTCCAACAGCGCAGACACCACATTTGTAGCTAAGGAAAGGCAAGACGGCAGGATCGTAAGCAACGATTTCCTTCCTGCGGACGTTCACTCTATCCGAATTCATACGGAACCGCTCGACTGCTCAATGGCGGAGAATGGAACCGGAACTTTCATGGCGCTGCGCCTTCTTTACGATCGCACAACGGCTAAAGGGGATTTGGATGATAGATTGAAAATCCTCGGCTTTTCCGATCGCCATATTCGCAGATTTCAATTTCTCACCCAGCGTTCTGGACTGACTCTTCTTTCAGGCCCGACCGGCCACGGTAAAAGTACACTGCTCAAACATATCATGGAGTGCATGGCCGAGGATAATCCGGAAAAGAATTTCCTCGCCATTGAAGATCCACCGGAATACCCGCTTGAAAGGGTAAAGCAGGTTCGGGTCAATACTAACGATCAGGATGATAATCGTGGATCGGCATACCGCAACGCAATTGCCGGAGCCATGCGCTCTGACCCTGACACCATTATGATCGGTGAAGTCCGTTATCCTGAAGCGGCTTCAGCGGCTCTTGATGCCGCTCAAACAGGACACGGAGTATGGACAACAGTTCATGCAAACTCAGCATTAGGAATCATTCAAAGAATGGTTTCTCTGCTCCGTGCTGCTCAATATCCTGATCCTCTTGAATACCTTTGTGACCACACAGTTCTTTCCGGCCTTCATCATCAAAGGCTTGTGCCGGTGCTTTGTCCGAACTGCAAGATGCCGCTTAAGGATATAACCAAACTTCCAACTGACAATGAACTGCGCCGGAAGTCTCTTCCTGAAGCCGTGCTCAATCGTCTTTTCAGAGCGGTTAACAATATGGAGAACGTCAACATCAGGGGTGAAGGTTGTAAACAATGCTCTGGGGTTGGAATTATCGGGCAAACCGTAGCATCTGAAATAGTAACCACCGACCATGTAATCCTGAAAGCTGTACGCACAGGAAACATGGAAGCGGCATACAAACATTGGAGACATGAGCAGAACGGCCAGACCTTTGTCAGCCATGCCATCGATCTGATTGAAGACGGATTAATTGATCCTTATCTGACAGAACGCAGACTTGGTGTGCCATTAAACTATGCCAAGGCTTTCGATGATTTCAACCTTTCATCTTCCGATCTGGATGAACTAGCCGGTTCAAAAAATGTGGAGGCTCCTCATGGTACTTCCTGAAATTAATGAAATACTGGCGAAGATTTTCTTTAACCATAAAGAACGGATTCGTATTTATCGAAAGCTTTCTGCAATGACCAGACACGGTGTAAGTGTTGCGGAAAGCCTGCTCTATCTCGAAAAAAGATACGCAAAAAATTACAGCCCGCTAACTCCTGTTCTTACGGAAGTTTCAGCGCGAATAAACTCAGGAAGTAAGCTTCATGAAGCTCTTCAAGGATTCATTCCAGCAGAAGAATCTATGCTGATCCAAAGCGGAGTAAATTCCGGTAAACTTTTTGAATCTCTGGAACTCTCAGTAAAATTAATCAAAGCCAGATTAAAAATTATAAGCAGCGTGTGGAAGGCTCTCAGTTATCCATGTCTTTTAATTTGTGCGCTCATTACGCTTCTAATCGTGCTTTCAAGATACGTCATGCCCAGACTTACTGAGATTTCAGATCCGGCATTTTGGCAAGGCAGTGCACAAACTCTTTATCAAGTTACGCGATTCATAGACTCCACAGCGGGAACTCTGTTTCTTGCCGGATTAATCCTCTCATTCCTTATCTCGCTGGCGACTCTCAAAATATGGACAGGAAAAATACGCGTCCGTTTTGACAATGTACCACCATGGTCCTTTTACCGTCTTATCACCGGTAGTCTATGGCTCTTTACCCTTTCTACCATGATGGAATCGGGCATTCAGCTTTCGCAATCTATGAACGACATGCTCTCCACTCCAGGATCAAGCCCATGGCTGAAAGAGAGAATGCATTCAGTCAAAGCCCAGCTCAATCTGGGTAAAGGTCTGGGGCAGGCTCTGGATGACTCAGGATACCAGTTTCCTTCCAGAACAATCATTGAAGACCTGCGGGTCTATTCAAAGCTTCCGGGCTTTGACAGCCAGCTGAAACTCATTGCCGAGGAATGGCTGAATGAGGGCATGGAAACAATCAAAGTTCAAGCCAAAGTAATAAACATGGCGTGCATAGTCGGCATCATTTTTATGATTTCCAACATCGTTCTCGCGATGACTTCCCTTCAACAACAGCTCGGACAAAACATACTTTAATAGGAGCAATCATGACTTTATTTGAAACGCTTGGCTCACTTCTTATAGCTTTGATCGTTTTTGGAGGATCATCCTATATGATATCTAAATCGATGGACAACGACAAAATATCTACGGCAGAACAAAACCTCTCGACCTTTCGGCTCGACTTAAAACAGCTTTATACAGGCGAGCCAGACTTTACAGGTATGACTACTGAAATTGCCGTTAAAAACAAAATTGTGCCTGACAGCATGCTGAAAAGTAGCGGTGAAATCCGCAATGCATGGAACGGAGCCGTGTCCGTAGCTGAAGGAACAGACCCAACCACATTTACGATTACACACAATAAAGTCCCTGAATACGCATGTGTAAAACTGGCAACATTTCAAGCCGGATCATGGGAAACTATTACTGTGAACGGTGTTGAAATCGACCAAGCAAGCGGAATGGTCGGAGCCATAACAAATCAGCTTGCCACCACTAATATCATCGTCTTCACCTCCAACTAGCAGAGGCTTTAAATGATTCTCAAAAGTGTATCATTCACAGATCTGATTCTTCATGAAAGCGGCGAAGCTTTCATGAAGGGTTGCGATAATTGCGACCAGAAGCTTGTTCCTTGTGAGGAAGACACCAAAAATGAAATTGAAGCTCTCCACGCAGAAGTTATTAAAGTTCATACTGAAACGGGTAGACACACTTTCAGAATTAAGCACGAAGACGTCGGTTACAGAGTTGCGCTCTATGAGGGTGTTGTCTGGGGCAGCGGGAAAGTCTTCTTCTTACGCAGGATTCAGGGAAACGTTTCTGCCTTCACGGAACTGGGATTACCCCCCGCCCTTTCAGAATGGCTTCTTAATGCGAACCAGAGTAAGGGGCTGGTCCTTTTTACCGGTGCGCAAGCTTCCGGAAAAACCTTCAGCGCGTCATCTTTAGTAGCCACACGGCTTTCAACTCTTGGAGGCCACGCCGTCAGTTTTGAAAACCCGGCCGAAATGCCCTTAGATGGCAAACATGGAGATTTCGGTTTCTGCTTTCAAGCCGAAATAGATCATGAAGAGGATCTAGCTGAAGCCATCGAACGTTCTCACCGCTTAGCTTCTCCTAACATTATCTACATCGGGGAAATCCGAAGCAAACACGCAGCCAGTGAAGCTCTGCGCGTCTGCCTTGGTTCAGATCAACAAATAGTTGTGGCCACATTGCATGGCTTCGACCTTGTAACGGCTCTGGAAAGATTGGTCACAATGGCCCGCGAAATTGACGGAGACATTGCCAGTCAAAATCTAGCTCAAGGCCTTCTAGCTGTTGTTCATCAGCAACTTGAACACGTCGACGGCAAAACGGTTCTCCATGTCCCTCAGTTCCTGCTGGCTCCTTTTAATGAAAACTTCAAAGGGCTCCGCGCAAAAATTAAGAACGGTGAACTGACGGGATTACAGGAAGAAATGCGGGAACAGAAAAACCGCATTCAATTCGGAGGGCTTGAATCATTATGCAAGGATTAGCTGTATTTTTCTGCCTCCTCGGCACAATGGCAATGATCAGTCCGGAAATACCCACCCCGCGAAACTCACCTAAGGCTGAATCTATAGCTGTGAATTACGCGATCTATCGCAATGCGGTGAATAACTTCGTGACAAGCAATTCAACCATCACAACAAGTGAAGTTCCCGTTTCTAATCTATCAATTCCATCCGGTTGGAAACCCATGCGTGCATGGGCCAACCGGATGGATGACGGAAATTGCTATGTGTGGGGTGCTGTGCAGGGAAACGAATCTGAGGAAATCAGAAAGATTTTCATGGGTAGTTTTGCCATCGGAGTTAAACGAAACGGTTTTCTGGCCAACGCTCACGGATCGGATACAGCCCTGCCGACGTTCATTCCTGAAAACAGCATTGTCAGCGTCATCACCCAGTAGGAGATAGTTATGAAAGATAATCGTAAAAACAAACAGGCTGGATTCGGACTTATCGAGGTGTTGGCAGGACTTCTTATTTTCATGCTTATGCTTCCCATGCTTGCCGACATGATGGACCGAGGCATGGAGTCAATCAAACAGCACAGCGTCAGTGATCACTTAGCAAGTATCATGGATGCAGCGGCTTCATATACCAAAGAAAATTATGACGGACTGATAACATCTTCCACCGCAACCGGCGCAACTCAGATCACTATGGATCAGCTTCGAACTGGAGAGTTCCTCTCTTCCGGCTTTAAGGATCTGAACGGATGGGGCCAACGGTACGGGATATACGTGCTTGAACCAACCGTAGGCGACCTGCAAGTTTTGGTGCTGACATACGGAGGCCGAACTTATTCTGACAAAAGCAGAAAATTTAGTTCCGCCATTGTTCCAGCCACAGCCGCCATGATCGGTGGCGCAGGTGGTTACATCCCCATCGGCGACCTCCCGGGACAAAGTGCAACCGAACTAAGAGGTTCTTACGGCGGTTGGACAGTAAATTTAGCAGCAACAGATATCCCCATCCCTGCCGCCGGACATATCGGCGGAAGAGCTTTTCTGCGTGAAGAGGATATTGGAAAAGATTTTCTCTATCGCGTTGAAGTCCCCGGTCATCCTGAGCTGAACGAAATGTCCACAGAACTGGATATGACCGACCACGCCATTGAAGGTGTGAAAGAAATTAAGTTCGAAGAGCATACTCTTGCAGATATCGACACCACAGGATTCTGCAATGATGCAGATAAAAACGGGCGTGTTTTTCTTGATCCGGCAGTAGGTCTTTACGTCTGCCGCAACGGCCAGCCTGAAGTCATAGCCGACACCGGCAATTCTCAGTTTCTTAAAGGATCAACTATTGCGGTTGATGGCGAACTTATCCCTAAACCAGTCTGCCCACCCGGCATTATCTCAAATCCCCAAATATTTGTGGCCCCCACAATCTTTGCTGAAGGACCAATTTCAAAAGCCATTGTCGCTGTCCAATCATGGGCCACTGACGTTGGAGACAACTGGCAGGTCCACCTACGCATTCGCACTGCCGACACGGGAGGTACATGGATAGTTCCTCCTGCCGGATACGGAAAAGTAATGGTCCTCACAACTTGCAACTAAAGGAGAAAATCATGAGATTCACACACAATATTAGATCTAAATATCTTTTAATTTTTATGCTTCTACTTTTCGTTTCTGTGCATTCCTCAGCAATCGCAGGGGATGCAACAAGTTTTGATCCGACAAGTATAACTGTTGAGGCTAAAGCAATCAGCGGAGTACCAATCGGCGGTGTAATTCCATGGACTTCCGGAACTGTTCCCGAAGGATTTCTTGAATGCAACGGTCAATCAACCTCCGCCTATGCAGACCTTGCGGCAATAGTCGGTAGCACTGTTCCAGATCTCCGGGGTGAATTTATTCGCGGCTGGGATCACGGCAAAGGAGTTGATGGGGGGCGGAGTCTGAGAAGTATACAATCACAGCAACTTGGCTCCCATCAGCATCAAAGTGGATGGGGCGAAGCTAATGGCGCAGGACATGCCTATGCTCCTTTTGGTTCTGGAGGAAGTGGCCATGCGGGATCAGGGAGTTCCGATACGGACAATAATATGTGGTACACGGATGACGGTAGTGCACTAAATGGTGGACGTGTTGGTGCAGAAACACGACCGCGCAATTATTCCATGATGTACATCATCAAGGCTGAATAGGAATTAACGATGTCAGATTCTCCTAACAGCCTCACGCGCCCTATTAGAGCGACTAAAAGCGGTAACAGAATTGTCTACTTAGGCATTGCCGTTGCTACTATTTTGGTCCTTGTGTTTGTCTATTCACTATCTCAATCCGGCAAAAAAAATGACAGCATTGAAACAGGAAAAGCTGCTGTTATCGAAACTGACCTTAAGCAACCATTGGCGGCTCCTGAAACTCTTGGACTATCCACTCCTCCTCAAGAAGAAGAGAAAGAGCCTTTACCAGAGCCGCTAACGGAAAGACCACTCGTAACAGTTGTACGCGCTGCCGAACCTTCAGAAATTGAGAAGCAACACAGAAAAGAGCTGCAAGAACTACGAACATTCAAACTGGAAAGAATGAGAGCTGCTCTTGCCGCGCCGCTCAAAATTCAAACGGCCATGCCGGATAAAAATGAGCGGAAGATAGTGCAAACTTCTTTCAATGATGTCCGCGCAAGACATCCTTTAACTGCTACAGAAGCATCAACAGGTATTCCGGGAGATTTAGATGATCAGCAGGAAAAAGAAGAATTTCTAAATTCCCGCGCAGCCAAAGATGGTTCGTGGCAACTGCCTTATGAGCGTGTCCCCGGCAAAAGATTTGAACTTAAAACAGGTTCCGTCATCACCGGCATCATGATCTCAGGAATTAATTCAGATCTCCCCGGTCAGATAATCGGGCAAGTAAGCAAGAATATTTATGACACCGCAAGTGGAACTTACATGCTTATCCCTCAAGGCTCCAGAATGATCGGAGTCTATGATTCACGGGTAGCTGTAGGTCAATCCAGAGTTCTGGTTGCATGGAATCGCATAATTTTTCCTGACGGGTCTTCAATCACTCTCGGCGTAATGCCAGGCACGGATATAGGAGGTTACGCCGGCTATTCAGGGGATGTGGATAACCATTACCTGAAAACATTCGGCTCGGCGGCTATCATGAGTTTGATAAGCGGCGGTACGGCTTATGCCATGGACTCTTTCAACAAAGGATCTTCGGCAAGCCAGACGCCAACTCTTCAAGATGAACTCGGATCAGCTGTGGCCAGCCAACTAGGCCAGTCCACTCTTCAATTACTCCAAATGAATGTGAAGCTGAAGCCAGCAATATCCACCGAACCGGGCAAGAGATTCAATATGGTTGTCACCAAAGATATTGTTTTTGCACGCCCATACCTCCCTTACAGGAGCCAGTAATGAACGATCAATACGGACTCGGTGAAAGCACAAAAAAAAGCAATATATGGTTGCTCTATTTACTCTTTATGGTCGCAGTCACCCTAATAGCGATGAGCTATGCCACCCAGCATACAGCCGAACTATATGGACATCATAAAGCTCTGGGAAACACGGTCTATAGACAATTTTACTGGCCGTGGATGATTGTAATTTGGTTTCAGAAACTATCCTCAAGCAAAAGTTTGAACCACATTATTGCGATCGCGCAGGTTATATTTATCGGGCCGCAAGTTGTTGTACTCGGCTTTGCTCAACTCTTCATGAGAAAGCCTGAAGGAATCAGCGATATTCATGGAACAGCCCACTGGGCAACCAAAAAGGAAATAACAAAAGCAGGGTTGCTTCAAAACACCGGCGTTTATGTTGGAGGCTGGCAGAACAAGGAAGTCCTTCACTATCTGCGTCACGACGGTCCGGAACACATTATGGCCTTCGCCCCTACCCGCTCCGGGAAAGGTGTAGGCCTTGTTCTGCCGACTTTGCTCTCATGGGATGAGAGTTCCATTATTTTAGACATCAAGGGTGAGAACTATGCACTAACTTCTGGGTGGAGAAAATCTCAAGGGCATAAAGTTCTGAAGTTTGATCCGACCGATGCCTCTCAAAAATCTACACGATATAATCCTTTGGCTGAAATAAGACTTGATGGACCTCATGCCATTCCCGATGCCCAAAATGTTGCCAACATGATCGTTGATCCTGACGGAAAAGGACTCAAGGACTACTGGAATAAAGCAGCGTTCGGATTTTTAGGCGGAACAATTCTTCATTGCATGATTTTATGCAGGATCAATGAAAATCGGCATGCCACTCTCAACGACCTTTCTCTGATGCTTGCTGATGAAGACAAAGAAATGACTGAACTTTTTGAAGAAATGCTGAATACAGATCATGTCACCTATCTAGACATGCTCTTTGGCACTAAAATGGATGAATTAGCGGTCAAGGCTGTAAAGCAGTTCATATCCTCTGCTGCCCGCGAAATGCTGAACAAAGCCGGTGCAGAACTTTCAGGGGTTGTTTCCACTGCTGTGGCCAACATGGCTCTTTACCGTGATCCAGTTGTTGCATGGGCTACTTCCGGTTGCGATTTCCGCATTTCCGATCTCATGAATTTTGAAAAACCTGTTTCCCTTTACCTTGTGATCAGGCCTTCAGACATCGACCGCCTTCGCCCTCTTATCAGACTTATTCTGAACATTGTCCTGCGCCGCCTCACAGAAAACATGGAATTTGAAAACGGAGCTGCCAAGGCAACATATAAGCATCGACTGTTGCTTATGCTTGATGAATTCCCCGCTCTGGGACGCATGGAAATTTTTGAACGCGCTCTGGCCTTCATGGCCGGCTACGGAATCAAAGCCTACATCATTACGCAGGATCTCACCCAGCTTCAATCTGCATACGGGAAAGAAGAATCCATCATGAGTAACTGCCATATCAGAATTGCATATGCTCCAAACAAGATTGAAACAGCGCAAGCTCTATCAAAAATGACTGGAGAAGCCACAGTCATCCAGAAAAAGACTTCACTTTCGGGAAGTAGATCAGGGCACCTTGGCAGAGCGAGTGTAAGCATTTCAGAAGTTAAACGCAGTTTGCTTACACCTGATGAATGTATGCGCCTCCCTGGAGCAGAAAAGGAAAACGGAAAAATCATCCGTCCCGGTGACATGCTCATCTTTCCCGCCGGATTTGCGCCAATCTACGGCAAGCAAATTCTTTTCTTTCTTGATCCTGAATTTCTTAAAAGGGCCAAGATTACAGCCCCTGACAAATCAGACATTCTCGCAGAAATTGGCCCCAACAAAGAAGAGCCTGCAAAGGCAGATACCCAGGCTAAAACCAAAGCCGACCGCAAAGAACTCGACGACCTCATTGAAGCGACAGAAGTCCATGAATAATGCTGACATTACAAAATTACTCCCGGTGCGCTTCCCCCGTGAAGCGTGCAGGACTTGCCCAAATTGCGCAGCCTGGATGGCCAGTCACGGTTCCAGAAAAACAGGCCGCCCCGGTTGTCAGCTCTGTCATGGAGACGGACGGGTTCCGTATATGTACCTGCCTCCTGAACGAGTCTCCGGCCGGAAGCTTACCATGATCGAGCAAGGAAACACTCCAGTGCTTATGCCTGTGTTTGGTGAATGCAAAGAACCTGGAAAACACAGAGCGATGAAAATGGGCACACAAATACGCTGCCCTGGCTGCGATGATCTTTGCGTAATGCCTGAAAATATTCAGGCCGGTGATTTGGTTACAACTGACCTTAATAAAAAAAGGAGGAATAATGAGCTATATCCCATCAAAACTGCACTCTGATCAGAAAAAAACACCTCTGAAAATATATCTGGCATGCCCGTACACACATCCAGATCCGGAAGTGCGAACTAACCGCTATGAAGCTGTTAACATTGCCGCCGCAAGGCTTATTACCGCGGGCTATATTGTTTACTCCCCGATTTCGCATTCACACGGAATCACGAATACAGGGTTGCCCATGGATTGGACTTTCTGGAAACGCATTGATCAAGAATTTATTCGCTGGGCCGATCAGCTCTGGATTCTTAAACTCGAAGGTTGGGAAGAATCGCACGGGATTGGGGCTGAACTCGAATTTGCCGCAAGTGAATTCAAGGTAGTCAGATTTGTTTCTCCTGAACATTACAACGTATCCTCTTTCTAAGGAATCAGGTTCTGAAATGACTTCAACGGCACGGAAATACTATCAACCAAATGGTTCTGATACCAATGGTGATCGACATCAGAAACAAGCTGACACCGATCACCTGAAAATGCTTATGCGCCGTGACATAGCCGCCTTTTATAATGCCCTCTCCGGAACAGGCAGAAGGATACTTGCCGCCCTAATCCAATCTGCTCCGGCAATGGATGCGCCGTATTCTATTGTCATTTCCAGCCTTCAATATGCCGCTAAATGCAGCAAACTTAGCGTATTACGTTCTCTCCCGAAAGGTGAGAACGCAGGGCTGTTTCACAGAGAAATAAACAGCTCCGGACGTAGGCACGGAACGATCGTGACCTTATATAAAGAACGTTGCGAGTTCTTTATAAGCCTGTTCAAACATGAATACGGTTTGCTCGCTGATACCGATCATGATTGGTATCAAAAGGAGAATGTTACCAAAGGTGATCGGTATCAAACCGTTATTGGTAACAAGGTTGACCAAATAGTAAAAAATCAATCTCTTTGTATAAGCACTTCTGATAAAACAGATGCTCTTTTTAACCGTTTATCCGATCAGGGTAAGCGAGTGTTTGGTATCATATGCTCCCACTCTGTAGAAGCGAAGCAGGACGAAGTAAGTCTTGTAATTCAGGCAATTGCCAGAAAAGCAGCATGTAGCGAAGTCACAGCACGCAGGGTGATCAAACACGGCCATGATGCTGGTATATACTCTAAAAGAATCCACGAACGCGGGCCCCGCTTTGGTATCATTCTCCAATTAAATAATGAGCCTATTACCCGTATTCAGGATCTTTTAAAATCCTATCCACCACATTTTGATACCAATGCTGATCGATATCAAACAGGTGTTACCAATCATGATCGGTATCATGACCGCAATGATACCGATCTTGATACCAAAGGTGATCGGTATCATGTTACCAATGCCGATTCATTAGCAAAACAGCATGTTAACCCTTGCCAACCAAGAGCTGATGAGAATCAAGGACGCTCTTTTAATACCAATACTGATCGGTATCAAAATCCACCCTTCTTAGATAGACAGATAAAAAGTCTATCTAGTTCAGAAGAATCAGAAGAGGAAAAGTGGACGCGCCGGTTGCTATCAATCAGCCGCGATGATTTTCAAGTCCTCTGGCCCAGCCTGCACAACAAAAGGTTTGGTCCTGATCAGATCCGCCAGATTGTAGAACACCGGCTTTCTTTCGGAGAAACAATCCTCGACATCGAAGAGTCCTTGCACGCCGCACATTGGGAACTGGAAAATGAAACCTTCCCTGAAACCCGTAAAGGAGTCTGCAATTATCTATTCGCAACTCTGAAATCAAAAGGAACATGGCGCAGGCCTGTTGGATTTTTAACCCCGAATGAGCAAGCTCTTGCGAACGCAAAGAAGGCCGACAAAACCCGCACGGAACTGAAAAATATTGAAACGCAGAAAATTGAAAAGGCTGAACAAGATCTACAAAATCATGATTTTGAAAACTGGCTTAACTCGTTAGACAATTCTGAGATCGAGTCCATTGACTCAAAGTGCCATCTGAATCTCAACAGTGATACGGCAAAACGCGGCTGGCGTAAGACCTACTGGGCCAAAAATATTCAAGAGGCCGCAGCGTGAAAAGTCTCGCCCTGACTCTTTTCATCTGCCATGCAGTGACAATTATCTTCCTGATTCACGAGGTTGGCTATCGCGTTAATTTCACAGACTCTATGCCCCATGGCATTTATCAGATTCTTCCCGGCAAGCCGGCTAAAGGTGATCTGGTTACTTTCAGCCTCCGTGAAGACAATCCATATTTTCAAATTTCGCTTGAGCGTAATTATCTGGGTCTAAACAAAAACGGTCCTCTCCTAAAAGTCTTTGCAGGAGTAGCAGGAGATTACATTCAAGTTTCCACTATGGGCGTATCTGTAAACGAGACGTTGCTTCCACGTAGCAAACAAAAAGAATCTGATCGTTACGGAAGAAATCTTCCCGTCCTGCTTCACTCTACCATTATCCCCTCTGCAAAAGGACTCGTGATGTCCACTTACACCGAAAATAGCTTTGACGGCCGTTACTTCGGACTGGTGGACATGGACCGAATGCAGCGGGTCGTTCCTGTTTTAACCTTTAATCCGGAGGAGAAAAATATCGCTAAATACTCCTACCCAAAATGTGGACGTAAACTAGACCACATACCGCCAACCAATGAAAAGATATCTCTGTGGATTTGCAACAGCTACCCAGCTTGCCACTACTGGACAACCAAACCAGAGGAACAGGCTGAAACGTTAATAGTTGCAGCACAAACAAAGGAATAATTATGCGCTTATTTATAGCAGAAAAAAAGGATGTAGCTGAGGCAATTTCAATAGCAATGGGAGGACCGTCAAAGCCTTCCGGAGCTTCATTTTTTATAAATGGAGATCATATAACCTGGTTATGGGGACATGTTCTTCGTTTAACAGATCCTGAAGAACACGATGATCGGTATAAAAAATGGTCACTGAGTGTTCTGCCCATGGACTGGCCAATCAGCTATGCACCGGAAGAAAGGCATATTCCCCACCTCAAAAAAGTCATTGAGTTAGCAAGTAACGCAACTGAACTGATCAATGCCGGTGATCCAGATCCAGAAGGTCAGAGGCTGGTAGATGAAGTCATCGAGTACGCCGGACTTGAAGGAAAACCGATTAAAAGAATACTGATCAATGACAACAACAGCCCTGCAATCCTCAAAGCAATTGAAAACATTGAAGACAACGAAAAGTACAGAGGGCTGTCCATGTCTGCCCTGGCACGAGCGGTGTGTGATCAGCGGTATGGATACAATCTTACGCGCTGCTTCACTCTGAAGGCTCGTGAAAAAGGTTACGACGGAGTTCTTTCTGTCGGGCGAGTGCAGACTCCTATCCTCGGCCTTGTAGTTGCCCGCGACCGCGCACATGAGGCTCACAAAAAACAAGCTTATCACAACATTAAAGCTCAGATTAATATGTCGGACAGCAGGTCAATCAGTGCGGATTACATTCCTGTTTCAACTGATCCTATGGATGAAAAAGGCCGCATAATCGATGCTGTTTTTGCAAGGAAAATTGTAAACGAAGTCCAAGGACAACCCGTCTCAATATTGTCCGTGGAATCAGTGAATAGAAAGAACAGCCCACCCCAGCCATATAATTTGCTGGCTCTTCAAGCTGATGCCGCAGGGCTATGGAATTACAAACCGAAAGCGGTGCTTGAAATTACGCAGCGGCTCCGTGATCGCCATAAAGCAATTACTTACAACCGCAGTGATTGCCGTTTCTTAAATGACGATCGGCACAGTGAAGCTCCTGAGCTACTGAAAAATCTATCCTCAGCTTTTGGAGAAATGGCGGAATACGCTAATCCAAATCTAAAAAGTAAAGCTTTCAATTCAAAAAAGGTCGGAGCACATCACGCTATCATTCCCACAATGAACGTGCCGGACCTTAATAAATTATCCGAAGATGAACGCCGTATTTATGAGCTTATAGCACGCCTTTACATTGCTCAGTTTTATCCTCCAGCAGAATTTACAGCCACAAAAGTACAACTGGAAATTGCCGGGCATACTTTTGTGGCTGAAGGCAGACTCAATGCAGTTCCTGGCTGGAGATGTCTAAATCAGGCAGACCTTAAAGATTTTGAAAAGGCCGAAAAACAAAAAGAGCTACATAAACTGCAAAAATCTGAATCCGGACATGTTGAATCAGCTGAAAGCACAAAAACTTTCACAAAACCACCGGCCAGATATTCCATGAAAACCCTGCTTAAGGATCTGACCGGAGTCGCCAAGTATGTAACTGATCCTGAAATTAAAAAGCTGCTGCTCGATAAAGACAGCGATAAACAGGATGAGTCAGGCGGAATTGGGACACCGGCCACTCGGGATTCCCACATTGATACATTGTTTCGCAGAAATTTCATTGCTGAAGAAGGAAAGCACATAACCAGCACGGAAATCGGGCGCAGCTTTCACGATGCCCTGCCTGATTTTGCGGTCAAACCTGACATGACAGCTCTATGGCATGAAAAGCAAAAAATGATCGAAGCCGGTGAGATGGACTATCAGGATCTGATTGCCGAGGTGGACAAATCCGTTGCGCTAGAAATTGAGCGCGTTATGAAAAACGGCCTGAACATCGATATAAAAAGCGATGGAATCCAGTGCCCAAGATGCAAGAAGGGAATCCTCAAATCTAGACAAGGCCCAAAGGGGAAATTCTGGGGCTGCTCTAGCTATCCGGAGTGCAATGCAATTGTTCAAGACAAGGATGGGAAACCCAATATTTCATCCAAACCGACAAAAAAACCTACAGGATCATCGGCCCACCTTTGCCCAGAGTGCAAAAGTGGGCTCGTGCGGCGTCCCGCAAAAAAGCAAGGAGTCTTCTGGTGGGGATGCAGCGGTTATCCTGAGTGTAAATTCATGGCTTATGATGAAGAAGGTAAACCTAAATTGGAGAATTAAAAAATGCTATACACAGAAGAAACGGCATGGGCTGACGTTATTTTTTCAGGCGAAATCCCCAAGGATGAAACAATTCCCCTTCAACCTTGTCTTTGGTGCTCAGCACCGGAGGGTAAACTCAGTTGCCTTCATTCACAGATTCTAGGTGAAAAAAAAGATCAGGAGAAAAATCTATTTTCAATTCGTTGTGATCGATGTGGCGCTCACAGTCCGTTATGTGAATCCATGGAAGAAACTGCTTCTGTTTGGAATTCAAGCACTTTCAACACAGATACGAATCAGAAAGGCCAACTAACTGTAAGAATAATAAAAGACGCAAAACCCAAAGACAAAATCTATCGACTGGGAGACTCTAACGGGCTTTGCCTGGAAGTAACTCCATCCGGATCTAAGCTATGGCGTTTGCGCTATTACTTCGAAGGAAAAGCCAAAATGATTGGTTTAGGGGCCTTCCCGGAAACAAGCTTGAATAAGGCAAGGAAGATTAGAAATGAACAACAGCAAACTCTCAAAAAGGGCATAGATCCCTCAAAAGAAAGACAAAAACAACAAGTAAATACCAAGGAGGTTCAGGAACAAGCCAAAATCATCAACAAAATAGATACCCTAATCAGGCAACTCAGAAACTCAAAAAAATCATTCAAAGCAACAACTGAACCCGCGGAGTAAAAAACATGTCCGACAAAGACGAAATCAAAAAACGGTTAGACGAACAAGCCCGCCAGATCGACAAAGATCTATCCGAAAATCCGGGCGCAGCAATCGAGGTTGATCAGGAGCTGGCCGACCATATGGGGGCTTTTGAAGAAAAGGCCATATCTCTGGAAGATGCTGAAGACGCTTCTTTTGATGGGGATGAAGATATCTCCGGAGAGGATTAGCTATGGCAAAAGATAAAAAGCCTTTTCACGAAAGCTTTGCTGAAAAGATAATTGAAAGTTTAAAGGCAGGAACCGCTCCGTGGCAACGGCCATGGGAACCGGGTGAATATCAATCACCTTTCAATCCTATTTCCGGTTCTGTTTATAGCGGAGTCAATCAGGTGGCACTCAGTGCAGCCGGTCTGAATGACCCTAGGTTTATGACTTATAAACAGGCAGCGTCCAAAGGTTGGCAGATAAAGAAAGGGGCCAAGTCAGAGAAAGTCGTTTTCTGGGCTTCAGGTAGGCCTGAACTTATCAAGGATGAAGGGAATAAGCCTATCCTTGATGAAAATGGCAAAATGCAATTTGAAATTATTCCATTCCCAAAACCTGTACTGCGCTACGCAAGCGTTTTCCATGCGAGTCAGATTGAAGGAATTCCGGAATGGGAAGGACGGGAAGTAACATGGAATCCTGATGAACGGGCCGAAATAGTTATCGGCAATTCAGGAGCAAGCATCATTCATGATCAACATAAACGGGCTTTCTACAGGCCTTCATCAGATGAAATACATCTGCCTCCCCAAGCCGCTTTTGACAGTTCAGACAAATACTACAGCACGGCATTGCATGAGCTGAGTCACTGGACAGGCCATGCTTCGCGACTGGACCGAGAAGGAGGACCATTTGGATCTGAACTGTATGCGCGTGAAGAACTGCGTGCAGAAATAGGAAGCTGGATGATCAACTCTGAGCTGGGCTTGGGGCATGATCCAAGCCAGCACCTCAGTTACGTAGATAGCTGGGTGAAAGTTCTTGAAAAGGATCCTTATGAAATAGTCCGGGCATGTAGAGATGCGGACAAAATTAAGAAATACACCCTCGATTTTGAAAAACAGCGCAGCATGGAAGAAACTAAGGAGCAAGGAATGGCTATGTCCGGACCGGACAAGGCGAGGCTTGAACAACGAGAATCAATGCATGGAACACCTGAAAATGGTAAAACTTATCTGAAAGTGCCATTTTCCGAAAAAGAACAAGCCAAAAAGCTTGGAGCCAAATGGGATAAAGAGCAAAAAATGTGGTTTGCTCCTGAAGGAGCAAATCCGGATTCTTTTAAAAAATGGTTGCCGAGACTTGCAGAGCGAATTGAAGTCAGTATTAAAAAAACTGGTGAACTTATCCAGTCAATGACAAAAGACGCTGAAAAAAAGAAACAAGAAAAGTCTCAGGCAAAAAATCCAGCTCAAGAAAAAACTTATCTTAATGTACCCTACAAGGAAAAATGGCAGGCCAAGAAGCTCGGCGCACGCTGGGACAAATCAGCAAAACTCTGGTTTGCAGCCACCGGAACAGATCTGGATCCACTTTCAAAGTGGCTGCCCAAGAATAAAGCTATCACTCCTGCCGGCAACCCAGAACAGGAGTTTGCAAAAGCTGTTCAGGAAGCCGGTCTTGATCTTCAAGGCCAACTACCCATTATGGACGGAACTCTCCAACGAATACCTGTAATTGAAGGTAAGCAAAATTCCAAAGACGGGGCTTACACAGGGTTCCTTGATGGCAATCCGGCAGGGTTCATCCAGAACCACAAGACCGGCCTTAAGATGAATTGGAAAGCAGAAGGCCATCAGTTAACTGATGAACAAAAAGCAGAGTTAAAAGCACAGTCTGCTCAAAAGAAGCAGGAACGTGAAAAGCTGCTTGCCGAGCAACGAGAGAAAGCGTCCAAACGCTCATATGCCAAGTGGAAAAATGCAAAAGACTGGGCCAATGATAAACAGACTTATCTAGCGAAGAAAGGAGTCTACGGTTATGGGGTCAAAGTAAATGAACATGGGAATCTGATTATTCCCGGTAGAGATGTGAATGGTCATATTCATACCCTCCAGACAGTTACCGAAGAGGCAAAACTCTTTGAAAAAGGAGGGCTTAAATCAGGCTCATTCCACACCATTGATCCTGACCAGAAGATTGCCCAAGGCGGCCCGATTCTCATTGCTGAAGGGTACGCAACATCAGCCAGCATACACATGGCCACAGGAGAACCGACAATTGTTGCTTTCGATGCATCAAATCTTGAGCCGGTCGCAAAGGCACTGCACGAAAAGTACCCGGATAGCCCGATTATAATTCTTGGAGATAATGACCATCATCTGAAAAATAATGTGGGAGTAGAAAAGGCAGAAGCGGCGGCAATAGCTGTTAGCGGAGTGGCCATAGTTCCAAAGTTCTCAGACAGTGAGCGAGAACAAGGCTTAAGTGACTTTAATGATTTGCATCAGTCTAGTGGGCTGGATGCGGTTAAGAAGCAGCTCTTCGGTATCAATAAAGCACCTAAAAAAGCTGCTCAAAATAAAAACGAGGAACAGGCCTTAGCAATATAAGCAAACAAGCGGGATCTGAGGGGGGCCGCTTAAACCTAAAAGAGAATATTATGAAAAAAGACGAACAGAACAACGCACTGGATAACCCGGCATTTACAATCAAAGACGGCCACGAGTTAATCATATGTGATGACTGTGGAGAAGAACTTGTTTTTTCGATGCAGGATAACTACCATCAATTTACACTAATACTTTGCACAAAGCTTAGGCCTTTATTTCACTGGTAACCTTAGTCATATAAACTGTAGTAACCAATGTTTACCGAATCCAATATACTCATATACAGATGTGTGACTCCCCTTCACTGCACAGCAAGCGAAGCTGGAGAAAGCATTTACTTTTCAGTCGCCCGCGAACAATCCACCAATTTTCCGATTATCCCGGCCACATCGTTAAAAGGAGTCTGGCGTGACATCTGCCAACGTACTGAAGAATGGAAAGACGAAGTCGCAGCGGCATTCGGCCCGGACTCACAAGAAGTGGGCAAAAATAACTCTGGCCTACTCGGCTTTATGGATGCCCAGATTCTGTACATACCAGTCAGATCAAACGTGCGAACTTTCTTCCTGATAACCTGCCCTCTCCAGATAAGCAGGTTCAATGATGCCAGAGAAAAAAAAGGACTCTCTACCTATGCCATTAAAGAACAATGCGAAAACGATATAATAATCTCAGAAGCACTGTGCGACATTTCAAAAATCTACCTTGAAGATATCAAACTGAATGCAAAACATAAAACCCTCACACTGCCCACAGATGGAGTTCCAGCCCATTTAACACCTAGACTGGCTCTAGTATCTGACGATAAATTCGAGTGGTTTGCTTCTAACACTATGGAAATCCACGCTCATAACAAACTCAGTGTAACAAATAAATCTAAAAACCTCTGGTACGAAGAATTGGTTCCTGCAGAAAGCATCTTTTTCGGCCAACTGCTGGAAAGCCTTCCATACAAAGCAAAAGAAGGAGATACTACCGGAAAGTACTCATCTAAATTAATGACAACAGCCCCCCCTTTCTTCCAAATCGGCAGAAACTACTCTACCGGCCACGGACAGATGCAAATAACTGTTGTAACTCAAGATGAAAGCTACAAGGATGATTGGTAAAGAAAATATTTAGCTGAACTTCAATTCAAAATTTGGGGCAAATATCCCTGTCTGCATTGCTTTTTTAAAACACAAGAGAGAGATAAAGACCGCCCGGCTTAGCTTTCCTCCCCTGACCTTGGCTGCTGCTCCGCAACGCAGCCCGGCAGGAGCTTAACTCTTCCTTTTGCGCCTCCGGCTACCCCTTTTGGCCTAAGGAAAAACGAAAACCAAAGTCCCCGTAACGGTAAACCGGCAGGCTCCTGCTGCGGTCGGCAGAACGCACGTACCCGCCGTAGTCGTCCCAGCTGCCGCCACGCAGAACGCGGGACCCGGCGTCAGTAATGCCCTGTGGGTTTTCGACAGACCTTTCTGGATATTTCCCATACCAGTCAGCGCACCACTCCAACACATTCCCATGCATTTGATGAAGCCCCCACTGATTACAGGGCAATTCCTTAACCGGAACAGTTTTCCCTCGTGAAACGCCCTTGGGATCATCATTGTATGGGTAATTCCCATTATAGTTCACCTGTTCCGTAGTAATATTAACACCAAATGAAAACGATGTATCTGTTCCGGCACGGCATCCATATTCCCACTCAGCTTCGGTAGGAAACTTTAGATTCAACTCTTGAAAACGCTTATTCACGGTTTGAATAAACTCCTGACAGTCATCCCAAGAAACAGTCTCGACAGGCAACTGAGCATTTCCTTTAAATTCGCTGGGATTATTGCCCATAACCTTTTCCCACAACTCTTGAGTACAGGCCGTGTCAGCAAGCCAATAACCTTTTGTCAATGTCACTTCATGTTGTATTTCATTTTTAGACCTCTTCGGCTCATCTTCGGGGGAACCCATCATAAAAGTTCCGGGACGAATCCAACGCATGACCTGTATTATCCCTTCGATATTTAAATCGGCATAGAGACCATATTGATCCTGCCCCCATGAACTTGCCCATAGAGGTGGGAAGGGAGAAGGGGGGATGTTGTTATCAATGAAACCTGAAGTCATATTTTACTCATTATGTTTGAATAGAAGGCGCACCGGTAAGCCTTCGGAAAGACCTACTAACATACCGGCTGCCATTTACTTTTTGCCATCAATTGATGGACAGGATGCGGGACTGGCCAATATGGTCATCCAACCACATATTGAACTAAGGAAAAACGAAAACCAATGTTCCTGTTACGGTTATCCGGCTGGTTCCTGTTGCGGTTGGCAGAACGCACGTTCCTGCCGTTGTTGTTCCAGCTGCCGCCACGCAGAACGCGGTTCTCGCTAATTTGTCCATCACCCGAAAACTATGGTTACGCATCGACCACCCCATTGCATAAGTGTTCTTTGCTTCTCCAGCCTAAACTCGCAGCTTGATTCATTACTGCGGACAAAGATGCATACAACTGCTGAAGTTCAATTCCGCTGATTTCACCACGCTGAAAAGCAATCTCATTTATACGCCTCAATTGCGAATACCTGCACCGCTTCCGGGGAGTAAGTCTTACACTTCCCGGCAATACACGATACCCGCAATAGGTGACTCCATGAGATGATCTGTTGATCTGAACAGCTTTTTCGTTGCACTGCAGCACTAAAAAGTCCTGCAAAAACTCTCGCGCTGCCAGCAAGGTTAACTTAGCCTCCTCCCGTGAACGACACCACCATATTACGTCATCCATGTAACGGACATGACATTTAACGCGTAACTTTTCCATCAAGAAACGATCAAAAGAGCTCATATAAAAATTAGCAAAATGCTGCGAAGTCAATGATCCTATGGGCAAGCCCTTACCGGGATGTTCCGAGAAAGAATCAATTATTAGCCCAACCAAATCACAGCATGATCCTTTAATTTTCCGCTTCAGCTGATTTAAGAGAATTTCATGATCAATGGATGCAAAAAAACGCAATATATCCAATTTTACAAACCAAGGATATCTGCGCACCCCTTTTTGAACCCGGTATATAGCGGCAAGATTTCCTTTCCCGACACGACATGCGAATGTTGAATGAACAAGAGCTTTCTCCAGTACCGGTCCCACATGCCTAATAATGGCATGATGTACAACTCTGTCCTCAAAACATGCCGCATGAATAACACGATGTTTAGGGTCACGAATTAAAAATTGTTCATACCTGCCGTATGGGGCCAGACCTTTATTTATGTCATTACCCAGATTATAAATATTTTGCTCAAACCCATCAAAAAAATGACGCACTGCAGTTCGGTTCCGTTTACCTTTTGCGGCAAGAAATGTAGCAAACGCCATATTATTGAATTCAGCTACTTCACTGATTTTGATTGCTATTCGCTTCATCTCTGCTCACAGATTGAGTCTGATCAGGATCTAGAAACAATTTCTTAAGTACAGGCAAAAATACTTCTGCATAACTTTTAATTTTAGCGGCACCAACTCCGGCCACACTCTCCATTCCGGACTTTGTTATAATTTTATCTCGAACAAAAGCAGCAAGCTGTTCATTTGTGAATACGGCGTAAGCAGGAACACCACCCTTGTCTGCAAGATCCTTTCGGAGCCTACGCAGCTCGGCAAAAACAGAAAACTCACTTTCTGAAAGAACCTCCTTGTAATCTACCTTTTGTCTGGGAGCAGATTTGACCGGATCTATTCCAATATACGAAATACAAAAAGTCCAGAATCCCGATCCCGAGTCCACAACAAAATGCTTATCCACAGCTAATATGCGATGAGTTGCACAAAATGAATTCAACTCCCGCTCAGATTCTTTGCAGCCTACCGGCACGCTAAAAAAGGCATATTTCATTATTCTACTCTTTCAATTTCTACCTAACTTCCCGCCGCCCCTGACCTTGGCTGCTGCTCCGCGACGCAGCCCGGCAGGAGCTTAACTCTTCCTTTTGCGCCTCCGGCTACCCCTTTTGGCCTAAGGAAAAACGAAAACCAAAGCACCCGTCACGGCTATCCGGCTGGCGCCTGATGCGGATGGCAGAACGCACGAACCTGCCGTTGCCGCTCCAGCCGCCGCCACGCAGAACGCGGAGCCCGTCGTCAGTAGAGCCCTGTGGGTTTTCGATAGACCTTTCTGGATATTCACCATACCAATCAGCGCACCACTCCCACACATTCCCATGCATTTGATAAAGACCCCACTGATTACAGGACAATTCCTTAACCAGCACAGTTTTCCCTCGTGAAACGCCCTTGGGACCATCGTTGTATGGGTGACTCCCATCATAGTTCACCTGTTCCGTAGTAATATTAACACCAAATGAAAACGATGTATCTGTTCCGGCACGGCATCCATATTCCCACTCAGCTTCGGTAGGAAACTTTAGATTCAACTCTTGAAAACGCTTATTCACGGTTTGAATAAACTCCTGACAGTCATCCCAAGAAACTCTCTCGACAGGCAACTGAGCATTTCCTTTAAATTCGCTGCGATTATTGCCCATAACCTTTTCCCACAACTCCTGAGTACAGGGTGTGTCAGCAAGCCAGTAACCTTTTGTCAATGTCACTTCATGCTGTATTTCGTTATCATGCCTTGCCGGCTCATCTTCGGGAGAGCCCATCATAAAAGTCCCGGGATGTATCCAGCGCATACGCTGTATTACCCCTTCGATATTTAAATCGGCATAGAGACCGTATTGATCAAATCCGTAGTTCTCCGCCCATGAGATGTCAGGGAGACCTATTTCAAAAGTTTTATTTAATTGAGAGAGGTTGAGCCAGAAGCCTTTTTCAACATTATCTTTGGAGCTTTTGTCGTAATTTGAAAAACGGTTCAATTCTTTTATTTCACTTGAAAGCACGTGTTTTATTTTGGAATCATTCAGAAGAAGGGTAGCGTACAGACCGGAAGAATTACGGTAAATGGAATCGGCCCAGTCGGGTTTAGTTATGGAGGAAAGTGTGATGGATTCAGAGCTAGAGCTTAAAACAATTACTTCATTGGCGGACGTAGGTATACAAAGACCATCTGCAAAAGTACGTTGCTGGACCTTATTTTGAGCTTCAATTTTTAACAACCTTTGTCCTCTGATATAAGTAATATGGCTCCCTTGAGCATATGATTGTAAGAGGTGCGAAGACTCATCAAAAATATAAAACTCAGTCCCTATCTGCCGAACCTCCCAGGATTTAAAGGGATGCTCCTTTTCACTAAATCCTACTATATCTTTTTCTTTTAAAAAAGTCGGTAATTCAGCACTGTTTTTGGACATAAGCTCCCTTTCAAAAGCTTTAGCTGCTGCTGCACATAATTGCTCCGCGCCTTCAACAGCCCTGACCTCATCAAGTTGGCGCCAACTCATGCGTTTTACCCATGCAAGGGTTGACGCCCCCCTATCGCCCCCTCCACTGAAAAGACAATCATTTAGCCATTCGAGATACTCTTTAACGTCTTCAGGGATAGACGTTTCCGGTGCATATTTTCTTCGCAAAACATGCTGTGAAAGCCTTTCCTCTAATTGCACCTCAGATGGTAAAAAAGTATGACAATCTTCTATTACTTTTAGTGCTTTTTCTTTAAAATCTACCTCAAGTTTGTTAAATTTATCCCTATAGTATTGCAGGTGGGAACGTTTAAATGCAAAAGATTTGTATGTAGCATCAACTGCGCTATGCCCCCAGACAAAAGCTTCGACCTCCGCACTCGCTTCCGGCAACAACTTACGCATAGCGCGCACCAGTCCGAGATCTATATAAATTGCAGGCGATAACAAGCTAAGCAACAACTCAACAAAATCCTGTTTACCGCCATCAACATCACAATGCATCACTCCACCTTTGGAGCCATGAATCGGCGGCAAATTAACACTTGTATCCCAACAAACTTGGCGGAACAATTTTGTAAGCTTATCGTCCCACATACTTTGGGGAGCAGGATTCAAAACAACAGGGCGTATTCCTGTGTTGTACAATGATTCACCAAAACGCAACCATTGAGCTCGATCATATGAAGAGCCATAGCTACCAAGATCTGAAAGAATCAGAAGAGGAGCACCATACTGATCTATATTAATTTCCTTAAATTCTTCCTTTTTAGGGTAATAGGCTTTATTAAGCGGCCCATAAGGTAAACGGCAGACCTGTAGATGAGCAGAACCAGTTAGCTCCTCCACTCCATCGACAAGCAAATGAAAATCATCCCTAAAAACAGAAAGCCTTTTAGATGTATCCATAATTATTTGAGAAAATGAAGCCCATGTCTTTCTTTTTTTTAATGGGATAGAATTAAAAGCCTCCCCTTTAGAAAGAATACGGAGAGCCTCTCGCTCATCAGGCTGACGCGAGTAAATCTCTCCCTCTAGAACTCCCTTCAAAAAAGGCCACAGACGTTTCCAAGGAATAAGAGGCTCTTTAAGAGGGGCAGGCTTACGAGTTACAACGGGCTGAGATGTTGCCTTTTTATTCGGAATTTGGGATGGAACAACATGTTCATCATTCAAAAACTCGCGTTCATTAACATGCCAAAAACGAGGAGTTAGAGTACTATTCCACCCTTTTTGAAGAACTCCATCAGGAGTCCGTCCGGTGAACTCATCATTTTTTCCACCGTCTACGTCTTCACCGCTTGAAGTAGGCTTTAATGGAATGCGCTTATATCCTAAAAGACCTGCCAAAATATCGTGCGGAGCGTCTGGAAAATATGACAGTAAGCGGATAAGGTCACCCCGTCCCACAGCTCCAGATGGAAAGTATTTACTTGATTTGCTCATAACAGGCTAAGAAGCATCTTTGTTCAATGTAAAAGATTTAATGATCTCAAAAAATTTACCTTCTTCTTTCTTAGACATTTTTTCCGAAGGCTTTTTATTTGCAAATGTACTAACAAAATCCAGATATTCCCCCAAACCTGGTTTATACCGACCCGAAGAGTTTTTTCTATCCTCCAGCACGATCTTTGCTATTTTGGACAGCGGAAGATCATCTGAAGCATCATGAGCCTTTGCCCGTTCAATAAGCCACTTTTCAGCATCATCTTCTATTTCAGGAATACCCATGTGCAGAACAAAACAACGTCGTAAAAAGGCTTTAGGAAGCTCGCGTTCTTCATTTGTTGTAATAATAATCAGCGGATTAGGGATTTTCTCTTGATCAGTAATTCCATCTTGAATGGAAACAGATTCATCAAGATATGGCACCTTAAACTGCCCTTCAGCAAACGCTTCCAGTAGAGAATTAGGCACATCTGAATCGGCCTTATCAATTTCATCAATAAGAACAACCCATCCACCTTTATTAACAGGATTTTTTATATTGTAGTTTAAAGAAGGATAACAACTACCAGAACAACGATCATAAAAATCTGCCGCTTGCTCAGGCTGAAAAGCCCACCACAACGCACCCGGTATAAGATAATTACTTTTATCAAGTCGCGAGGAATCCCGTTGAGCTTCCGGCAAAGCGCACTCTATCTGAGCATCGCCCAAACGCTTAACCCCATCAAACTGCCACAACAAATCATTAGGTTCTGTTCTCGCAGTTACGACTTCAGAAATAAATGTGCGTTTCAATTTCTCAGCGGCAGCCCGAGCCAAGCTGCTTTTACCAACTCCAGGTTCACCTCGCACGAGTAAGGGCCTTCCTAAAGCAATTGCGGCATCAATAACAAATTCGTGAGCAGGATCCCACTTATAGTTTTTACTTTCCATTATTCACCTTTATAATTAATTTATAGTAGCTTCAATTGAATCAATGGCATCCCTATAGGTCTCTACCTTAGAAAATCGTATCGCATCGTCATCATCACTACGCATAATAAATCTAAGCAAATGAAACATGCCACCAAGATTATTTGCCATAGCTTCCCCGTACACAGCCTCTTCCAAAATAATATAAAAATACAATGGGATATCGAAATTACTAGATTTAGTTAATGCTTTATTAATTTTTTGATTATCGCGAGTCGCCCCCTTATACAAAGAACTGCTAAGCCTTTCCTGGCATCTACCTATTAGAGCACACTCCATTACATCAATATATTCATCTTCATTATTCTCTTTATCGATTCCAACTTCACCTATTGTTAAAATATTAGGATTCTCAATTCTGAAGTCCGGACTTTTCCCGGTAATAGAAGAAATAATCAGCTCAATCTCAACATTATCACGAGATAAACATTTTATAATTAAAGATTCATTTATTTCATAAATATTTTGTGGTGTTAAAATAAAATCATCATATTCGGAAAGAATCTTTAGGGCAAAGCAAAACGAAATTTCTTTACAAAATATGTCCTTACAAGAGTATATATGTCCTTTATAATTGGCACCTAACGTATTTACAATATTACAAATATTCTCCGCAAAATCATCTGCACAAGTATCCTCTAGATATTTTAAGAAATCTGCCTGAATCTCTTTTTTATTTCCATTCTCCGACAAACTATCACCGAAAACATACCTGTTGCCAAAAAAATACTTTAAAAACTCTGAATCAATATAGTATAGCTTTGAGGCTGCATTCGACAAAAGACTCTCTTTAAAATTTTCTTTGAAATGGCTATTTATTGAAGCAGAGATTACAGCATCAGAACTATCGCAAAAATTCTTAATTATATCTAAAACGGATACACTTGCATCTTGCATATCACCTTCGATGTCACCCAAAATTGATATACTTAGCTTCTCCCTTTGTTTTGCACTGTTGCATATAAAGACGCTAAAATAACCTATTGCACAATTTATAAAAAGTGAAAAACGTTCTGCATTAACATCTTTACCTTCAAAAAATTTTTCTGATAATTTATTATACAGATCGCTACAAGAGTAATCTTTTCCTGCAGCATTATCTTTTAACAACGATAAAATATCACGATCAGAAACTGCACATAACCATTCGAAATTTTCATTGTCTCTTATGCTTCTTTCAAAAAAAACAGTTTGGACGACCTTCGCCTTTCTAGAAGAAAACCAGCCGTCAGCAGGATTCAACAATGATTTATATTTTTTGATATTATTATAAATTGAGGGATCAAACTCCCCCTTTCTGCTGCTCATTACGTCCGCAACCAAGAACAAAACATTCGCCATTGGCTTTGCTATTTTGAAGAACTTTGAAGCTAACTTAGTAAAAGCCATAACCACCTCCACCAACGGAATATTTATATATCAACCTGATACTGAAATAATACTATGTGGACCGACAACCTCAATCATTAATAGCCAATTAACTCCATACTATTATAAATAACCAGCATTAATATACGATTAACAAATACTTTCTAAATAGCAATAAAGAAATAGAAGAGACTTATCAAAGCAATTTATCTATCGCCCACGCACTACTCCTGCACTCTTTGTGCGCCTCACTCCCTTCCGGTAAATCTCATTATCCTTCATTACAACATGTGGCCCGAACACCCGCTTCGCCAACTTCTCAGCCACTATCCCTGCCTTCGAATCACTCACGCTGAAAAAGATCTTATCGCCATTATCTTTGACCATGCCGCCACTTTCCAGCGTATAAAGAATATTCCCAGAGGAATCGACACGCCAACTAAGCTTATTTAACATCGGTTTTTCAGGCTTGAACTCGCCATCTTTATTCTTCGCCCGATGCTCAATACTTTGCCCAATATTGTAACGTTTCTTTTCCTCAGCTTGGAGCTGGAGCATCTTGGCAATCGAAATCAACTTACGCTTATCCTTCCAAGCTAAACTGGAATCCACTCGGATCTGACTTTGCTTCAGCTTCCAGTTCGGTGCTAAAGGATCGGCTTTTGCGAACTCTTGCTGAGTATTTCTTTCAATTGGATCTTTCTTGGACCGCAAGACCTGCAAAGCCACGTCATCACCGTTTTCAGCCTTCCATTTAAGAAAATCATTCCAGCGGCTAAAAGGACTTTGTTTTCGCAACTCTGACCTTCTCTCTGCCATTTCCACTTTTATTCCTTCCTGTATTTCAGTCTTCTTACCGGCTGCCATGGCTAACAACTTACTCCGGTCTTTAAGAGTCAGTTTGCGGTCATTCTTAATCGCTTTAATCTTGTTACCCCAAAAATCTGCCGCGCAGTTCCAGCGTTCATCCTGTTCAGACTTGAGATCTTCGTAGACTTTTTTCCTGCCGTCTATTGCCTCACGGTACTGCGCGTAAAGCTCCCCTCGCTTTTTATGAAGTGGGCGCGATACGTACCGATCATTTTCTACAACTTCCTGCGCAATGGACAACGGTTTCTGATACTGCCCAAGTTTTCCTTCAAGCTTAGCTTTGGTAAAATTTCGATCCAGCCTACTAGCTTTAACGGCAGTACTGGAATGTTTATCTTTGATGATACAGCCATTCCCTCTAGCTTTAACCTCAACACCTATCTGCGCCAGCGATTTATGGAAATCCTGCCAACTCTGTGCGCTATCTAGTGACTTGAAAATAAAGTCCTTGCGCTCTTTCAAGTAGGAATCAAAAGACTGCTGCCCGGAATGCGCTTCATAAGTCTCAGCCCTATCATTATTTCGCTTAGCCTCCATATCCTTTTGCCGGCCATTGTCTGGCTTCAAACCAAACTTCTGTTCCAGTTCACGATGCAGCCGGTCGCGCTTGAAATAGTCTCGGTAAGGCTCATGCCTAGTCAGAGTTTCAGGATGAATCATATTGTAAGCAATATGCATGTGAATGTTGTTAGTATTCTTATGAACTCCACAATGACGTTGGTGGTCCTCAAATCCTAAAACCTTCGCAAATTCTTTTTCCATCACCTTACACTTCTCTGGAGTCAGCAGGGCTTCATCTTCCGGCCTGAAGGACACAATCAGATGATAAGTCTTTTCTTTCCTGGTGCGCTGGTTCAGATCCTGAGTGTCCAAAACTTCCTGAATGGCCAGTTGATAGTTTTCACCAGCCCAACAGCCATCATTCCAAGAATAAAGAGTCTTCTCCCCTTTGTTCTTAGCATCGGCAATGTAGTCGGCCAATCTCCGATAACTATCGTTCTGAGGCTTACAAGCTATCCTTCGGCTAATCATAAGCTTATCACCTTCTCGCACAATTCCTTCTGTCGCTGCCGTAGATCTTTAAGCAACTCCTCAACATCAAGCCGGTGTTTGTCATCATCAAGAATCCACATCTTGAGCAGACCTCCAAGTCGGGCAAGGTCTGCATTAATTTTTAACAACTCCCGGCGTGCCTGCTGATCCTCCCGGCTCTTAATTTCATGACCAAGGCAAACGGCTTTCGCAAAAGCAGAAATGGACAGACTACACTGCTTTGCAGTGGCACTGACTTTATTGTGCTCTTCTTCAGAGACATATGCTTTTATGACTTTCTTATTACTCGGCACGAATTCCACTCTTTTTCTTGATTGTCTTTATTCTTACGTTGAGCCGAAGGCGAATAAGTCAACCTCAGCCACAGGCTGGGCAGGGCGTAAGGTCGTCCACTTTGAAAAAGTGGGCCTACCTTACCTGTCCTGCCTTCCGACTCCGTGAGATTATATGCGATTTAGTGCCATTATTACAAGTCATTAAGTAAAAAGAGAGGAATATCATAAAATCTCGTTTAATCTCATTAAATATCTCTTAAAATCATAAAATATCGTAAAATATCATAAAAAAGACCTCCATTAGCAAACATGTTGCGTTAATAAAGGTCAGTTTATTTGATTAGAACTGATATGTCGGGGAGCCCGTGCAAACTATGCACGGTATGATTATTTTGCTTACCTGCGGAATTTGTTCCGTAGGGCAAAAGCGAAGAGGGCAGCTTGGATGGTTACAAGAAGGTTGTAAAATGCTTTAAAAAAATAGTTCCAGTCAGAAATATTGGAGCAGGTGAGCTCTATTTTAGTTAGAGGAAGATACCATAGCCAACGGGAAACTAAGTGTGTGTTGTCTTTAAAAACTTCGCCGCACAATGTGAATTCATAGAATGGTCCGAAATAAAGGGCGGTTAGTAAAGGACAGAGAATGAACAAAAATAAGAAAGCAAAAGCCCGAAGAGGTTCTTCCCCATACCCGCTTATGATCCAGTAAATATTGTTAATTGTCCTTAAGAACAATGTTCGCGGGGACTTCCACTTGTTTTCATGATGCAGTCTTTTTCTGAGCATTTCTTTTTCTTTGTAGTGCCATGCTGAGGCTAGGATCTCATCATTATTGTCACGTGATATCTTTTTGAGGCGGCGGTAGGTGTCTTCCAGCTTTAAGACATTGTTATTTTCTTTAGGTTTTATTTTTTCATCATAAACTATTTTTATACCTTTGACCTCAGGCCATCCGCATTCTACAAATTTAAATGATTCAATATTAGTTCCAGAGAGGCTAAGTTTTGAAAGGTTAGTTGCTTCAATCAAAATTGTTTCTTTTGAAATTGTTCCAGCAAAAGAAGCTTTTTGATTAAAAATAACATTTTTAAAGTAAGACCATTCTTTAAATAATGCGAATCTAAAATTAATTTCATCATAAAATTCAGAATTTTTAAAGTTTGAATATTCATGAAAAATAGCATTATTAAAAGATGATTGTTCTAAAAACCATGCTCCTTCTAAGTGAAGAGGTCCTATAAATTTCATGTTATCAAATATGGCTTTTCCAAAAGTAGAGTCTTTAAAATTGATTTGGTTTCGGGCTTCAGCATTATAAAAGCTAATTTTTTTAAAACATCCCCCTAAGAAATCGACTTCTAGTCGGAATTGAGTGTGATTAAAAACTGCTTCCATACAGAACTGTGTGTAATTAAAATTTGTGAGTCCTCGAAATTGAGTTAAATTAAAATTTGCTTTCTCATAAAACTGGCTAGAATTAAAATTTGCGATACTACGGAATTGACATGAATCTAAGTTCATTGTCTTTTGAAATCTGCTAGAATAAAATTTTGTTTTTTTTCGAAATTGGCTAAGAGTAAAATTTGATATACCATTGAAATTGCAGGAATTAAAAAATGTTATCTCTCTGAATTGGCAACTCGTAAAATCAGCTTCTTTATGAAACTGGCTAGAGTCAAAACTAATTTCATGGTTGAATTTGCAATTAGTAAAAGATGTTATTTGTTGAAATTTGCAGGATTCAAAAATTGTCCTTCCCTTAAATCGACTGAAAAAGAAAAAAGATCCTGCTTGGAATTCACAGGAATCAAAATTAGCATTCCCCTGAAATACACACACGCCAAACAATGCTAAGCCTCTGAATGTACAAGAATTAAAGGTTGTTGTGTCTAAGAATTTACAAGATCTAAAATCGATTGATGGCAAACCATTTTTTTTAAATTTTGTAAATGAAATATTCGCAAAAAAAATAGTCCCGGCAAAGTTGCACCGAGGATTCCAATTAGATAAGTCAACTTTATCTTGTTCCCTCTCCCCCTCCGCATCAATAACCGCCTGTATCCGAGCAAAAACTAATCCATTAAAATCATCACCAGACATCAAATCAGGCCGTTGACCTTCACCCTCTACATATCGCTCAGAATACTTATGCTCCGCTGGGGCATGAAAGATGCAATATTCCTTACCGTCTCCGTCAACATAAATAATGTCGTAATCTTTGCACCAATCATTATAGTCAGCTCCGATACAACAAGCCATATGTGAACTCCTAAACTAAATGTTATTTCTAAGATCAAAGGCTTGTACTATAATTTGTTGTGATTAATCCAGAGGTATGGTGGGGATGAATATTAATGAAGTGGCAGACGTGAGAAGATCTCTATTGATAATTGTGTTGCGTTAATAGAAGTAACGAATATATAAGTTTAAATTGATAATTTAAATTGCTATAAGTGTTATGTTGGAATATAAATTTTTTAAGTAATAAGAAGACTGTTATGCTAAAAATATTAATAAGTTGATTAGCTATAAATAAAGGGGAAAAGTTGTGCCACAAGAGCTTTGGAAGGAATTTGGAAATAATAATATCGAAACTACTGATGCCTTTGAGTTTGTTAGTTATTTACTCTTTTGCAACAGATATAATATTAAGTATGGATTGTTTAGGTATAAAAATCATCCTGGTCTAGAAACAGATCCTATTTTGCGTGAAGGAAAACAAATTGGGTTTCAAGCTAAATTTTTTGATGATAAAAAACTTGCGAAAAACCAAATTATTCATTCCTTAAAAACTGCTGCAAAAAGGTATCCAGATTTAAATGTTTTTATTGTTTATACAAATGCTGAATGGGGGGCGAACTTACAAGAAGATGAACCTAAACAACCTGAGCCTGTAGTTGCCATTGAATGTGTTGCTAAGGAAAAAGGAATAACGGTTGAATGGCAAAATGCTAGCCATATCGAAAAATTGCTTATGACCCCAGAAAATGCATCCATTAGAGAAGTGTTTTTTGAAAAACCGTCACAATATAGAAATATTTATGATGTCATTAAGTGGCTCAGCACTGATCAGTATTTTTCAGATTCTTTTCTGCAAAGTTTGAAAAAAGTACTGCCTGACGGAGTAAATACTGGGCTTCAATTTTGGGATGAGTTGGCTTACCGGACTGACCCTCGGCTTGGGCGAAGTATTTTTCTAGCAGACCGAGAAAAGCAGTGTATTGCTCTTATGGATAAATTGCGTGGAAATTCTAGTGTATTTTCTATTATTGGCGATTCTTCTGATGATTCTATAGGATTTGTTATTTCTACTTTAAGTAAATATGAAGAGGTAAGAGATGATGATGATGCCTTTGAACTCCCTCCTTTATGTGTGATTGATACAGAGAAAATATTAAATAATATCGTTGATATTTCATCTTCTCCAATGATTATTATTTGTAAAGAACCTGTTTACTCTTCTTTTGGTGCAGAGAAGTATGGTCACTATATTATTTACCCTTCATTATTACATAATGCCCATCGGGATAATATTGCCCTTCCAAGAGCCACAGTACACACATTCCAGAAAGCTTTGGAAGAAATGTTAGTATATCAACCTCACCTTCAAGCTCAGCAATGTGCTAGAAGTATTCCTGTACTAATTCGAAGGTTAGCCAGAAGTTCTATTCCCGTTGAATGGTGTAATAATCATGAATTGTTGCCTTTTTTACTGATCAATAGGTGGGATGGGCGTAAAGAAGGTGATAAACAGATCGTATTGGATTTAACTAGTGGGCAAGATTATATAAGTGAGTGTCGACAATTAAGAGATGTTCTCAGAATTGAGGACACTCCTTTATTAAGAGTTGGAGAAGTCTATTCATTCAAATCTCCTATTGATTCATTTGAAGTCCTTTTTGGTAAACTTACACAATCTCAACTTAAGACTTTTACTGAGGTTGCGGTAAAGGTTCTTTCTGAAAAAGATCCACTCCTAGATGTTGCCCCAGATAAAAGATGGGCAGCACACGAAGCTCGTGAAAAAAGACTGTATTCAGGAATGCTGAGGAGTGGAATAGCAGAAGGGCTTTTATTACTAGGCAGACGTGTAAAGGATATTAAAGGAATTGATGATGATCAAGTTTGCATTGCAACAGAATGCTTAAATACTGTTTTTGAATCTATCGACTTTAGGTATGATGATTCTTTATTAGCAAGTTTGAAAGATGAATTTCCAACATTAATGGAAGCGTGCCCAGTCCCTTTCCTCAATGCCCTCAAAGAACTGATTCATACTTCTCCAAATTTTTTCGCGAAGATGTGCCAAACAGGAGGTCCATTAGGTGGTGATGCCCTATGGACAGGGCTTCTTTGGGGGCTTGAAGTTGCTGCATGGATTCCAGAATGTTGTGTAGATGCTGTCAAAATTTTTGCTTCATTAGCTAGTTTAGATGTTGACTATGGGAATTGGGCAAATACACCTCTTAATTCTTTAAAAGAAATCTTTTTACCGTGGTCACCTAAGTTAGCACTTAGATCGAGTGCTCGACTTGAATTGCTTGAAGTTCTCGCAGAAGAGTTTCCTGATACTACGTGGAAATTAACAAGTGCTCTTGTTGTTAATATGCGTTCTATGTCTTCCCCAACACAAAAGCCTAAAATTGTTGATTCAGGAATAAACGAGGGTGAACGCTATCTTGATGAGATTCGCCTTGAATATCGATATATTGCAAAACTGCGTTTCCGTTTAGCTGAAGGTCATGTAGAAAGGATAGCAAAATTACTTTCTTCTATTCGGTTTTTGCATGATGAAGAATTGGAAGAAAAATACGTTCAACTAATTCGCTCTATTTCGTTAACATGGCAAGATAGCAAAAATGTGGATATTTTTTATGATATTTTAAGAGATTTAAGAATGTTACAGATAGGTAAATCCTCTGATAGTGATCGACCGTTTTTTCCCATAGTTATAGAAATTATTGAAAACACTTTAAAAAATGATACGGCAGCATGGTTTGAAATATTAGGAAGATCTGGCAATAGTGTTGTTCTTACAGGTGAAAGTGACTTTGAAAAGGCTAGAGATCAAATGCCTGAACTTTATAAACAAGCTGTCCACAATGTGTTAATTTCCGAAAACGAGGAAAGCCTTGTAAAATATTTGCTTGTAGTTGAAAATTGTTATCATTTTATTCCTGCGTGTATTGTTGAGCTTCTCACAATTGAACGCATCACTGCTGTTATAAAATTATTACTTATAAATGATAAAGGGTTGTATATTGCAAGGAGCTTTTTTTATGAGGCATATGAAAATAAATATCCAATAATGGATTGGTTGAAAAGGCAGAATGAATCAGGGGAAATAAGAGATTGTGATGCAGGAGTGCTTATTTCTGGCTTTTCTGGAAATAATTTTTTGAAAGAATTAGAATTATTTTCAACAAATATACAAACTTTTTATTGGAAGAAGGTTGATATTTATTTTTATAATTTGGACTCAGTTTTTTGTAAGATAGCGATAAAAAATATAATTCAGGTAAAACGGGCAACTGACATCTTTGAAAAAAGTTCAATACTTCCTAAAAGTGTTACTCCAGAAGAATTACTCTTAATTGGGCAAAAAACAATTGAAGAATATACTGACAGTGTTGAATTAGGAGGTCATCCTAATATTGATTCTTGCCAAGTTTATGAATATGTTAAGAGGCTTAGTGTTGTATCATCAAAACTAAATGAAGGAGAAGTTGCTAATTTAGAATTATTCTTTCTTCCGGCGCTTGGACTTGACGCAAAGAGATTGGAGTTAACTCTGTACAAATGGTTAGCAAAGTCACCAGAATTCTTTATTGAAGTGTTATCCAAAACATACAAAAGCAGGAATAAATCTGAACATACTGAAGAAAAATCTTCAACCGACAAAACAAATCACGCTAAAGTCTTTTGGGAGCTTCTTTATCACTGGGAGTCCCCATATCCAGGGTTAGACACAGATGAAAAACTTTGCAACGATATTTTAGAGCGTTGGGTTGAAAGTGCTCATCAACTCGGAAAAGAAAAAGATCGAAGTGCTGTCTGTGATAATCATATAGGACAAATTTTATCATTCATTCCTCCTGATGAAGATGGTATTTGGCCTAATAAAATAGTTCGAAATATTTTAGAGAAGCATGGCACAGAAAAAACAATTTCAGGAATGGCAATGGGAAAATCCAATGCCAGAGGAATTTTTTCTAAATCCATGAATGAAGGTGGGAAGCAAGAGTATGAATTAGCGGAGCAGTATCGAAATTGGAGAGATAGTTTATCTCCAATAAAAGAAAGTAAGAGCCGTGAAGTGTTAGATATTCTTGTCCGTGGTTATACCGCGGATGGTCAAAGGCAGGATAAAGAACGTGATATTAGAAATATGCACTAGCCTTTAGCTCTCAGCTCTTAATTGTTGAATATCCCTAGATATTCATTTGTAGAAATGTCTAGGGATATTCAACGCCCCCGAACATCTGAGCCGTGTCCCTGAAAGGCTGCCTATTAAGCATCCTAGCACACTTCGTGTACACCAATTACAATACTTACTTTACGACTCTTCCACAGATATAAAATTTTGATATACACTGTGATCTACATTCAAGCTTAAAGAACACAAAAAATGCCCAAAACAAATAGACTGTAAAAACATATTCTTATTAAAAACAACATCTTAGAAAAGATCCCCTTGCTTGACATGCAAGGGGTCAGCAGTTCAAAGCTGCTCGTGCCTACCATTAGGTAGAACAAGGCTGGTTATCGAAAGATAGCCAGCCTTTTTTCGTGAGCAAGGTTGTGGCGGCCCCACCCCACTTTCCTTGTAAGTAAGAGATCATCGTTAAAACTGCACCCCGTACCTGTGTGAAATTTAGATTTTTTTTCTACACCGTCACTGCCTGCCAGCCCCTGTCGCCTATATAACTTATCCTATTATTATTGGACGAGGAGAATTCTCTCAGGATCGCTGATTCTGAAAGAATTTATTTGTTAACCTTAATAATAGGATGTTTTTATGCGCAACCAGAGTAATTTTATTTTGCAGAAGAAAAGATGGCAAGATTTAAACCCATCAGTAAGAATGTATGGCACAAGCGAACCGCCCGAAATGCAGCTTGATAATATGTGCGAAGTTGTTTCTCGCTCTACAGACACGAAGTTACAAATGGTTGAGACTGATTTCTCGGAATTTTCCTCTTCGGATAAAATGTACCCTTCCATGATGAAACCCGATGTTAAAAGACGTTGGGATATGAAACAACAGGAATGGAAGAATCAGAAGGAAAAGTACAATCGCATTGAGCGAATGGCTCGAGCGCAGTTTGTACATGATAATCCAAATCTTAAACTCGCTCATGATTTAGCAAAGACCAGCTATGGCAAGGATCTTTTGGCGGAAGCTATGCGTTCTGATTCCAACTCTCCAGCGACAGGGACTGGTGCTGACTTACATGATGAATTTGAGCGTGATGGTGTCAGCTCTAAGTCGGATGAAAATATTAAGGTGACTCCTTTTGCTGTTGCGGAAATGCAAGATCCCTACTCGACACTCACAACTGCGCGTGATGGTGATGGTAGAATTGTTGAAAAGCTACTCCATCTCGGAACCATTTATCATCATGTTCAATATGACTACGATGAGGGTGGAAGGCTCAGCAGGGCTTTTAACTACGGTAATGTCATTGAGTCGAACGAATACGGTAAGTTTGGCGAGCGGCTTTTCGCAGATACGGTAAGTTTTGGTAAGTGTCAGTATGTTTACGATAAAAGTCTGAAACTTGTTCAGGCTGGCGAGGTTAAGTATTCTTACGACGCCAAAGGTCGGCTTATTTTGAAGCAGGACAATGGGCAGATCACCAAATATTCGTATATGCCAAACGGCGCGCTTCACAAAGCTCAACTGCCTAACGGTCGTATTATTGAATATCATTTTGATTCCGAAGGTATGCGCATAGCCAAATCCATTAACGGAGCGGTTGTAGAAAAGTATCTATGGAAGGACTTTACAACACTTGAGGCTGTTGCTGATGGCGCAGGACAAAATGTAAAAGTATTCGCATATGACGATGAAGGCGATCCCGTTGCCATGATCTACAACGATAATATGTATTATTTCGCGTCGGATCAGGTCGGCTCCATCTATATGGTTGCGGATGGGAATGGAAATAAGGTAGAGCAAATTATACATGATTCGTTTGGTAATCTCATTGTCGATACTGACGGAGCTATTGATATCCCTCTAGGGTTCGCAGCTGGGTTGCTCGATAAAGATACTGGCCTAGTTCATTTCGGTTACCGCGAGTATGACCCTGAGATTGGGCGTTTCACAACTCCTGATCCAATTGGGTTTGCTGGCGGAGATGTGGATGTTTACGGCTATTGCTGGGATGATCCGAATAATTTTGTGGATCGAGATGGGCTTAAGGGGAAGAGTGAAGATGCTGATGAGAATAATAATGCACAAAGAGATAAAACACAAACTACAAAAGAAAAAAGCAAAAACTCACAAGATGAATTTGTTGATGTAGAAGTGTTCCTTAGAGAAAAAGGGGTTGGCCACTTAGCAATTAACACTGGAAATGGGACTATTACAGGCAAATATCCCAAAGGAAAAAAGAGGACACTTCTACCTGTAGAGGGTGATATAAGAGTTGAGGATGAGTCTGATTTTGATAAAAGCATGACATTAACAGTAACTAAAAAACAGGCTAAAAAAATGGAGGAAAGTATTGCTCGCAGGAAAAAAGAAAATTCAACATACTGGGCTGGGCCAGACGATTGCGTTGATCATGTAAACGATACACTTAATGACGGAGGAGTTGAAACTCCTAGCGATTTTTTTAATCCTACTCCAACTGGCTATTTTCATGAATTTAAAGGAAAGAAAAAGAAATTGAGAACATCACCATAAATTTTAACCATGCGACTTAAGAAGGACAATTCTTCTTAAGTCGCCATTATAATATGAAAAAATTTTTATTAGTTTGGATTATCGTAAATGTGTGTTCAGAGGCAGCTATGTGGGTAAAAGATTTTTACCCAGTTAAAGGAATCTTGTATGAGTTCTTAACTTATACAATGCTACTAATGAACCCTTTTATAGCCCTGTATGCAGGAATTTCGGAATACTTCACACCCGAATTTTGGCACTCTTTTTTCTATGTGCATCTATATAGTTTCTTATGGCTGATGCTTGTTGGCGTTTTGTATGAATTTAAACATAGGAATAAGATCATAAAATATGCTTGCTATACAGCCCTTTGTTTATATTTTCTTCCCGGAATTATTCCTATATTGGGCCGATTCGTTTTTTAGTTAGTGAGACTTAATGGGATGGCTAGTAATTTTATGCTGAAAGAGTATTACTTGTTTTATAAAGAGCAATGGCTCGTTTGGACGATGGTCGCTGCAAGTATATATTATGGGGATTTTGATTGGTAGGCGCTCGCTATTCCTCTTGTTTTTATGTGTAACTATTTCTCCTTTCTTGCTCTCTAGCGTTCATCGATCTTTCATGTCTTATTTGAAAAGTATGTTTACCTTTAATGGCTTATTGCGAATTATATTTATCACGTTCTCCTGCCTTTTTATTGTTAAATCATTATTTACTTTAATGTGCATCAAATTATTTTTTGATGGCATTACAAGTATTCAAGATATAGCAAAATCTTTTATATGGGATGGCATCTCGGCGATTATTTTATATTTTATTTATAAAAAAAAGATGGTGCGAAAAATAAATGACGAAGGAATAATTATCGAGGTTATCATGCTTGTTTTAGGATTAACCTTGCAATATATCGTTTTGGGATATTTTTACTCATCAAATAGTTATTTTGGGTCACCAATAAGTGTTGTTTTAGATTGTTTTTGCATGGGTAGTTTTATTTATATTTTGAATAGTTCTTTACGACTTAATCACTAACTATAGCATAAGAATTAAACACAGAACGAAATAGTTCGGAAACATAAGAAAAGTTGGTAGGAAACAATGATTGCTTTATTTGTTGTGTCTATTGCTATGATAGTAGTTGTTTTTTTATGTATGAAGAAGATGACTTGTTCATGCTGTGGTGAGAACGTAAAAATATTGCCTAATAAAAGTACAGGAATTATTCTGATTGTGTACGCAATTCTATTTATCTGTATTGATTTCTTTTTAATATCAAATGAGATCAGCATATCAGGATTATTTTGTCTTCTATTAGGAACTTGGTATTTCTTTAAGAAAGAAGACTCAAAATGCTTGGCATGTAGAATACAATTCAAATAAAAGCGGCTTCGCTCCATAAAATTGAATGAAAGCATAATCGTTTTTGCAGGTCAGCTTCTTTTTTGAGGCTGGCCTGCTTATTTATTAAGGACGCAACGCCTTTCAAAAAAGTAAATTTCTATTTCCTCTTCGGGGAACCACCCACCCCCGTAAAATCGCCAAAAAGTGTTCCCAACGTAAAATTTTCTTCAATTATTTCAATACATACAGACCACACCTCTGGCTTGACATGCAAGGGGTCAGCAGTTCAAAGCTGCTCGTGCCTACCATTAGGTAGAACAAGGCTGGTTATCGAAAGATAGCCAGCTTTTTTTTGTGGGCAACATTTTGGAGAACTTTGCTGGTTCCCCGCTAATTTCTGCTTAATTAATAATAGGCTGATTTTAATGATTATTTTTATTTATTGCGATTTCTACATTTCCTTCATTCATTGCGTAGTTTGCGGCGGTCTCTGCCACTCCGAAACAGTAACCAACCTCACTCAAGCTCCCTAGTATAAGCAATAATCGTAATCACATAAGCACATCAATTGACTTTTATCTTTTCGCGGTGATAACTAGTCAATAATATATTCCTACCACAAACTTACATAGAAATTAGTGTAATAGTGCTAATTAGCGACAGGTACAAAACATGTCACACAAAATCTATACAGGAGAAAGCCATATGGTCGAAAATCAAGAAATTGTAATGGGCGCTATGGGAACAGATTTAGCAGTACAGGTGCTCGATCAACTGCCTACACCAGTATTTGCAGTCAATACCAACATGGAAGTCATTTTCATGAATAAGGCAGGCCAATCCCTTCTAGGAATGAACATAGCTGACATTCTCGGCAAAACTTGCGCCAGTCTATTTAAATCCAAGCATTGTGACACTACGGAATGCCGTATGAAACATGCCATGGAAAGCGGCAAAGCCTGCACTGCGAGAAATGAACTGACCATCAACAGCAGAACCGTTCCCATCGAATACACTGCTGCTCCACTGAGGGATGAAAATGGAAAGATCATCGGAGGACTTGAATATGCCATTGACATTACCGAGCGAGTTCGAGACGAAAACCGACTTCGCGAACAAAGTCGTACTATTCAAGAAATTTCTACTCCAGCCATAAGCCTGTGGGAAGGAATCGTCGTGCTTCCGGTGCTCGGGATTATTGATTCTTTGCGTGCCAAGCAAATGATGAATGCCATGCTGAACAAAATCAAAGAGACCTCCGCTAAAACTATTATTCTGGATATCCAGGGGGTAGCGGCAGTGGATACAGCTGTGGCCAACCATCTTATAAAAATAACCAAAGCAACAAAACTTATGGGTTGCCGCTGTATCATCTCCGGAATATCTCCGGCTGTGGCAGAGACTCTGGTGCAACTGGGTATAGATCTCGGTGATGTGGCAACCAACTCCAGCCTTCGTGATGCACTTGGTGACGCCTTCACTCTCATGAACTTAGAAGTGAAAAAGAAAAAGTGAGCGAGGTGTGAGTCTAACCCACAAACCTAAGCGTAATAACCTTACCGGAGAATTTGATTATGTCTGACGCCCAATCATCTCCCCGACTGGGGATGCATGTACTTGATGGCGTGCTCATGGTCCAAACACCGGATGATTTCGGGGACGAATCCTTCCGTTCCTTGCGCCGCTGCGTTCTTGAAAAAGTACATGCCCTATCCGCGCGTGGAGTTCTCATTGATGTTTCCACCATACAGATAATAGATTCTGTGGGGTATGACTTGCTCGCAGATACCGCACGCACAGTGGCCTTGCTGGGTGCCAAGACTGTCTTTGTGGGCCTTCAGCCGGGG
Organism: Maridesulfovibrio frigidus DSM 17176; assembly: GCF_000711735.1. Lineage (NCBI taxonomy): Bacteria > Pseudomonadati > Thermodesulfobacteriota > Desulfovibrionia > Desulfovibrionales > Desulfovibrionaceae > Maridesulfovibrio > Maridesulfovibrio frigidus. The sequence continues at coordinate 691,944 of NZ_JONL01000001.1, forward strand.
GTTGTTTCCGCACTGATTGATCTAGAAGTTGATTGTGACGACATTCTGGCAGCTCGCAACGTAGAGGATGCATTTGTAATTCTAAATCCTCCAATGGTAAAAGCTGATATTTCAGACGAAGAACCTGACGAAGATCTGGATGAAGACATTGACGGAAGTCTGAAAGATAATGAGTGTCTTAATCAGGAACAGGAAGACTGGGAAGGCGAAAAGGACTCCTCGACAGAGAATAAAGAATTACCTAACGACACCGAGTATGATGACACATTCTGAAGAAACATACATTGATCTCATTGATTTGTCGGATACCGGTGCGGCTGTCGGTGCAGCACGACATACTGCGGCGCTAGCAGGTTTTGAGGAAACGGACCAGTTCATGATTGCCACTGCCGTGTCCGAGCTGGCGACAAATATCGTTCGCTATGCCGGCGGAGGTTCTGTAACAATCAGTATTGTCTCCGATGGCGACCGTATTGGCATCGAAGCGGTGGCCAATGATTCCGGACCGGGAATAGAGGATGTAGAAAAGGCCATGCAGGACAACTACAGCAGCGGAAACAGTCTCGGGCTGGGATTGCCAGGAGTTAAAAGACTTATGGATGAATTCAGTATCGAATCGGTACCGGGTCAGGGAACCAAGTGCATAGCACGCAAGTGGAGGCTCCAGACATGACACAAGCAGATTGCCATTTAGCTTTACGTTCTCTAGAAGGACCCGCTGACGCATGTGGCGACACAGGCATGTATCATATAGGAGAAACCGAATGTTTCATTGCACTGGTTGACGTGCTTGGACATGGACCAGAAGCACATGAAGTGGCCTTAATGGCCGATGCATTTCTAGCAGAAAACTACGACCTGCCGTTGCTGGATACTATGCAAGGGCTACATAAGCATCTGCGCGGAACTCGCGGAGCTGTGGCCAGTATGTGCCGCCTGAACTACGCTACGGGCGAGCTTAGCTTTACAGGTGTAGGCAACATCACCTGCCGCATTTTCGGCAGTGAGCATATACGTACGGTGCCTCGTGACGGGATCATAGGCTATATCATGTCGCAACCACGTGAGCAGGTATTTAACCTGCACCCGGGAGACATCGTCATGCTCTACTCAGACGGAGTGCGAGAACATTTCGAAGCCCATGATCAGCCGGGGTTGCTGATCGGTTCTGCCGAAGAAATAGTAGGCCGTGTCATGCAGTTTTTTGCCAAAGGAGATGATGACACCTCCTGTCTGGTAATGAGGTATGTTCCGTGATTGAACTGGGTAAGGTCATAGTTTTTAATGCCGACTCGTTTAACGAGGCTCGGAAAAAAATATTGAAACTCGCCGAAATGCTGGGTTTTGATCAGATCAATGCTACTAAAATAGCTACTTTTATCTCAGAGCTCTGCCGCCCGAGCCAAAATCCAGACATAGAGAACGTGCTTGATATTGGACTCATGGCGGAGCAGAGAAATCTGTTTTTACATCTCAACTTTAGCTTCGATCAGCCCATTCGCCCATTGGCTGTAATCAGTGATTTTTTCGATACAGTTTCACCCGAAGGTTGCCGCCCGACTCGATTATTAAGTGCCACAAAACTACTACCCGATCATAATAGTTCTACCACAGACTACCCACTCAATGAAATCCAGACCATGATTGCGCTTCCTTCGCGCGATGAACTCATGCGTAGTCTTACCAACAAAAACGTTGAGCTTGCGGCTGAAGTTGAAGAACGGCAACGCACAGAACTCGCTCTACGAGACAGTGAGAGTCGTATCCAGACTGTGCTCGAAGGAGCACCAGACGCACTGGTTATTATAAATTGTTTCGGGAAAATTACCTTTGTTAACACTCAGGCAGAAAATACTTTTGGTTACTCTCGCGAGGAAATGCTAGGTGAGCCAATAGAAATGCTGATTCCCAAAGATCAGCGTAAAGATCATCCCGAAAAGGTTCAAAGCTTCTTCCGAGCTGGTGTGAATCAAAAAATTTCACCTGCCGCCAACTTTGAAGCATTAACCAAAGATGGAAATATCCTAGCAATCGACGTCAAACTTAACCCCATTCAAACAGGGCAAGAGACACAGGTTATAGCCTCGGTGCGGGATGTTACAGAGCAAAAACGCGCTCAAGAAGCCATCAAAAAGCTTTCTCAAGTAGTTGAGCAAAGTCCAGTCTCAGTCGCAATTACAGATAAGAAAGGTGTGATTGAATATGTCAATCCATCCTTTTGTACCGTGACCGGCTATTCCCTTGAAGAAATTTTGGGCAAAACGCCTCGCTTCCTCAGCTCGGGCAAAACCCCCAAGTACGTGTACGAGAACATGTGGACGACTATTCTTGAAGGCAAAGCATGGAAAGGTAATTTTCACAATCGCAGGAAAAACGGAGAAGAATACTGGGAAAGTGCCACAATCGCACCAATTGCCGATGATTTTGGTGAGATCACCCACTTCGTTTCAGTCAAAGAAGACATCACAGAAAGAATGCGCATGGAAGAAGCAGTGCGTGAAAGCGAAGTAAAATACCGTGAACTGGTAGAAAACGCTAGCAGCATCATTCTTAAACTGGATCAATGGGGCAACATTACATTCTTCAATGAATATGCTCAGGAATTTTTTGGATTCTCAGAAGAAGAGGTTCTCGGTCGCAGTGCTGTCGGGACAATAGTACCTGAAGAGGAATCCACAGGGCGTAATCTCAATGAACTACTAGAAAATATTTCCCTGAATCCAGATGAATATGCCAGTAATGAAAACGAGAATACCCGCAAGGACGGATCCAGAGTCTGGGTCAACTGGACTAATAAGTCTCTCTTTGATGAAGATACAGGAAAAATAATTGGCACCCTATGTGTTGGGCTAGATATCACTGAACAGCGCAAAGCTCAGGACGAGCGAGACATCGCAGCAAAAGAACTAGACGAACGCAACAAAGAACTGGGTTCTCTTTCAACCAAGCTATCCAAATACCTCTCGCCTCAGGTCTACGCCTCTATTTTTTCCGGAGCACGAGATGTTAAGCTTTCAACAGAGCGTAAGAAACTAACTGTTTTTTTTAGCGATATCAAAAATTTCACCCAAACGACTGATGACCTGCAACCCGAAGACCTCACAGCCTTACTCAATCGCTACTTCACCGAGATGTCTAAAATCGCCCTTGAATACGGTGCTACCATCGACAAATTCATAGGCGACGCCATGCTTATGTTTTTTGGTGATCCACAAACTCTTGGGGTTAAAGAAGACGCGAAAGCCTGTATCAATATGGCTGTAGCAATGCAGCGGCGTATGGCCCAACTGGACGGAGAATGGCGTGCTCTGGGCTATGAGAAGCCATTCCGTATGCGCATTGGCGTTAATACCGGATATTGCAACGTAGGTAACTTCGGTTCTGAGGACCGCATGGATTACACAATAATTGGTGGAGAAGTTAACCTTGCTGCCCGTCTAGAGGCTCAGGCCGACCCCGGTGGCATCCTAATGTCATATGAAACTTTCGCTCTAGTTAACGACATCGTTGCAACCGAGTCGCGCGCCCCCATAACTGTCAAGGGAATCCGGCGCGAAGTCAGGCCCTACTCAATTCTTGGACTATATGACAACCTTGATAGCGACAGCAGATTCATTCGTAGCGAAGAAGAAGGGATACGTTTGCAACTAGATTTAGAGAAACTGACCTCAGCCAAACGCGATTTGGCTGTTCAGGAATTGGAAAAAGCTTTAGCTCGCCTCAAGTCACTATAGCCTACGCTCGTGCATATATTCTCCCCCCTCCGGCAAGGGACCAATAGTTCAAAACGGCTCGTGCATACTATTAGTTAGAACAAAGCTGGTTATCGAAAGATAGCCAGCTTTGTTTGTGAATAATTTTGCGGGAAGTAATTTTGCTGCGTCCCTTGAAAACTACTATATATATACTAATTATTAGCAACCTAGCTGCGTAAGTCTATTTACGTTTTTATCTATAGGACGGAAACACTAAAATAAGGACAACTCTCAAGAAAATTCCTTAATTAAAAGGTAAAATTACAGAAGTTAATTTGTTCGGACGAGGCGAAAGCCGAGGAGGTTATACCTGAAGCTAGAATTACACTTGCGTCGGCTAGCAGACCGGAGGGTGCTAGGCCCGTTGAGCCAGCTACCACCACGTATCACATGAACATCGCCCTCGCTCCTATATATCGGATCCTTGCGAGAGTGTTTGGAATATGCATTTTTATCGTACCAATCCTCACACCATTCATAAACATTACCACTCATATCAAATAACCCAAAACCATTACGAAGTTTTGTGCCCACACTATGAGTACGCTCTGCGCTATTTTGGTAATACCAGGAAACAGTGTCCTCATTGTTACCCCCGGCATACTTGTGATTATTGTCGCCACCTCGAGCCGCATATTCCCATTCAGCTTCAGTGGGCAAACGGAATTTACCATGACCTTTGGAAGACAGCCAATTAGCGTAACTAGTAGCATCTTGCCACGAAACTTGTACAACTGGTTGGGTGTTCCCATTCAAAGAATTACCCATATTACCTATACTTTTACTTTTGCTTTCGTGACTAGATTTAAATTTGCGGTACTGTGCGTTGGTCACTTCATGTTTACCCATCCAAAAACTATTCACACAAACTTCATGAATAGGTTTTTCATCGTCCTCACCGGAATTGCTACCCATCTGGAAACAACCTGCCGGAACCCATACGAATTTCATACCAGTAGCGGGTTCGGTGTAGGTTTTCTGGATTTGGATAGAACTAGATGTCGTCAGTTTTTTTGCCAGAACGGGTTTCTTATCATACACCATAAACTCCTGATCAATATAATCATCAGGGTTCACAGCGTAAGCTAGAGCGGTGCAGGCAAGTATGAGAAGAGTTAGTAGTATAATTTTTTTCATAAGCTAATTATTTGTTCTCACAAGGCGGAAACCAATGGTGCCGTAAGCGGAGTCAGGATCTAAATGGTTGCGAGCAGCAAGCCGAGTATCGGGGGGGTAGTCGGACCAACCGCCACCACGTATCACACGGTTAAAATCACCGCTAATATATATGGGATTATTTCTAGAGTGTTCTAAGTATGCTGTAGCACTATGCCAGTCCTCACACCATTCACTTACATTGCCCCCCATATCATACAAACCAATAGCGTTAGGGGGCTGAGTTCCAACTTGGTGGGTTCCGCCAAGGCTAACGGCATACCATGCGTCTACATCTATATTGTCACCACCTACATATTTTTGATTATTGCCACCACTGCGGGCTGCATACTCCCATTCAGCTTCCGAGGGTAAACGAAATTTTCCATTATCTTTAGAATTTATCTTTTTAATGAAAGATTGAGTATCATTCCATGAAACTTTTTCCACAGGATAACGACTACCGTTAAACACAGATGGATTACTACCCACCACCTTTAGCCATTCAGCTTGAGTCACCTCATACTTACCCATCCAGAAACCATCTAAACAAACTTCATGAACAGGTTTTTCGTCACTATTGCCCTCATTGCTACCCATTTGAAAACAACCTGCAGGGACCCAGACAAATTCCATACCCGTAGCGGGATCGGTCCATGTGTCGCCCTTTTTAGCAGAACTCAATGAGAATGAATGGGAAGACGTCTGCCCTTCCGACCGATCAGGTTTCTCATCATACGTCATAAACTCCTGATCAATATAATCGTCAGGGTTCACAGCGTAAGCTAGAGCGGCGCATGCAAGTATGAGAAGAGTCAGGAATATAATTTTCTTCATATTAAATTATATAGATTGTAAATTGGGGTAGATAAAAATTTATTGAATCCAAAATTCGACGTCTTCGGACCACCAAGAGATATCCGGAAGCGAGGAAAGGTCATCCATGAAGGAGTTTAAGTTGCTAGAATCTAGCAAGTAATATCCGTCTTCAACCTTCAACGAATTGGTCAGGTCTAGATTTATTGTGTCATCCACGCCGATAATCTTAAATACCATGCGTCCTAGGGGCGGATCGACATCGTAAGAAGTAACCCCCCTCGAAACGTAAGATGGAAATCTGCGGGTTCTTTTAGCTGGAAAACTTTCTAATCTCAGTCCCGGTATAGGATATAAAAGTATAGCCTCCCCTTTTTCTGCTCCGGGCTCGTAATTGAAAATGTATAGCTTAGAATTAATGGGCGGCATAACGGAAAAACCCATTTTATCGCCAACATTAAACACTGGGACATTTGATCGTTTAAAAGGAATCCGATTTCCTCCGGCAATTTTATAAAGTTTAAGAGCCGAAGAACTCTTACCTTGATTGCCTATTCCTCTCCCGTTGCCAGTTAAAATGGCTGTAATATCCTCGACTGCTCCCGCAAATTTTGTGCGAGGTTTTCTAGTCTTCGAAAGCTGTTTTATCTCACTATTTGCAGACAAAGTTATAGAAGCCGAACTTACAGTACTACCGCTTTCCGGATTTACAATCTTTGTTGTAATTGAAATATCATCACCAGCTATCACATAGTTTCCAAGTACCAAAAGATCGGCTTGAAGCTTCTTTCGCATCCAGACGTTAAAGTCGAAAACACTGTCCTTATGCTCTTCCATTTCATTTCTTAAGCGCGCGATTTCGAACCTGTCCACAACATCCCAATTATGATCCTTAATGCCCACCAAACCAGATGAAACGTACTCAGCTATTCGCTTGCCAAGCATAGAGTCTTGCACGGCCCCTTGAGTTTTAAACTCCAGAACCGCAATCCTCTTATTAGCGAGTACGCCAGCAACACTCAAATTCTGCGCAAGTTCCTCCCCGGCCTCCTGCAAATTATCAGGAGAGCTGAAAAGTCCCGCACTGGTGTAGTTAACTGCAAATAAAGTAGAGAGAGAGCATACAACACAAAATATTAATAGCTTATTACGAATCATATTTTTTTACCTTAGCAAAGCAGCCTTCAATGAATATATTTAATTTATTTTGCTGAGCTTAAGAGGTTTGTTGGTAGTAATTTTAGGATTTTGTCCAAGATCCAGCGCGGATAATTTAGACTTCGCATATGTGAAAGCTTCCACAGTATCAACCCAGCCATCCTGATTGGTATCACCCGGCCCCATAAGTCCCTTTAGGAAAAAATAGCTGAAAGCCCCTTGCCTGCCAGGAGCATATTCTTCAGCAGGACGGTCCGCAGCAGAGGCGGTTATAAACTGCTTGTCACCAGAAATCAGGTTCTTTTTAACTCTAGGCTTAATCAGTTTCATTCCCGATGCACTTTTTCCAGAACCGGAAAAACAAGCATCGATAATTGTCACCATATTGTTGTTTTGAATTTTGGAGAAACGTTTATCAAGACCTGCAAGAGAAATAGCGGTGCGATCACTAAGTCCATCAAGGTTCGCCTCATATGGAATCAGCAATCCGTCTTTTATTGTAGTCTTATCTGTACCAAGCACAGGAGAGCCATGTCCCGAAAAATAAAAGACAACTTTGGCATTCGGATTCAAGCGGGCTTTGCGCTCAAGCCAATCGATATTATTTAAAATATTTCCAAGCGTTGCTTCTCGGTTTAGAAGAAGTTTTACGTGCGCAAAATCATTTTTAAATCCCCCCATACGTGTAAGCATGCGCTGCATCTGCTTGGCATCATTATCAGCATAGCGGGGACCGTTAATAGTCTGGTATTTACGAACACCAACAAGTACAGCATACGCCTGATCCGTAGCAGGAGCAGTCTTCGCATGTTTACTTAGAGCTAGTTCTTCGCTGGCTTGAGAGACTCTACCGCCAGTTGCAACAGCAACAAAAGTACTGTCTGGCAAAGGTGTGGGGAGCGGAATATCAGCAGAATCGTCCCACATAGCCATGATCATTTTATCTTTAGCTTCGGTAATTAATTTGGAACTAGGGTAACGGCTGCTCATGGCTACGATAGATTTAGTTGCACTTTCCTTATCGCCGCTCCTGAACAATTGCCACTTTTTTTCCACCATAAACCCAGCAGCTTTTTCAACACTAGCAGAACCGAGAATAGCAGATTCAGATGAAGCGTAAGTATGGGCTTTTTCATAATCCCCTTTGCGAAACAGCACTTCTAAAGTTAGTGCGACAGAACTTTTAGTCCTTCCACTCTTTTTAGCCCATGAAAGGGCTTCATCTGTTTTGCCAAGTTTAAACGCGAGCCACCCTAGGCTCTGGGCAAGTTTTTTATTCTTGGGAGTTTTTTGGTAAAGTGCTGACCATACCTCGTAAGCATTGTCAGGACGTTTATACTTATAGTACGCTTGTCCTAAATTAAAAGTAATTTTATCATCAGAAGGACACCATTTATGAGCTTGAAGCAGCCCAGCAAGTGACTTTTTAGGATTTTGTTCAAAACCGGCTACAGCCTTAACAGAAAATTCCTTAGCAACTGGACACATATCTCCTGCTGCAACAGTATTTCTTGCCAAAAAAATAAATGTAAATCCAGCCAGTACACACGAATAAAAGACCTTCTTCATATCGCTCCCCATATATTGTAAAGGATATTTAGATAATTTTGTAAGTCAAATAACGGCAAAAAGGAAGGAAGTTGTTGCTTAAAGAACCTTACGCATGAATCTTTTGGCAACATTCTCAAAAGGTATTTATCAAAACATTAAAGGAAGTTTAGACTAGAAATTTGCCAAAGAATGAAAATTCACAGCAGGACCTGAATACCGATTTTCGCAAGAATGGACAATGAGAGATTCTAATGGAGATCATAAAGACAAGCACGACTTAGGGTAACATCCGCCGCGCTTTGTTCTCTCTTAAGTATCGTTTCTAGAATATTTTATACCTAAAAAAAGCTGGTTATCAAAAGATAACCAGCTTTTTTTGGGAAAATTTTGCGAAGAAGATTTGCGGATATCCAATACACTTAATTTGATAACACCACTCCCCGAACAAAGCATCAGAAGACATCTGCAAAATCAGGGTAAGTTATTTTTCGCTCCCGAAACCGATGGCTGCGAGCAGCTCCTTTTTACGAACTGGTTTTGCCACAAAGTGGTCACATCCAGATTCAAAACATCTCATTTTATCGTCTTCAAAAGCGTTAGCTGTGAGAGCCACAATATGAACAGCGGGAATATTCTGTTCCTTTTCATAAGCACGTACAGCCATAGTGGCATCAATACCATCCATGACAGGCATCTGCATATCCATAAGTATTATGTCTATATCGCCTTCTTCTTTGTACATGTTCAATCCATCCAGACCATTATCGGCGATCAACAAAGTGTGCCCACTATCTTTCAGAAAATGCTCAATGAGCATTTGGTTACTTTCTGAATCTTCAACGATGAGTACCTTCTTGAAACCAGAATCTATGGTAATGCAAACTTCAGCCGGAACAGATTCTTCGTCCTCAGGAACGGGATGGCAAACCTCAAAGGGAAGAGTAAACGAAAACATCGTACCGTCGCCCAAACTACTTGTCACCTCAATGTGTCCGCCCATAAGCTCAAGTAATCGTTTCGATATGGTCAAACCAAGACCGGTACCTCCGTACTGACGGGTCGTTGAGGAATCGGCCTGAGTGAAGCTTTCAAAGACCGTTGCTATTTTTTCCTTCCCAATACCGATACCTGTATCACTGACACTGAAAGATACTTGGACATTTTGTTCATCACGGAAACTAGCACTGACTTCCACTTTTACGAGGCCTTCATTAGTGAATTTTATGGCATTACCAACCAAATTCATTAATATCTGCCTGACCCTTAGCTCATCCCCTTTAACCCAACGAGGAGTATTCTTGTGAACTAAACACTCAAATATAAGGCCTTCAGTTCTGGCTTTAACACTCATGATGCAGGCTACGCTGTCCAGTAGTTCGACCAGATTAAATTCGGTTTCATCGATGATAATCTGTCCAGCTTCAATCTTAGAAAAATCTAAAATTTCATTGATCAGCCGCAACAAGCCTTCTCCAGCTGATTTGAACATATTCACAATTTTATTCTGTTCACCAGTCAGATCAGTTTCAGACAGTATATCAGGCATGCCCATGATAAAGTTCAGAGGGGTACGTATTTCATGGCTCATGGTGGCAAGGAACCTGGACTTAGACTCGTTAGCAGAAAGAGCGGCTTCCTTCTCAATTTCTGCCTGCTCCTTGAGCTTGCGTTCAGAAATATCAGTTGCCATACCCTCCAGATAGACCTCGCCGTCTTCTCCGGTTACCAGTTGGCAATAAGTCGTCAAAAAACGGGATTCTCCGGACGGTAATGTCACTTCATATTCAAAGTCCCGTACGGATCCGTCTTGCTCAAGCTTCCGAAGAAGCTCCTTCCTTCTCTCGGGATCGGAATATAGATGGGCACCAATATCCTGCACACTATCTAGCAGTTCCTGAGGTGTACCAAATCCCACTAAACTAGCAAATGCCGGATTAACATTTATTAGTCTTCCAGCAACAGTTGTACGGAAAATACCTTCGGTCGCGTTCTCGAAAAAACCACGATAATTCTCTTCAGCCTGTCGTAAATTTATAATTAATTCTTGAATATCGTCTGTCATTTCGTTGAAAGTATGGGCCAATTGCCCAATCTCATCGCTAGATTCCTCTTTAAGGCGGCTATCTAGGTGCCCATCCTTAAACTTGCGTATCCCCTTGATCATATCAGTGATTTTATTGGTGAGAGTCGAGGCCATGAATACTGCGATGAAGATGACTATTACCACCATAAACAGAGTGGATACCATTATCTCTTTCGAGGTCTTAGACTGTGATAATTTTAAGTGCTGCTGAGTGTCGTCGTTTTGTTTTTTTAGCGTGGCTTGGAACTCGGCAGCGACACCAGCTATTTTTTCACCGGTTTCTGTTGCAGCCTTATGGAACTCATTAACATTAGCTCCGACAGTAATGAACCCGAACCCGCGCGGCCCTGAATAAATACCCGTGTGGTAAGGAATGGCTGCCGCCGTAGTTAACTTCCATATCCCACTCCACAGAATGACAAAAGAACCCGATCCACCATTTTTAGTAAGATTATTCCAGCCATCGCACTGAGGGGCAAAATTAAGATAACGGCAATCCAGCCCCACAAGCCCAGCATCCATCAACTCAATGGAAGGCTTTTTCTTAAGTGACTGATCTTTAAGCACCGGCGCTGTCTCTTCCCACTCCGAAATGGTCAGACCACTTTGTTCATAATCATCAAACATCCCTTTTGAAAGCCAAGGAATAGCGGGCTGCCCTGTCTCCGGATCATATCCAGTAATGAAATAGTCACGAGGGTGGGAGATGTTACGATCCTTGTAATCCCACATAAAAGCGTAGTTTCCAGAGGACGCATCAGAAATTGTAGTGTAGCGCTCAGCAGTAGGAATAATATAATCCGTGAACTCCATTATATGAGTATGATCTAAAGCCAAAGTTACGTACCCAGTTATACGCCCGTCCCTAACTACCGGAGTCGCCCACCGGACAACCCCCTGATAGCGTTTGCCCACAGGGTTTTCCTTACCCGCATAGCCCGCGTTTTCAGGATCAAAGGCAATACCTTTTTCCATCGCCCGGGCTTTAGTGAAAGCTCCGATGATAGGGCTTTTCTGATACGCTCCAATTACCTCGGAAACATAAATTTCTCCGGGAGCCAGCTTCTTAAGTTCTGAAAAATAATTTTCCGCCTTGCAATATGTATTGGCCGTATCCGAAACATTCTTTTTCTCATTCGGTAAAATGTCCGAGGAGGTAACCTTAACCAGCTCCATTCCATTTACGTCAACATAGGTCATTTCAAGAAACAAGGGGAGTTTTACGCGCGTTGCTGAATTATCCGGCAGACGTGAATGAAAATCCTTTGCATTATCAGAATTGCGGGACGCAATTACCGTCTCGGCAGGCAAAACAGAGTCTTCTGGAACCCAGGAGTCGCCAGCTTCGTTAAGAACCCAAACAGGAGGCTCCGTTATATATCCGGCTAGTGGAGTAAGAAATGTTTTATAGCTATCTTCAGTGGGGGGCAGGCTTGAGGCAAGAAGGATATCGTTATCTCTAGCATACAAAAATTCAGCAACATCTATGGCAGTGTCTGTAGTTAATCGTTCTATCGTTTCTCTGGACTTGAGATCCAAAGCCCGAATGGAGCTCTCCACAGCCATATCACTGATATTCGTTATAGTGCCTTGGGATTCAGTAGATAATTGAACAACTTTGTCTTCAACGCTATGACCTAAAATGGTGATACCATTCCACGCGACCCAAGCCAAAACTATCAAAGGCAAAACTTTGATGAGCACGAAAACAGCTATTAACTTACAGCGGATTCCAATTGAACGAGGCCAGCGCATACATAACTCCCTGAAATTCACGAACAAGACACAAGCAATATAATCTAAAATTACATAATATTATACCATACACTTCACTTACAAGCGTTATCCGTCTGTGGCAATTATTATAACGATAACCACACTGCTCCATCAAAAAACTATATACCGCAGCACCTCTTATACTTCTTGCCGCTTCCACACGGGCAAGCAGAATTGCGGCTTGGCTTGACAATACTGCGCCCCTTTTCCTGCTGAAGTAATATCTGCTTAATTTCTGGTACCGGCCGGCCAGCGCGAACAAGCTGCGCCATGATATCCATATAAGGAGCCATATAGGTGAATATTTGCTTGTATGCAGTGCAAAGATAGCTCACCGCTGCGGTTCCATCTGAAGACGGATTAAACCTATGCTTAGGGCAATCTCCATGGCAGACAAACCGCACTTCACACTTGGTGCAACATTCGGCAAGAGCCATCAGTTTATCGTCCCCAAACCGGACTTGAACCTCAGACTCCATAAGCTCTGCCAAAGGAGCTTCTAAAATATTGCCTAACTTATGTTGGGGGTAAACATAATGATCACAAGAATAGATATCACCGTTATGTTCTAATGCTCCGGCTTGCCCACACTTTGGCGAAAAATGACAAAGTCCTGAACCTGCGCCAAGCCAATTACCTAGCGTAACGTCAAAGAACTGAATAAAAAATTCTCCGACATCGTTATGGACCCACTCATTAAATATGCTGATATAAAACGATGCGAATTGGTCTGGCAAAACGCTCCACGAAGTAAGCTTCAAATTCTCCGGGGAATCGACAGAGGAAGGAGGAATGGCCAAATTAAGCCCAAGATCTTTTGAACTCTGCCCAGGCATACGCTCAACGGCAGGGATGAACTGCATATGGCCATCGCCGATGCTCTTAAGGAATCGATAAACCTCAAGAGGGTGACGAGAATTTAATCTATTGATAACGGTTAGTGTATTAAACTCAATTCCATATTTCTTGAGATTTTCCACCCCATTCATTACAGAGTCAAATGTCGGCCGGCCACCTACTGTAACCCGATACCGATCATGCAATTCTCTTGGTCCATCAATACTTATGCCGACAAGAAAGTTATTCTCTTTAAGAAAAGCGCACCACTCATCCGTTAGCAATGTACCGTTGGTCTGAATGGAATTGGTTATGTTTTTGCCAGCACAATATTTTCGCTGCAAATTGATCGCAGACCGAAAGAATTCAATTTCCATCAGCGTAGGTTCACCGCCCTGCCACGCAAATTGAACTTCCGGCCCTTCCTGCGATTCTATATACTGCCGAACGTACTCCTCAAGAACTTCCAAGGACATTCTGTGTGAATCGTGACCACCATATAAGCTGTGCTTTTCGGTGTAGAAACAGTATTTGCAACCAAGATTGCATGACGCACCCGTGGGCTTAGCCATTACTTGAAAATGCACAGTTACCCCCGCACGTTCAAACCGGCTAACGTTTCAGCTTTATTCATCACAGTACAAACCTGTCAAAGGTCCAGTTTACGCCTTCTATATTGGGTAAAAATGAGCCATCATCCGCGCCTACTTCATGTGCAATCAATTCATTCATTTTCTTGTTCATGGTAAGCAGGAGTTCAGAGTTTTCCGAATCATAAGCAAGGTTTTTCAGCTCATGTGGATCACTTTTTAGATCGTATAATTCAACATCATTAACTTCATAAATTTCGGCAATTGTCTTAGGAGTGTTGTGTTCCTGAGGATTAAAATACCTGCTGAACTTATATTGTCCGTCAAACACACTTCGAATGGCAGACCGTTTCTTTGTATCGGGCCTCGGCATATTTTCAAAGGTCAATTTAGTTCCGGCAGCTAATTCCGCAGCGACCTTCCCCATCCAATCTGCATCCATAAACGCCCACATGTTGTAGCAATACAATGTGCCATTGCGGACAGCGTTCATACTCGCTTTCTCGGGTTGCTCCAGCAAAGGCGAAAAGTCATTCCCTTTGAGCGGATCCGTAATTTTCTTTTCCAACTTTTTATCACTGCCAGTCATGCCTAAAATTGTCGGTATTAAGTCGAGGTGAGACGTAATGGACTTACACTTTTTGCCGCCTTTAATATCTGGGTGGTAAACAATAAACGGAACATTATCCTGTTCCTGATAGGCCGTCGCACCCTTGCCGGACATACCATGTCCACCGCAAAGTTCTCCATGATCAGACGTAAATATGACTATCGTGTCATCCAGCATTCCAAGATTCTCAAGTTCCGTTAGCAGAATATCCACCGAACGGTCGTTGTCGCTGATACAGTTTAGATAATAGTCCTGCAGCTTCTTCCAACGCTTGTCCTCATTGGGAAAATGTCCGGTGAGGTACGTCTGAGACTTCTGATATTCATAGTGAGCATTGGGCCGCCCCGGCTCATCCCACGGTTGTTTGCGACTCGGCGACAGGGGAACATTCCATTCCTTCTTGTATACTCTGTCGTCAGGGGCAGGTTCAATGTCACACGATAATTTAGTGCTGCTCTGAACATCCTCACCGGGTCCATCAGTATCGTAAAACATAACATCATGCGGGTTAACGAGCCCCACTGTCAGGAACCACGGAGCATCTTCTGCGCTTAGTTTTTTTCCCTTGGTCCGCAACCACGTTTGCGCCGTAGCCGTTACAAACTGATCATAGTCATATCCACCTCGGGTCATGCCTATTTCATCGCCTATACCGGTGAAATCCGAAAAGCCGTATTTATCCATGATATCATGGCCGATAAGCTTATAACCTTTTTCAGTATCAACCGGCTCGTGTAATTCGCGATTAAGATGCCATTTGCCTTGGTACGCAGTATAGTATCCAGCATCGCGCATCATATGGCCCACAGTAGGAATGTCGTATGACATATCCGATATCCATGGAAAGTCAGTATTATCAAACATTTTGGTGTGCTGAATATGCTGGCCTGTGAAAATTACAGAACGCGATGGAGTACAAACCATTGAACAAACTTGGTGATTCTCAAAGGTTGTTCCCATCTTGGTAAGTTTATCCCTTGCAGGCCAGTGCCCTTTGCCAATCAAATCAGGCATATACCTTTCCTGATCAGTCAGGATCAAGAGAACATTATAAGGCTTGGCTTTCATCTTTCCTGCTGGTTTATTTTTTCTGATAGGCGAACTTTTCGCAGCACTTTCGCTAGGGGCCATTGCCATTGCTCCAAGTGCTATCGATGCCATCCCCGCTGTCTGAAGAAAATTGCGACGACTTAAGGATGGTTCGGATTGATTCTCTTTTTTATCTGAAAACGACATTGGTTACTTCCTGCCTTCCGGCCCCACATGCTTCAGCATTTTGTGGGTAAACGGATCATACATAGCATAATCCGGTGCATATGAAATAGTTCCCCAGTCCAATATGATCTTAACAGCTTCAAGCGCAATGGCGGCGCTCTGCATCCAGACCATGGGTGCGAAGGTGGAGAAATTACCACCCATCATTTTTTCTGCGCCATCCTCATTATAAAAGGATAGAACCCCCTCAATTCCAGCATAAGTCTTAATCAACTCCTCAACCAACTTGTCCTTTTGTTCAGTGGACATGTTGTAGAGTTCCTCAATGCTCATATCCTCGGTACCAAAACCGTAGAAAGTCTCGAAAGGGACACTGTTTTTATCAAAAACGCGGACATTAAGGTACGGCATAGCCACAGATTCAACCATGGGAAGGCCAGCTTCCATACACCTTCTGGCGACATGAATGGAAGGAATAATATCATCAATACACATAAGCACGACCTCGGCCCCTTCAAGCATCTGCCCTATTGAGTCGTCATCGGTTACGTAAAATTCTTCGAGCCTCAGCTCTGGGTTAACGTCAAGCAGGAACCGTTTAGTGGCATCAACTTTATGCTCCCCGAGAGTAGAATTATAGCAATGAAGCTGACGATTCAAATTAGACGCTTCAAAATGGTCGATATCCACAATGCGCAATCCGCCCACACCGCTTCGGACAAGTATCTCAGCCGAAACAGATCCGAGCGCACCAACTCCAAAGACAGGTATGGTAGAATTTCTAAGCTTCTCCTGCCTTTCCTTACCTAGAATACCAAGATTTCTCTCAACCATTTTTGAGTAATAGCTACCTTCGGACATAAATAACCCCTATATTTACATAATAAAATTTGTCATACAGGACAAAGAGCCCAAACACAAAGCAAACCATATATAATTACAATAATTTACAAATAAAACAATAGGACCATAGTCTTTTCTTATGAATGACATGGATAAAGACGAAATACAACAACACCTCGCAGCTCATGTAGAGGTTCCGTACGATATCCAGTTTATTGCCGTAGTGCTGGACTGGGCCACCGAAATAGTCAAGATTGCCGGCGGTGAAAAAGATGAATCCGAAGGGATCAGACTTGCTCTCGAAGAGACTCTTGTCTTTATATTCAAAAGCTATCCAGATGCGGAAGATTGGGAACTTGTCCGCGTGACTCTCCAGCTATTAATGGATGGTCAGGTGGAGATATCCCTATCCAATGCCGGACCTCCAGTGCATATGGATAAAATCCCGACCTATGATCCTACGACACCTGCAGAATCTAATCTGGGCGGGTTATGGCATTTTCTAGCCGAAAAATCTGTCGATGATCTCGAATTTAAGAATCTAGGCATGGACGGATGGCGCGTATACATAAGAAAGAAACTCGCGAATCATGCATATGAAAAAATGCTGCTAACACCCGCCGAATCAATGCAGGAAGCCAAAAAGAAATTTAAATTCACTACCCGCGTAGCAACACCAGACGATGCAGCTGCGCTCATTGACCTGACCTACGACACCTACAGATATTCTTACCCAGACGATGAATTTTATCATAAATCCCGTCTTGCAAAAGATATATCCGAAGGCAAACTCATCTGCTTACTCGTGGAATCAGACGGCGTTATAGTAGGAAATTCAACTTATTCTTTCTCAAAAGAATCTCCTACATACTCCTGCTCAGGAGCACTAATGATCCGGCCAGAGTTTAGAACCACTCGCGCAATCATTTTTCTTCTCCGCGAAATATGCAGTTTCATGGCTGATAACCCTATTCAGGTTGATTTATTCTACGCCAATATAGTGACCGCACATAAAGCCTCTCAGAAAGTTTCAGAAAAAGGAGGGTCGACACCTCTAGCCCTTCTTCTGTCTATAGGCACGCCTGCTGACTACCAGGGTTTAAAAGTTCAAATTGATCAAAGGGAGCATTTTCTACTCTGTGCCATGATGGCTACCCCTCCCACAATGGACAGACTCTACTTGCCTGAAAAACACCATAGAGTGATGTCCCCCATGCTGAATAGATTCGGATGCAGAGCTGAACTTATAGAAACATACACCACAACCTTTGCTGACAGCACGACCTTTGATACAGACGAAGACCCACTCGAAAGAACCGCATACGTTACAGTAAAAACCATAAGCGAAGACTGGATAAACAAGTTTAGGCAAAAAAAATTCTTCCTTTTTGCCAACGGCATCAAAGTAGCTCTTTTTCTTGTTCCGGCATGGGAAGAGCTTCCTCCAGACCTTGAAAATAAAATGGGACAGCTCAACGCTATTTTTACTGGTGTAAAACCTATTTCAGTCTCAAAATTCTACCTTGTTTATATAGCTTTAACTTACGCAGTAGACTTTGAATCAATCAATCTCCATGATCCTCTTGCTGAAAATCTAAAGACGCACGTCCAGAAACTCTACAGTGAAATGCTGGAAATGTAGGAGAGAAGTTTGACTCAAGTCTCGCAAAAAACCAGAAACGGCATGTCCATCAAAGGTTTTAGCCTAGCGCTCGCAGCGCTGAGCAGTGTAGTCTGGATGGGAACCAGTATTTTTATACCGGGCTTGCCAGAAATAGGACGTGATCTGTCCATGAGCAGTCAAGAGCTCAGCGCAACACTTACGCTCTATTTCGTCAGCTTTGCTGCAGTAATGATTGTGGCGGGACCTCTGTCTGACGCGTGGGGACGACGGAACTTCGTTCTCACAGGACTAGCTCTGTTTTGTCTGGGCAGTTTAGTGTGTCCTATGGCAGACAGCGGTACTGTTTTTCTGGCTGGGCGGGTAATTCAAGGACTTGGCGTGGGACTGATTCAAGTTCCTACATTAGCAATGGTTCGAGATGAATGCCCGGGACCCGAAGCATACACAGTACTAGGACTGCTTGGCGCGATGACCGCGCTTATCCCTATACTATCTATGCTTATAGGCGGAGTGGTCATAGAATATGTCGGGTGGCGTGTTGTCTTTTACATTCTGACAGGTGTGTCCATCGCGAGCGGCTTTGCATCCATTTACTTAGGTGAAACTCTCCCGAAGGAAAATCGACCGCCCAGAGTAGACTTCGCTGGCAGCCTGAAAAATTACCGAGATATCCTCCTTTCCAATCAGATATTATTGGTAGCAGGACCTCTACTAATGTTCGCAGTATTTCAAGGAGCCTACCTTGTAATCACCCCACTATCTCTACAAACAGATTTCGGCCTAACTCCGACCGGATTCGCCATAGCCAACATACTAATCATAGCGGGTATTATTGCTGGTCAATTATCAGCTGTAAGGGCCGTTAAGAAATTTCCCCCGAAAAAGCTCTTTGTACTCGGTGCAGTTATCGGCCTCGCTGGCAGCGTGCTGTTTTCAGCTTTAGACATGACTTCATCTATGTCACATGTCATTATCTTCATGGCCCCTTTGACTCTTTTAGGATTCAGCTTCGGATTCATCGAGCCAATCAGTTTAAAGTCGCTGTTCGCTAAATTTAAAGAGACTTCAGGCATGGCATCAGCCTCATACGTCAGCCTTCTACTTATATGCCAAGGTATAGGAAGCACTGTCGCAGGAATGCTCATGGACGGTTCCTTTTCCCCGCAGAACACGCTATCTATAATGATTACCCCTCTGGGAATCCTAATGGTGGTGCTGACGTTTAGTGGGCGGGATAAGTTGCTTTAGCTGGAAATTCTTTCACTACACGCTTCAATCGTGCATGCTCTGCGGAGTGCTTTGTTAATTCAGGGCAACTAATTGATGCCATGTAAGCCTCTTCATTTGAAAAATGAAAAACGGTGTACTCGCGCAAACACGACATTGCGCGTGTTAGTTTATCCCTGTCAGAAAAGTCACAAGATATTTTAATGATAGAATTTGCTATCTTAATCAGCCTCTTATGCTCATCATCAATAGACTTAACGCCAACGCTCAAAGAATCAACCCATTCTAATTTACCCATTTAGCACTCCCAAAATAACATAAAGTTGATCATAACCTTATCGCCACTATTCTTTTTAGCATCCATGCAGATGACCTACAAATCAACATCAAAACCAGTCATTCCAATCATAGTATGCCCTAAAATCATACTTTACATTTGTAGCTAATGGAATCTCAGAACTCGTATAGCCCTATTAAATATTATCATCAGGGTACAAAACCCTAGCTGCGCGCCAGAAAACTTCTTCGGCATTACCCGCCGCAGAATCGGTATTAACAATCACTGCGAAATAATGATTCTTGTACTTATTAACTATAACTTTATATCCATTGATCTCCCCTGCATGTCCGATAGCGCCCTTGTGATAAGATAATCCAAGACCGTAACCAGCCGTGCCACCATTTAGTGGCCCTCCGGTGGTCATTGAAACAAAATCCATCATTTGAATCGTTGAGTACTCGGTGAGTAATTTCATTTCA
Organism: Maridesulfovibrio frigidus DSM 17176; assembly: GCF_000711735.1. Classification (NCBI taxonomy): domain Bacteria; kingdom Pseudomonadati; phylum Thermodesulfobacteriota; class Desulfovibrionia; order Desulfovibrionales; family Desulfovibrionaceae; genus Maridesulfovibrio; species Maridesulfovibrio frigidus. The sequence continues at coordinate 711,943 of NZ_JONL01000001.1, forward strand.
TGTATTGACTCAATCCATTGCAGCATGTTCGGCAACGTACTAATCATATTGCCAGCTGAAAAAGCAATCGTAGGAGAATATAAAGTCGCGTCTACCCAAGTACCGCTATCGTCTTTATATCCACTTATATATTCCAAAGGAACGGCCCTATTCTCGCCAGCTGGAACAGATGTATCGGTCAAGCCCAAAGGTTCTATAATTTTAGTCGTTATCAATTCTTTGAAACTTGAACCTCCTGCTTTTTCAGCAATAAGTCCTAGAATTACAAAATTTGTATTTGAGTAATTCCAGCCAGCACCCGGAGCAAAATTATTCGGGGTTGCACTGTCGCGCGCATAAGAAACAAGCTCTTCTGGCAAAAATTCTTGAGTAGAGTCCGCAGTATAACGGGCATAAAAAGTCCCGGTTCCTGTATAGGACGTTATTCCAGCAGTCATATTCAGTAGTTGGCGGATTGTTATGATATCACTGTTTGGGTAATATCCAACTCCCATCCAGTCATCAATAGTATCCTCTAAACGCAAGAGCCCCTCCTCAACCATTTTTAGTATGAGGGTGGCTGTATAAGATTTTGTCATACTGCCAATGCGCGTATACAAATATGTTCTCATTTCAAAATCGGATGAACCGGCCCATGCGGTGGAAACAAAAAATGAAGGGAAGAAATCTTTATCTGATGTCCCTTTAACATCCGCTACATTTGAGGCGAAAGTTGCAATTCCCGTAGCCCCCATCCAAGTCGCGCCGCCTACTTCTCGAACAGCCAGTGCCCCGCCTGGAAATCCAAAATCAGCCTTAGATTGATCAAGTGATGCTTGTAAGGCCTTTGCCTGATCGGCAGGAAAATCAGTACCGCTATTGCCGCAACCACGCGCTCCCATTATTGATATGGCAGAAAACACAATAATCGCTGACATGAAAATTTTGCGTAAAGTCGTATGGCTAGAGTTAAATTTTGAATTATGCGGAGAGAAAGTATCTTTAAAAATATCTAGCGTGTGTTTGGATGTAAAGTTCATTTTATCCTTTAAAATAGTCGACAAATTAACGCAATAATAACGAGTATTATATTCATCAAACAAAATCTACGTTCATCCGCCCTGCCTTTCAACATCCTTATTTATAGCTTTCCAGCCAACGGTAAAACTAGTCATTTTCCTAATATTATTTGCGACAGCTTCATTCTTCACATTCGCTACAAAAGTTGTCTCATGATATGGATAAGCCGTTTTAAAAACTAGATTAGGATACGCTGCAAATTTCTCTTCCAGTATATGCGAGCTCCGCCCCTCTCCCACTTCATGATATGAGGCTATTGCCGCCCACGACTTTGGATTATCGCTAATGTAGAGTGCTATATCATACGCGATATCGACCTCAGCGCCCTCTATGTCCATTTTGAAAAATTCTACACCTTTAGGAGCATAATCTGCAATAAGATCATTTAAAGTAATCGCTTCAACTATAAATGAATCAGAATCTCTTTCAGCTTCCGAACCAGATTCAGTGAGCGAATCACCTTCATTAATACAGCTTTCTCCGCCAGATTTGTGCTGAAAGCTTACTTCACCACTTCTAGTATAGAGAGCTTTTCTAACAAGTTCACAGTTCGCAAAATTATTCTTACCGATATCTGCGCCTATAAAATCTGCGCTCTGATTGTCCGGTTCCAGAAAGATAACCTTTCCTGCCTTTGCTGCGGCACTGAAATACATACCCGAAATACCATTCCACGGGCCGGCATCCACAACAGTCGAATCCGCGCTAACAGTGCCGGGCAATGTATACCCTCTAAGCTCACACACAAATTCAAAAAAAGGACAAACGGACGTATAAAATCTGGCCGAACCTATTTTACATTCCCACGCTTTAAATTGAAAGGAATAGCGGGTCATTGGCTCATATTTCCAAAAGGGCATATAGCCTAAAATGGAAGAAAATCGGACTACAAACCAATCTCCTACTTTCTCAAGATAAAAGTCTTTAGAGCAAAACAGCTCTTCAACTTCCTGAAACTGCTCGTAAGTTTCTTTTTCGACCTTGCCAATAAACTTGTGTAAAAGTTCGCTATCCATTGTCCCCCCTGCATAAACGGTGAAATACATGTATAAACATTTTTTCACAACTGTAGGACAACTTGCCACTACCTATTTACTTTTATACAAATAGTCATATAATTATTTTTAATGCCGTCGCTATCCGTTTTCCTGACGGCACATCAGGAGGTTTCATGAATTCCAAGCGACTTTTAGGTGTTTTTACTCTTATCACTTTAATGATGCTCCCCGTCTCTGCAATGGCAAACGGGCTACCCACTTTTGTTGAGCTCGCAAAAAAATGCGGCCCTTCAGTTGTTTTCATCAGCACTGTAAACACAGTGAAGCAAGACGGCTCCACGCAAAACAAATTCCACTCCTCTCCCGGACAGAAAAATCCTCTTGAGGACTTTTTTAAACAATTCGAAGACAGATTTAAAGGCAACAGTCCTAAGCAGAAACGTAAGCAAGGCGGCCTCGGAACCGGCTTTATCATCTCCGCTGACGGATATATTGTAACAAATAATCACGTTGTAGCTTCAGCCGATATAGTTAAAGTTAAGCTTCAGAATGCTGATCGCGAATACACGGCTAAACTTATCGGACTTGATAAGGAAACAGATCTTGCTCTGTTAAAAATTGATGCAGGAAAGAAACTTCCCTTCCTTAGTTTTGCAAATTCAGACAAAGCACAGGTTGGAGAATGGGTTATGGCTATAGGTAATCCATTCGGACTTGGTCATACCGTGACTAAAGGCATTATCAGCGCGAAAGGCCGCATCATTGGTGCAGGACCATTCGATAACTTCATCCAGACTGATGCTAGCATTAACCCCGGCAACAGTGGTGGACCACTAATCGACATGAAAGGTAAAGTGCTCGGCATTAACACCATGATACTTGCCAACGGTCAGGGAATCGGCTTTGCCATTCCAAGCAACATGGCTGAAAATGTAATATCGCAGCTTAAGACAAACAATAAAGTCAGCCGCGGCTGGCTTGGCGTAACGATACAGGACGCTGATGCTAATACTGCCAAAGCTCTCGGACTTTCCAGCAAAACAGGTGCTCTCGTAAGCTCTGTTAACCCTGGAGATCCAGCTGACAAAGGCGGCATGAAAGTCGGTGATGTCATATTAGAAGTAGGCGGCGCAAAAATTGACGACACCAACGACTTGCTTCGCACAATAGCAGCTCTTCTTCCCGGCAAGAAAGTCGACGTTCAGGTATGGCGCAAAGGCCAGGCTAAGAACCTGCTTGTCACCCTTGGCGAAAGAAACGGTAAAACAGTTGTAGCCGTTAAGGATTTCGGTCCTAAAGCCAAGCAGGAAACAGTTGAAGAGCTAGGCCTTGTTGCTCGCTCCATTGACCGTGAAGCCGAAGCTAAGGCTCTAGGATTAGCCAAAATGGAAGGTTTACTTGTGATCGAAGTACAGCCGAACACTCCAGCTGAAGAAGCCGCTATAGCGGTAGGCGATGCGATTCTGGAAGCTAACCAGCATAAAGTCAACACTATTGAAGATCTTCGCAAGATCATCAATAGCGAAGGCAAAGAACGTGGACTTGTGATGCTTCTAATTAAGCGTCAGGGAAGAAACATATTCCGCACCATCGAACTTGCCCCGAAAAAGACGGCTGAATAAAATGACAGCCCTTGCCCTCAGTTGAGAATATTAGCAGCCCTGTCCTGTCGAACCTATCGATAAGGCAGGGCTGTTTTAGATTATGCGGCTAACCGTTTTATGGACCAACATTTTAATTAAATAGGAGCCAGAGAATGCCTAACTTATCTGAGCAAATTGCTGATTATGAAGTAGAAAAAGAAAAAAAAGTTCCAAAAGAAATACTGGACGTGATGAACAAAGCTACTACTGAGTTGAAAAGTTCAGGTATCGAAGAACAAAGTTTGCAGACCGGCCGCAAGGCGCCAGCATTTAAAATTAAAAACCATCTTGGTGAAGAACGATCCCTTTCTGAACTAATTGAAAGCGGACCTGTAGTGCTTAGCTTTTACAGAGGTGGTTGGTGCCCTTACTGCAACTTAGAGTTGGCAGCCCTTCAACGTGCTCTTCCAGAAATTGAAGCTGCAGGCGCAAAGCTTGTAGCGATATCTCCGGAAACACCGGACAATTCTCTTTCCACTCGCGAAAAGAACGAAATTGCATTTGATGTGCTCTATGACGAAGGCAATAAAGTCGCAGAATCGTATGGGCTAGTTTTCACACTCAGCGATGACCTGCGTCCCATATACGATAAATTCGGGATTAATATACCCGAATTTAATGGTGAAGATACGTTCAAACTCCCGGTCCCAGCTACATATGTTATCAGCACTCACGGCATAGTCGCTTACCACTTTGTGGATGCCGACTACACTAAACGTCTTGAACCAAGTGATATAATAAAAGCTTTAAAAGAAATTTAAATAAAACGGGATACGGCTTAATGCTGTATCCCTTTTTTACATTGAATTAGTCCACCTATCATGACATGATCTCCCTAATAATATTTATAATTTTATACGGGGAAATTTCCATGAACACTTCTGCACGCACCATCCTTTCAATTTTATGCCTGATTATCATAGCAAGCTCAGTTGCTACCAACAGCTTTGCCGACTCGGAAAGCGACTTCGACGCGCATGAATCATTTGCCAAAATCCATTTTAATGACAACGAAATGGATTTTGCTTTTGCCCTGATTTTAGGAGCAACAATGAATCATGGCTGCGAAATAGGTGAAGCCTTTTACACAGCATCAAACATCAAAGAAGGTAGCGCTGAAAGCTGGCAGAAAGAATGGATCAATATGGCTAAGCGGGTTGAAAAAAGGGGTAAAGAATCCCTTGCCGCAGGCCATAAGGTCAGTGCGCGTGAACAATTTCAACGCGCTTCATATTATTATCGTGCAGCACTTATATCCATGATGCCTGCTGACCCTGCATTCAAAAAAACCGCCGACCAAAGCAGAAATATGTTGAAGGAAGCAGGAATCCTTTTCGATCCTCCTTTAGAATACATTGAGATTCCTTTTGAAGGTTCAGTACTGCCCGGCTTCTATCGCAAAGCGCCCAATAGTGATAAACCCGCAAAGACACTCATAATGCTCGGAGGAGGCGAAACCTTTGCCGAAGACCTCGTTTTTTATATTGCGCCGCAAGCTTTTGACAGAGGCTACAATTTCATAACAGTTGATCTACCGGGTCAGGGATTGCTTCCACTCGAGGGTAAAGTATTTCGTGCTGATGCGAACGTACCGATCAAAGCGATTGTTGATTACGTTCTTGCAAAACCTGAAACCGATCATGAAAGGGTCGCTGCATACGGAATCAGTGGCGGAGGAGGTTTCGTACCCATAGCGGCTGAGAATGATCCACGCATAAAAGCAATTGCGATGAACAGCGCGGTTGTTGATGCATATCCTCTTTTCGCATCTATGCCTGTGGCTTCAGCAACTAAAGAGATTGTGGAAGGATGGTCATCATTCAAGCAGAATACCGTGAAAGCAATTGCATGGCGCTGGGGAGTGGAAATGAATGATATTCCCGGACTTGTCGCTGCAAATAAAGGGTTCTCTTTCAACCCTGAAAAGGTTGATTGTCCGGCACTTATTATAGTCGGCGAAGGCGAATATGCAAATGAAGAAGTTAAACGCCAGCAAAAACTATGTTTCAAAAAATTGCCGAACAAGCGCAAGAAATTTGTTATGACTCCCAAAAATGAAGGCGCATCTAATCACTGTATAACTGAAAACCGCAGTGTAATGAGTCAGGTTGTTTTTGATTTCTTTGATGATGTTTTTAAATAGACGGGTAATTGCATCTTTATTCCTTAATGCCTTTGAGGTATGAAGCAGTCCATGAACAAAACAGCAACAATTCTTACAGCACCGGCGAAGGTGAATCTTTACCTGAAAATTGTCGGCAAAAGAGCTGATGGTTATCACGAACTGGACACCCTGTTTCATCCTTTTCCTGCGCTTGCGGACACGCTTGCAATCACCGAAAAAGATGAAGGATGCAGTATTCATTGTGCTGACTTCGACCTTCCGGCTGAAGACAACCTTATATATAAAGCGTGGGATAAATATGCTGAAGCTACGGGATTCAGACCCGGACTTCATATTGAGCTTACCAAAAAAACACCCACCGGAGCAGGCCTCGGTGGCGGAAGTTCAGACGCGGCAACAATGCTACGCTACCTGAATAATCACCCCAAAAGCCCTGGTATGGAACATGCTCAAATTAATGCACTTGCGGCTAAACTTGGCGCCGATGTTCCCTTCTTCCTGCTTGATGGCCCTGCATGGGCAAAAGGAATCGGCGAAGAGCTGACTCCTTGCGAGGTTGACCTTGTGGGACTTACTGCGCTACTAGTCTGCCCCGATGTTCATGTGAATACCGCGTGGGCTTATAAAGCATGGAGCAATGTAGATCCTATCAAGAATCCACAAAAAAAAGATTCATTTTACTTGACAACTTCACCTTGCGGTAATAACAAAGCGGCCTCCAAAACGAGGGCAACTTTGTTCAATGACTTTGAGCGCGTTGTCCTCCCTGAGTTTTCTGTTATAAGGGAAACTAAGGAATTTCTGTTGAAGAGTGGAGCCTGCGGAGCGGTTATGAGCGGAAGTGGTGCAAGCGTTATATCTTTTTTTAAAGATAAAGCCTTAGCGGAAAAAACAGCTTCTGAATTAAACGCTAAGAATGTTGACTCTGTAATTCATATCTTTTAGTCAGTACTAGTCTAGATTTCTACATACAGTGCTGGGGTGTCGCCAAGCGGTAAGGCAACGGGTTTTGATCCCGTCATTCGCAGGTTCAAATCCTGCCATCCCAGCCAAATTTTTTCCCTTCCCAAGAGGTCAAGATGGAGACCCTAATGAACGGTGAACTCAAGATTATCAGCGGCTCGTCTAATGTACCTTTAGCAGAAGCAATCTGTGACCACCTCGGTAGTCGCCTAACACCTTGCCTTCGCGAAAAATTCAGCGACGGAGAAATCCGCCTCGAAATCCAAGACAACGTTCGTGGCTGTGACGTATTCGTAGTCCAGTCCACTTGCGACCCTGTCAACTTTCATTTTATGGAATTATGCCTCATGCTGGACGCTCTCAAACGCGCAAGCGCACGCAGAGTAACAGCGGTTGTTCCTTATTACGGATACGCAAGACAGGACAGAAAAGTATCTCCGCGCGCGCCAATCAGCGCAAAACTAATGGCAGACTTTTTGACTGTAGCGGGCATGCACCGCATGGTCACAATTGATTTGCACGCAGGACAGATTCAGGGATTCTTCAATCTACCTGTTGACAATATTTATGCAGCTCCAGTTCTTCTCGATGAACTACGCCACCGTAAAGAAGACATGGTTATGGTTTCCCCTGACGCAGGCGGAACTGAACGTGCCAGAGCTTACGGAAAACGCCTGAACGCAGGATTAGCTATCGTTGATAAACGTCGCGATGCACCAAATCAGGCACAGGCAATGAACGTAATCGGAGAAGTTTCAGGAAAAACATGTGTAGTCATAGATGATATGATCGACACAGCCGGAACCATATGTCAGGCAGCTAAAGTACTTATGGATCATGGCGCAAAGGAAGTAATTGCCTGCGCTACTCATCCAGTTCTTTCCGGCCCGGCAATTGACAGACTCTGTGCAGCACCTTTTTCCGAGGTGATTGTAACAAACACATTGCCTGTCCCAGACGATAAGTTGAAATGCGGTAAAATCAAGGTCATGTCTGTAGCCGGACTCCTTGCTAAATGCATTCATAACGTTCACACCGAATCTTCGGTTAGCGTACTCTTCGTTTAAAAAGCCTATTCCCACCCTCTGCCGGTCTATTTTTGAGCGGCAGCTGGTTAACCAAAAGGAGATATAATGTCAGAAAAAGTAACTTTCGTAGCTGAAAAGCGCGAGAAAACTGGTAAATGTCAGAACCGTCGTCTACGTGTCGCTGGTAAAATTCCTGCAGTATTTTACTCTCAGGAAGGCGAAAACGTAATCCTTTCCGTAAACGAAATCGAATTCACTAAGATGTACCGCAAAATCGGTACAACTCAGCTTTTCAATCTTGAGTTCGAAGGAAAAACACACGACACATTGATCTGGAAAGCGCAGATGGATCCAGTTCGTCCTCGCATCAACCACATCGATTTCCTCGGAGTAGCTCCTAAGAAGCCTCTGAAGATCAAAGTTCCTGTTGTTCTCGAAGGAACAGCACCTGGTATTAAACTAGGTGGACAGATGACAATTTACCGCGAAACACTTGAAGTGTTTTGTTCAGCAGAAACAATTCCAGCTAAAATCATTGTCAACATTGATGGCATGAATGTTCAGGACACTGTTTTTGTTAATGATGTTAAACTAGCTGATGGTGCTAGAATTAACTCCGACAGCAACTTTGCTCTAGTTCGTTGTGTAGCTGGTAGAACAGTTTCCGATGATGATGGCGAAGAAACAGCAGAAGAAACCGAATAGTTTCCCTGCATATATGAATTTAGAGGCCTCGGAATTCCGGGGCCTTTTCTATTTTTAAAGCCCCCACTATTTTCCAGTTTCATTTTTCAAAGGATAATGCCACATGGAATACAAAGCGCTTATCGTAGGACTCGGAAACCCCGGCCCGGAATACGCCACAACTCGCCACAACATCGGCTTTATCCTAGCTGACGCGCTCGTGGAGCTGGCCAAATCCCGAAAAAGTATGCGCTTCAAAGAGCTGAGTGCTTCAAGTAACTACGAACTTTTCAGTATGTCACTTGCAGGTAATAATATTCTTGTTACCAAGCCGCTTACTTACATGAACCTAAGTGGAAACGCGGTCGGTTCCATTTGCGGCAAAAATTCCATTTCTGTTAAAGACGTTATCGTTGTTCACGATGAGCTTGACCTTCCGCAAGGAAGAATGAAGTTCAAACGAGGCGGCGGTAATAATGGCCATAGAGGGTTACTATCTATTCAGGAAGTCATGAAATCCCCGGACTTTTTAAGAATTAGAATAGGGATCGGGCGACCAGAATTTTCATCACAAGTTAAGGATTACGTTCTTGAAGAATTCAGCGCGAAAGAACTGAATGTATCTAATCAAATGGTTCACGCGGTAATCAAAGGACTAGACTTATATTTCAGGCGAGGACAAGGTCCTGCTACGCAATTCATGCATACCTTCGAGCCGGATGAAAGTTAAATCTGGCAATAGACTATTTCACTCATTTCAGTTATAGTATGCATTCGAAATCATTCCCCAGATCAACAGACCTCAAATCGGGGATTCTAAAGAAATGTGAAGAAGGAAGACGCTAAACTTAGCATACATCACTGCTAAGACGATTAAACGTGCCAAATTAGTCTAAAATTTCTATTATAAACGACCTGAAAACATTTCTAACCATTTCTTTTCTAAGTCCAAGGAGCCATGCGTGTTTGAGATAAGCCAACTTGTTGTCTACCCTTCACAGGGAGTAGGCGAAGTAGAACGTATTGAAAGCCAGGAAATCAGTGGATCAACTGCCGAGTTCTACATTGTGCGCATTCTAAGCAACAATGTTACTCTTATGGTCCCGGTATCAAATGCCCATAATGTGGGGCTAAGACCTGTCTGCAGTAACAAAGAAGCTCTCGGAATATACGAGTGCCTCAAAGATAGATCAGATTTCACAGGCTACACAGGACAAAACTGGAACAGACGCTACAGAGAATATTCTGAAAAGCTCAAAAGCGGCGACCTACAAGACGTTGCTTATGTTCTCAAAGAACTATTTTTGATTGGGCGTGATAAAGAACTTTCATTCGGTGAACGTAGACTTTTGGAACAGGCCATGGGACTTGTCTCAATGGAAATGTCTTTTGCCCTTGAAATTGAACAAGACGAAGCAAAAGAAGAGATCAACGCTCTTTTTAGTGATGTATTAGACAAGCCAGCTGAAGAAAAGAAAGCAAAAGAAGAGAAAGCAAGAGAAGAGAAGAAAGCGAAAGAAGAGAAGAAAGCAAGAGAAGAGAAAGCAAAAGAACAAAAGAAATAATCTCAAAAAAAAGTCTAAACAACTTGTCATCTTTGATTCTTTCAGTTAATGCCCTATGAGGTTGCAGTCCACAAGTATGATGTCTAACACCATACTCGCTTTCATAAGCAAATCTTCATAGATATACTGCAAAATGGGCCGTGCTAAATTCACTATTAATATAATTGTAATACGAGCACATAAAACGCCCTTCTCGTTAGGAAATCCAATACATCCTGTTCTTCAATCATCGAAAATGCCTTTTAACGAGTGCGTAATACATTTAAAGTGTAACGCACCCGCTAGATATAATATTAAGTAAGCTTTTATTTATTCTTAAACTTCTAACTCTCGGTTAACACAAGATATGGGCCAAGAACAAAATACAAACAATCTGAATCTGAATCTGACTGATTTGAAACTAAAGAGCATGGCAGATCTTATGGATCTTGCTACTAAGTTCAAAGTTGAAAACCCCAGCGGAATGCGTAAACAGGAACTGATTTTTGGACTACTGCAAGGTTGTGCAGCCCAAAACGGACAAATTTACGGAGAAGGCGTACTTGAAGTACTGCCCGATGGATTCGGATTCCTTCGCTCCCCCACCTATAGCTACATGCCCGGGCCCGACGATATCTACGTATCTCCATCACAGATTCGTAGATTTGGCCTTAGAAAGGGTGACATTATTTCCGGACAGATTCGCCCCCCTAAAGAGGGTGAAAGATATTTTGCACTGCTCCGGGTTAATGAAATCGGTTTAGAAGCTCCTGAACACTCCCGAAATCTTGTTCTCTTCGACAACCTCACACCTATCTACCCAGACGTCCGTTTCAAAATGGAAAACGGTCCAAAGAATTTCACATCAAGAGTTATCGATATCCTTGCTCCAATCGGACTTGGACAGCGCGCACTGCTCGTTGCTCCTCCCCGTACCGGTAAGACAATGATGCTTCAGAATATCGCTAACTCCATTAACGCTAACCATCCTGATGTCGACCTCATCGTTCTTCTTATTGACGAACGCCCTGAAGAAGTCACAGACATGGCTAGAACTGTTAATGCAGAAGTCGTAAGTTCGACTTTTGATGAACCTCCACAGCGCCATGTTCAGGTGACTGAAATGGTTCTTGAAAAAGCTAAACGTCTTGTTGAGCGTAAAAGAGATGTTGTCATCCTTCTTGACTCAATCACTCGTTTAGGACGTGCATACAACGCAGTAACACCTTCTTCCGGTAGAGTTCTCTCCGGTGGTCTTGATGCAAACGCTATGCAGCGCCCGAAAAGATTTTTCGGAGCAGCACGTAACATCGAGGAAGGCGGAAGTCTTACAATTATTGCAACAGCACTAATTGATACAGGTTCCAGAATGGACGAAGTTATCTTTGAAGAATTCAAAGGTACAGGTAATATGGATCTCTACCTTGATCGCAAACTTTCTGAGAAGAGAGTATTCCCATCCATTGACATCAACCGTTCCGGTACACGTAAAGAAGAGCTTCTACTTTCACAGGAAGTTCTTAATAAAGTCTGGATTCTTAGAAAGCTTCTTGCCCCGATGAACACCATAGATTCTATGGAATTCCTTCTCGGTAAGATGAAAGGAACCAAAAAGAACGAAGACTTCTTTGAGATGATGGGTAAATAATCCTTCCCCTCCTACTTACAAAGATTAGCGGGAAAAAGCCTTACGAGATTTATCTCGTAAGGCTTTTTTATTTTTATGAAATCTTTACAATAACGAAGCCAGTACATACAGTTATATGAGAGATAAGAATCTTAATAGTTCATAACTACAAAACTAATTTAAATAATATTTTGATAAATAAAAACCACACTCTACGCATAGTTTTTGCAATCCTGACATTTTTGTTTTCCATAACATGGCTGACACCTCAGGCTACTGCTTCTTCCATACTTGGAGATTTCACAGTAACAGATGAAATTAAACTTGGTGGTGAATTCAATAAAATGATCCACGAAAGGATGCCTGTCGTCCTTGATCCCCAGATTGATGGCTATATTGAGCATCTTGTAAAACGCATTGCTAAGACCATGCCTCCGCAACCTTTCCCAATAACGTCCGCAGTTATTGATAATAATTCTATGAATGCTTTCGCCGTTCCTGGCGGATATATTTACGTATTTACTGGACTTATTCTAAACCTTAAGCACGAAGATGAACTTGCAGCAGTTATAGGACATGAGCTTGCACATGTATCTTTAAGACATGTAGCGCGCCGCATGGAAAAGATGAAGTTGGTCAACATTGCCAGCATGATGGGAACATTAGCAGGCATGATGCTTGGTATGACTGGCGACTCTAATGCTGCTGCTGTAGGGCAAGCGATGTCAATGGGTTCCATGGCTGGAGCACAAAGTGCTTACCTCAGCTATACCCAGCAAAATGAAAGAGAAGCTGATCATCTTGGAATGAACTATCTGGTAGACGCGGGCTTCAACCCAACAGGAATGGTTGAGAGTTTCAAAACCATGAAACGCCGTCAATGGTACGTCAGTAACAACAATATCCCTAGCTACCTGTCGACTCACCCAGGCCTTGATGATCGTATTGATTACCTCAAAGAAAGATTTGCCCGGATGCCTGCTAACTATTTCAAAAGACGTGCAGACGACTCAATTTTTCTAAAAATCCAAACCCTGATACGAGCGCGTAGAACCGATCCGAAAGTTGCGCTTGCCCACTATAACAACATTCCAGAAGCTGATCGTACCTGCCTCGATGAGCTGGGACTTGGAATAATTCTTTCGCGAATGGAGCAAAGCCACGACGCTGAAGCTGCCTTTAAAAAAGCCTTAAAAGAATGCCCCAGCGACCCGCTTATTCTTCGTGAAGCAGGACGTTTTTATTTTTCTATAGGCAAAATGGACAAAGCTTCGCCTCTTTTGCGGGAAGCTTTCATACGGACTCCACAAGATGCTATGGCCCTCTTTTTCATTGCTCGAATACAAGCTGAAAGAAAAGACTATGTTCAGGCTATCCCCACAATGAGGAGGGTCGCTGAAATGGTCCCGCACGATCAGGAAATTCATTATCACCTAGGGCGTATGCTAGGTGAATCTGGAGATTACTTTGGTGCGCACGAACAACTTGCCTACGCCGCATTATATAAACATGACTTCAAGCAAGCGATGTTCCACCAAAAAAAAGCTGAAGGACTAGCTAAAACAAGAAGCCAAAAGAAACAGTTAAGCAAATTGCAAAAGTTGTTGATTCCACCGGAAGAGGAGTAATAAAGGCTTTATTTCACTTTTATACTTTTTTTTAATGCTGATGAGTGCCATAGGTTTCATTTTAGAGCGTAGTCACGTACCTATAACTGATAATATTCTTCTCTGAAGACGCTTACTTGAAGTATACGTTTTTTTGATGTAGTTATCCCCTTTCTAAAATCTATCTCCATAAGTGAAGCGAAAATGATAATCGCAAGATCAATCGAAGAAATAAAGCAGCTTAAAAATGGCTCCTGTGTAACCATAGGTAATTTTGATGGTGTTCATAAAGGACACCAGAAACTTATCTGTAGCACATGCAGAAAAGCCAAATCGAATGGATTATCCAGCGTAATTGTAACCTTCGACCCACATCCTTTGCGGGTTTTAGTTAACAGCAAAACGCCCCCATTCATCACCCTCACTGAGCAAAAAATAGAACTTTTGGCACTTCACAAGCCAGATATTATCCTTGCGCTGAATTTTACAATGGAAATGGCAAAACTATCTCCTGAAGAATTCATCAAGAAGTATCTTATTGACGGCCTAGGCATGAAGCAGATGGTCGTGGGATATGACTATGCTCTTGGCAAAGGGCGTGCCGGCAACTACGAAGTGCTGGTCGAATTTGGCCGCAAATACGGATACGGCATCGAAAGACTTGACCCTATCATTATTAATGATGCGGTAGTCAGTTCTTCACGAATCAGAGACATGGTACGTGAAGGCAATGTCTGGGATGTGCGCCCACTACTTGGCAGGTTTTATCAGGTGCGCGGCGAAGTTGTACACGGCATGAATCGCGGTGGCCGCCTTCTTGGTTTCCCCACAGCCAATATCAAGCTGGAAGATGAGCTTTTCCCCAACAAGGGAGTTTACGCTATCAGGGTTGAAGTGGATGGAATGGTCCGTGCGGGCGTGGCAAATATTGGTAAAAATCCAACTTTTGGTAACGATATCCTTTCCGTAGAAGCACATATTTTCAACTTCTCAGACGATATTTACGGTAAAAATATCCGGGTTCATTTCATTCAGAGAATTCGGGCAGAACGCAAGTTCGATAGCCTGGACGAACTGAAAGCCCGTATAACTAAAGATACCGAACTTGCAAAATCAATCCTTTCATACCCCGAATCACAAGTTCGACCGGGATTAAACCTGACTGAGTCAGGAACTGGAGCCTGTTAATGAGCCCCCTTCTTAACTTTCAAGTCTGGAAGGAAATTGCGAGATCTTACAAGAATATCAGCTCGTTCAGGTGGCTTTTATTAGGGGTACTGGTCGGGCTTCTCTCTGGAGTACTGGCAGTCGCATTTTTTGCAGCAGTTGAATACGGTAAATTTATTTTCCTCAACCAATTGGCAGGCCTATCCTTACCAGCTCCTGCAGGCGAAGAAATTTTTCATGGAACTCCTGGTCAATTACGAGCTTGGGTCGTTCCCGTCTCAACTATGACTGTAGGTCTGCTCACAGGCTGGCTCGTTAACAAATACATTCCTGAAACTATCTCCGGCGGCACAGATGGAACAGATGCTACAATCAAATGTTTCCATCAGGGCGGCGGAATCATGCGCCCCATCGTCCCGATAATTAAAGGTATTACATCCATTTTCACTATCGCCACCGGCGGTAGCGCAGGACGGGAAGGTCCCATTACGCAAATGGGTGCAGGTATCGGTTCTTGGGTTGCGCAAAAGCTTAAACTCTCAGCCAAAGAACGCAGAATACTTCTTCTGGCAGGTGCAGCTGGAGGCCTTGGAGCCATATTTCGTGCCCCGCTAGGCGGAGCGCTTACAGCAGTTGAAGTTATTTACCGCGAAGATTTTGAATCCGAAGCGATTCTCCCATCAGTATTATCTTCGGTTGTATCATACTCACTTTTCACACTTTTTTACGGTTCTGAACCTATTTTTGGAATTCCTAGATTTGTATTCCATGACCCCCGTGAAATGATCTTTTATATAATTCTGGCTTTTGCGTGTACCTTCGCAGGCTGGATGTATATCCGCACTTTCCGTTTCATCAAGTATTCAATTTTCTCTAAAATTAAAGATAGATTAGGCCTCATGTGGGCGACCGGGATAGGCGGACTTATGATGGGATTGATGGGAATGCTTTTCCCGCAAGTTCTGTCAGGTGGTTACGGCTGGCTGGAAATGGCTATCATGGGTGAAATCCCAATCATGATGATGATCGCGATCTTATTGGGAAAAACCGTTGCCACGTCTATGACCATTGGGTCAGGAATGAGTGGTGGTATGTTCGCTCCGGCACTCTTTGTCGGCGGTATGACAGGTGGTGTTGTCGGACAGGTTGCCGGGAAATATTATCCCGAAATCGCTACCCAGCCCGGCGGCTATGTGCTTGTCGGTATGGCTGCATTTTTCGCAGGAGTAGCCAATGCGCCGATTGGGCCGCTGATCATGGTCTGTGAACTTACACAAGGTTACGGGCTTCTAGCTCCTCTGATGCTTGCATCCGCCTTATGTATCGTGCTGGGACGTAATTTCTCTCTATATGAGCATCAGGTGGATAACAAATTTGAATCCCCCGCTCATATCGAAGATGCAACTATCAACATTCTCGAGCAACTGCACGTTGATACGCACTTCAAACCCGGCATAGTCACAACTCTTGAAGAGGGTACAACTCTCAAGGCCCTGCGCGATATTATTGCGAATACTAATGAGCTGTACTTTCCCGTTAAGAATGACGAAGGCATAATCACCGGGATTATGACCATTCATAATGTAAGAAATCATCTCTTCAATCAGGACCTTTTCGATCTAATTCTTGCACGGGATCTGGCGACTAAGCCTGCAACACTGAAAGCTGATGACGACTTATACACTGCACTGCTAAAATTTGTGGATACAGATTACGGTCAAATCCCTGTTGTAGCAGAAGATGATCCGAACCATATTATCGGCCTGCTTAATCGTGAAAACGTATTTAGAGCTTACGCAAAGGCGATCAAAGAACTTCACGAAGATTAGTCTAAATTATTAAATCTCACAGAAAAGTCCTCTTGAATTTTACTTCAAGAGGACTTTTTTTTATACTTATCACAAACTGTAATGTACAAGTGAAGCTGATTAATACACCTGCTTACAAGCGCTTAAATAACTCCACAGCCTCCGCTGGGGGTTGAACTTCACACCGCTTATATTTACGCCCGTCATCCGTGCGCAGCATTAATCCACGATCAACAAGCTCGCGCCGAAGCAATGCATAGTCACCGAACTCATGATTCTTATCAAGCAACTCATTAACTTCGCGCTCCACCATAGATTCACGGGCAGGAATGCGCGACCACATTACCCACAAGCAAATCATGCGTTGCGAAAATTTCTTAGGCCAGCGGACAAGCTGCCCCTCATTAAAAAGTCGTAACAACTTCTTCACAAGTTTATAATCAACTTCTGGCTTTGGCTGGACTGGAAGATCGATAGCTACCTGAGCTTCCTGCTGAGCACGGAAATGCTGGAAGTTGCGATAGCCAACAGCTTTCGTAAGCAAATTAAGCATTTCAACATGACTGGGAGTGGATTCGAAACCGTCAAGCTGACGGCGAATGGTCTTGGCAAACATTGATATGTCGCCCACAGATAAAGGCAAAGTAGTTTTAGACATGACTAATCCTCGTTCTCGTCCCTACCCAAAAAGAAATGGAGTGTCAGTGGTCGCCGGCTTCCGACTCGGCACGAAATTAAGGTGTCGATTGGAGTAAAGAAAAGTGACAGGTTTAGCTCCCCGATAAGGGGCGGCAACGCCTAGGTGAACTGTCGACCTAAGTAGTTTATAACTGATATTATTTGTGACGGCAACTTGGGGGAAATCCCGTTTTTTACCCCCCTCCCCCTTGCCATCCCCTCAAGCGGTATTATCCTCTGATCATTCGAATAAAACCCAAACCGAATCCATGTTTAGCTGGAACCGGATATATATTTCCCAGATCGACAAATATTGAAATTCAATCTTCATATTGAAAACGAGTAACGCCCACTACACAGGCAGAATCAGGAGATAAACATGGAACTCAGAGGAACGACCATACTGGCCGTTAAAGACGAAAAAGGTTCAGCCATGGCTGGAGACGGTCAGGTCACTATGGGCCAAGCCATTGTAATGAAGCATTCTGCAATCAAAGTTCGTACTCTTTATAATGAAAAAGTCCTTGCCGGATTTGCAGGCGCAACCGCTGACGCTTTCACTCTCTTCGAAAGATTCGAGAAAAAGCTTGAAACTCATGGCGGCAACCTTGTCCGCAGCGCAGTGGAGCTTGCAACTGACTGGCGCAAAGATAAATACCTTCGCAAACTTGAAGCAATGATCCTTGTTGCTGATGCCGAACATATCCTGATCATCAGTGGTAACGGCGATGTTATTGAGCCTGATGACGGCCTTGCAGCTATCGGATCAGGGGGAGCTTATGCTCTTTCCGCTGCCCGCGCACTCTCCCGCCACACAGAACTTTCAGCTGTTGAAATTGCAGAAAAGGCAATGGAAATTGCAAGCGAAATATGTGTTTATACCAACGATCATTTTGTTATTAAAACTCTTGATAAATAATTTCACGCAAAGGCCAATAAATGAGTAATCTTACACCTAGAGAAATCGTATCGGAATTGGATAAATTCATCATCGGTCAAGCTGACGCTAAGCGTATGGTCGCCATTGCAATGCGTAACCGCTGGCGCAGACAACAGCTCCCCGCGGAACTACGCGATGAAATTTCACCTAAAAATATTATTATGATGGGACCAACCGGTGTTGGTAAAACAGAGATAGCTCGTAGACTTGCGAAGCTTTCAGGTTGTCCATTCTTTAAGGTAGAAGCCACCAAATTTACCGAAGTAGGATATGTAGGTCGTGATGTAGAATCCATGATCCGCGATCTTATGGAAATTGGAATAGCTCTTGTGCGCAAAGAAGAGTTAGATAAAGTCAAAGTTAAAGCTGAAAAGAACGCAGAAGAACATCTTCTTGATCTGCTATTACCTTCATCAAAACCTAAAAATCCAACAATGGCTTTCTTTAATCCCAACGCCAATGCAAACGAAGCCATACCTCTTCAGGAAGAAAATCCTTCGGAAGATACAAACTCCACCCGCGAAAAATTCCGCAAAATGTGGCGCGACGGCAAGCTTGATGAACGTGAAATTGATATAGAAGTTACTGTTCAGGGCGGAACAGGCGTCGAGATCATGTCCATGCCCGGCATGGAAGACATGGGAATGCAAGTTAACGACATGATCGGAAACATGTTCCCTAACAAAAAGAAGGCTCGCAAAGTTAATATTCGCGAGGCCTACGACATCCTTATTCAGGAAGAGTCCGACAAGCTTATTGATATGGACAATGTGGCTGATATGGCCCGTGAACGTGTTGAGCAGACCGGAATTTTATTCCTTGATGAAATTGATAAAATCGCAGGACGCCATGAAAGCAGCGGTTCGACAGATGTTTCCCGTGAAGGTGTGCAGCGCGATTTGCTGCCCATAGTTGAAGGAAGTGTAGTTAAAACCAAATACGGCATGGTGAAGACAGATCATATCCTATTCATTTCAGCCGGAGCATTTCATTACTCCAAGCCTTCTGATCTGATACCGGAACTTCAAGGCCGTTTCCCGCTTCGTGTTGAGCTTCATGCGCTTGGTAAAGATGAATTCTACAGAATTCTCACCGAGCCTCAGAACGCTTTGACAGTTCAGTATAAAGCTCTGCTTGAAACTGAAAAGATCACCATTGATTACAGCCGTGAGGCCCTTGAAGAGGTCGCCGCCACAGCTCAAAAGATTAATGAAGAAACCGAAAATATTGGTGCTAGAAGACTTTACACTATAATGGAAAAGATTCTCTCAGACCTATCCTTTGAAGCTCCTGATAGATCAGGTGACTCCATCATGATCGATGAAGAGTACGTTAAAGAAAAATTGAAAGATGTAATTGAAGATAGAGATTTATCGCGTTACATTTTATAGTTCGCAACAAAGCCAATTATCAAACAAAACGGGGTTCTTATACAAAGAGCCCCGTTTTTGTCTGTTTTTTAAAATTGTGACCAAATATAAAATATGGTATCGCTGTCTAGCATTTAAACAGTACTGTTTCTAACTAGAAGACAAATAATTCAATTCGCCGCAAAAGAAAGGTTACAAAGAAAATTATGAGCACCCCCCCTGACAACAAAGAATCCATCCCTAAGATTGTAGGAACGTTTTCTTCCACCATTAAGCAAGAGATTGGAGCAGGTGCTACAAAACGGAAAGTTGTTCATGAATTTCTGTATTACGCCGAAGAAAATGATAATGGCGAAATTGCTCTCCGCCCATTAAATGATAAATTTGTACCCGCTGGTGACGAACAGATTATAAGCAAAGATGAACTTCTGGAATCCTTCACTGCAGAGATAGAGCTTCACTCTAAATCCGTTTTCCCGGCAATGAAAGAACTGGGTAAATGCTTGGCAAGAGCAGACCGTCAGCGTCAACTCGGAAAACATTTCACTGCGGAAATGGAATATGGAAAAGCCCTCACTATTGACGAAGACAATATTCGTGCAATTTTCGGAATGGGCCTCTGCTACCTTGAGCGTCAGGACGATTCTAAATCAGAGGATCTTTTTAGTAGATTGCTCGAACTTAATGCAGCTTTCAGCACTGAACACAAACATCTATTCAACGATTTCGGTATATCTCTCCGGAAGAACAAAAAGCATGCAGAAGCCATAGAGTTTTACACTAAAGCCTTAAATTTCTGCTCAGACGATGAGAACCTTCTTTTCAATATTGCCCGCAGTTTATACGAAATTGAGAAAAAGAAAGAAGCATGCGACTTTCTTGACCAGTGCCTTGAAATTAATCCAGAATTTAAAGAAGCTATCAAACTCAAGAAATTTATAAGCAAAAACTAGTTCCAGCCTAATTCCTTTTTTTATTACCTACTATTTTTACCTGACATCATAAAAATAAATCCATTTCAACCTTACGAAATGGATTTATTTTCCTACTCCCCCGCCAGTTTTATAAGATAACTCACTGATATAGCAGAACTTGAATTTTAGGCACATACCTTGCTTTACTAATACTAGCTGGATCTTTTTTCCCGCTATAAGGTAAATTGGACCGCGCGGAGTCAATATATGCGCGCCAAGCAAGGAGCTTTCTAATGTCTTTCAGCGCAATGTATGTCGGAGCGACAGGGGTTAAGGCCCACAGTATGCTGCTTCAGCAAACAGGCAATAATATCGCTAACGTGAATACTACTGCCTACAAGAGCGGTGATACGTTCCTAGAGACCCTATACAGCCAAGCTGCTACCGGGACAACTTCTGGCTTAGTTAATGGCATTACCTCCAACTCTCCAGGACAAGTGGGTAAAGGTGTAGCGATTTCTTCTACTCGCATAAATTTTGCGGAAGGAGCATTCGAAACCACTTCCTCGAGTACTGATCTCGGTATTGGAGGAAAAGGATTCTTTAGGGTTGTCGATCAGGATTCCAAAGTAAATCACTATACCCGTGCAGGAAGTTTCAGGTTCGATAAAGAGGGCGTACTCACAGATTCGCACGCTAACGCCCTTCAAGGATACGCCATTGACGCTGATGGTAACATCGGAACAGTCTCTGAAAACGTTGCTCTACCTATGAAAGATGAGCTCAACTCCTCAGGAGAGACTGTCCAAGTGGTTAAGTCAGACCCTAAAGCCACCAACCAAGTCGCAATTAAAACTAATCTAGATCACGCTTCTATAGACCATAGCCAAAATGCAGAGTCTCCTTTCTTCTCGATGCTTGGAGAATGGGACGGCACAAAGGAAATGCCTCTTGGCGTTGACGATTTTGCATATAGTACAGCTCTTCAAATATATGATGAGAGCGGCAATACGATGGACCTGACAGTATATTACGATAAGGCCTCGCCCAGTTCATCAAGCCCAACTGACAGAAGATATTGGGAATATATTGTAACAGTTCCCCCTGGAAATGATGGTAGAGCAGCGACAGATGGTACATCTGGAGCGGGCTTGCTCATGAGCGGAACGCTCGAATTTGCAGGCGATGGAACTCTCATCAATCAGACAGCATATACCTTAAACAGTAATGCTGCTGACCCTAAGGACTTAAACAACTGGACTTTGGCGAACTTCAATGAAGATGGCGAACCCATTGTAAGTGCTACCTTTAAGGGAGATGAAGGAACAGGGACCAATCAAAACGTCGCTGTTAATTTAGGTAGCAGGTCAGCTACAAATGCATGGACGACACCCGGCGGAACTGCCGCGGAAGTGGGCAGTAATGTGTCCTCACTTCCAGGCATGGAAAACGGTCGTCAGGATGCTCTCAGTACCACCAACTATAGTGGATATTCTTCTACAGTCAGCCAGTCTCAGGATGGATTCGGCGAAGGATATTTGCAAAATGTTTCGGTTAACACTGAGGGAATTCTATCAGCACACTTCTCGAACGGACTCAGCACGGATTTGTATCAAATAAACCTATACAACTTTAAGAGTCAGACCGGACTGCGGCGAGAAGGTTCAAATTACTTCTCAGAGAGTCAAGGTTCCGGAGCTGCCATTGAAGGTGTCGCTAAGACGGACGGGATGGGATCTATTCTAGGTAATAGCTTAGAAACATCTAACGTTGATCTGGCTCAGGAATTTGGATCTATGATCCTTACCCAAAGAGGTTTTCAGGCCAACTCCAAGACTATAAGCACCGTAGACCAGTTAATAAATACTACGCTAGGCATTAAGAAGTAATTACGGCTAAACACAAAAAATAAACCCCTTGCTAATTTATCAAATTAGCAAGGGGTTTTATTTTACAATAAGCAAGCCGATGTAGATCACCTAAACATAAAAGGATTATCCTTTAAGTTTAGAAGACAATAAGCGCAAATGACCACGCTCTTCATCAATACATTCTTCTACGAACTGCTGCTCTGCTTCAGGAACCATTTTCTTAAGCTCAGTGAAAAGTAAAATGGTATCTTTTTCAAAACGCATTGCTACTCTTACAGCATCTTCAAAGGAGAAATCTCCAGTTTTGAAAGCTGTAGTGTAATCAAAATTGAAAACATCATGAGAATCAATCAACGCCATTACATAGTGCGCATATTCGTCTGCATCACTTCCCGGTGGAATTTCAATATGCCCGATGCGATCGCGCATTCCCCTAAAAAAAAGCTCGTGTTTAGACTCTTCCTCGGCAAAATAATCAAAAAACTCTTTTGCACCCGGATCTTCCGCTTCGTCTGCAGCAAGCAAGTAAAAAGCCTGCCCTTTCTGTTCAATACGCATAGCGAGCTCAACGACTTCGCTAGCAGAAAAAAAACTTGCCATTTCAACCCCTTATAAAATTAAATTACTTTATTAAAAAAACAACATTACGGACTTTATTAATAAGCACAGCCCAGTATCGTATGTTACTATGAAGTGAATATTAAACATGCTCGCAAAAAGTGCAACCTGAATTGATAATTTACTGCTTACAAAAATCATGTTTTCACAAGTTAGTAACATTTTGATTGTTTGGCTACACGGAATATTGTTTACTTTTGCGATAGAAAGTTTATAAAATAATGTGAGCATATTCTTAGCATGACTCAGAATACGTACATGAACTTAACAGGATCTTCCCTAATTTATAATTGTAAAATCGGTTACGATATCATTAACTATAAATCTCTAAAAAAACTATTCCCCAAAATATTGAATGTTTAACGTGGAGGATTTCATGACCATTGAAACTCACGACGACCCAGCATTACAACTCTTCGTTGAGCAGTCGCTAGAAAAACTGGAACAAATTGAAACAGAGCTCGTCAAACTGGAGAAAGCTAAATCTCCAGCGGAAATTTCTATCGCTCAGATTTACGCCCTGACTCTTGCATTAAAGGAAAGTGCTTCGCTGCAAAATTATAACAACATAAGCCTCATAGCAGATAACATAGGAAAGGTTCTCGACAAGGTTTTCAAAAAAGAAATTACATTTTCATCAGATCTTCTGAATGTAATTATTGATACCTTTGATAAACTTAATGAGCTTATTAGCAATGCAACCCTAAGTGCTGACTATGATATCCGCATTATGACAATTCCTCTTGAAGAAGCACTTAAGAATTCTTCTTCTGGAGCACCTGTTATAAAACATAAAATAGAAGATTCTGACGTTTCAAATAAAGTGGACGAAGAAATTTCAGTCGAACTCCCAACTCAGCGAAAAAAAATAGCAAGCGCTTCCGTTGAAAAGTTTAGACAAAAATTCGGTATAACAAAAGAAATTGATCTTGCATCAAATACCAACCCGCTTGGCGCATCAAAAGCCGTTTCGAACAGCATAGTCAAAATGGCAAAGAACTGCTGTGCTTTTAAAAGCGATATTTCCGAAAGTCTAAAGTCCGGATTGGCAGATCGCCATGATGTACCGAAGAATTGCGTTGTTGTTGATAATGGAGCGGTGGACATCCTTGACCTTGTTCTGCGCCTGTCAGCAATGCCGGGATCAGACCATGTACTCAGTTACGAATCCGGACTTCCTGAGTACAACAGTGTCACAGCGTTATGCGGAGTTGAACTACTTAAACTGCCAAGGTCTCGCAATTTCTCTCCCCCACTCGACCAGATAGTGACGAACGCAAATGAGCACACTGCTGCAGTAATTATCACAAATCCAGACATCCCTTCAGGGTACGGCCTTCCTGCTGAAGAACTAGCAACAATGGCTACCCTGCTTCCTAAACGGACGTTGCTTATAGCTGATGAAAGATCTGTCGAATTCGCATGGCCTGAAGATGATTACTCAATGGTGCAATTCCTTAATAAAATACCAAATCTCATCATTCTGCGCAGCTTTTCATGGTCGTTCGGTATACACGGAATTCGTCTTGGCTATGGACTGATGAGCCCCGAGCAAGCACAATTACTCGAAGATTCAAGACTTCCTCATCCGATAAGCCCCCTCAATCTGGGAGCAGGATTGGCGGCTCTGAATCACAGTGAATTTTATTACTCGACCATAGCCCTCATAATTCGAGGTAGAGAACGCATTCAAGACGGTTTGCGGGAATTAGGGTGCACAGTATACCCTAGCCAAAGCAACTTTGTAATGTTCGGAGCTCCTATCCCAGCATCGGATCTCTATTCTAAAATGCTCGAGCATGGTTTCAAGCTGAGGAAGCTCGACGAATTCGGAATTACTGATCTGCTGACAGTATCCATAGGCAATAACTCTCGAAATCGTATGTTTATTGCCGCCATTGAAAATATTTTATCCGAATAATGGAGTATTAAATGCGTAAAATACCAATGCTGTTACTGACTCTTATGCTGCTTTCAGGCTGCTCTTCCCATGCACCTACAATGCAGGACGTGCGATCATATTGTCGCTCTCTTTCAACAGAATCGGCATGCGATATACAAGGTAATGTTTGCGAAGAATACTCACAGGTGCTCCTTAAAGCCTATTCTTCTGCCTCTGACTGTAGAAAAGAGTGTGAAGGCGTACAACAAAAAATGCAAAGCCAGATGGCAATGCAGAATTGTCTACCGCTCTTTGATGCTGTCGAAGGCAGATGCAATGAATACTGCAATGCAAATTATAAATAACCAAAGTACGTAGCATATCGCGGCTTGCAACTGACGGAACACTGTCGTAATAGCCTTGCGTAAACAAACGTCAACGCAATATGATTTATACTTTAAATTGCCAAAATAAAGGAACAGTCTCCCCATGCTTAAACGGTTAACTGTAGGCCAAAAAATATTTTTCAGTTTTCTTATTGTCTCTCTATTATTCGGCCTTGTGAGCATTGAATCACTCATGGCATTAAACAAATCCTCCAGTGGTTTTACGGACTATCAGGACTTTGCCAGAGAAGCTAATATCATCGGCCAAATTCAAGCATCCACCCTTGAGGGGCACACGCATGTAAAAGACTACATTATTACAGGCGACGATAAATACCGCCTCAAGTATGAGCATAGCTCTAAAAGCATGCTTTCACTCATTGATTCTGCCCAGAAAAGTTTTGCCAGTGAAGGCAGAGTGGCTTTAATCGTCGAGATTAAGCTAATGATGGATCAATATGAAAAAAGTTTTGCCGAAATAGTTAAAGCGCAAATGACCAGAACAGCCTTAGCTGACGATATAATGGTCCCAGCAGGGAACAGCATGGAGCAGTCCTTCGAGCAGATTATTGACAATCTCGGTAGTTCTGCAAAGAACTCAGCGGCTCTATACTGGTGCGCGAAAGGAGTTCGTCATTTGATTCTCGGCAGACTCTACGCTGCCAAATATTTAGATGTCAGTAACGAATCCCACATTAATAAATCACTTTTAGAGATGTCTTACCTACAGAAAGCAACGGACAAACTTTCCGTTTTGCTGAAAGAAAGTAACAAAGAAAAAATCACCAGCATCATAAATAGCAGTAACTTATATGTAAAAGGCCTAGCTCAAACCAAATCAATAACAGAAAAAAGAGACAATCTTATTTCTGCAGAGTTAGACGTTATCGGCCCCAAAATGACTAACACAATCAAAACGGCCAAGAACTCAGTCATTTCAGATCAAGATAAATTAGGACCAAAACTTCAGAGTAGAAATAGTCGTGCCATTTTGAGTGTCTGGATTGCGGGCATATGCGCACTGGTTCTCGGCAGTATTGCTGCAATTATAATCGGTAGAAATATTACCTTACCTCTTCAGAAAGTTGTCGAAGCAGCTTACAGAATTGCCAATGGAGATATGCCGGACAGCATCGAAGGTGCTGATAGAAAAGATGAGCTAGGCTCTTTGGCTACAGCCTTTAATAAAATGACGAAATCTTTGAACTATATGGCAACAGCCATGGGCCGCATTGCAGATTCAGACTTAACCGTTAAAGTTAGCCCTAGGTCTGAAAATGATACCATAGGAATCGCGCTTGCCCGGATGCTGGAGAACCTCAAAGACGATAACATGAAGATCCATGAAACCGTCAGCATCCTATCTTCTTCACTCAGCCAGATTTCAGCAGCTTCAGCGGAGTTAACCGCAAGCGCTGCAGAAACTGCTAGCGCAGTGACTGAAACCAACGCGACGGTGGAAGAAGTAAAGCAGACTGCGCATCTATCGAATGAGAAATCGAGGCAGGTGGCAGACGTAGCCCGCAAAGCAGTAAGAACCTCGCAGCAGGGACAAAAGACTTCCGAAGAAGCAGCGTCCGGAATGCGTAATATCAGACATCAAATGGATACGATTGCTTCGAGCATTGTAAAGTTGGCCGAGCAATCTCAACATATCGGAGATATCATCTTCGTAGTTAACGATCTTGCCGATCAATCAAATATTCTTGCTGTTAACGCATCAATTGAAGCTTCTAAAGCCGGCGAAGAAGGACGTGGATTCACCGTTGTTGCCCGCGAAATTAGAAACTTATCTGATCAGTCGAAGCAGTCAGTAGCTCAAATTCAATTGATTCTGGCCGACATTCAAAAGGCTACAAGTTCCGCTGTTATGATTACTGAAGAAGGTGGTAAGGCTGTTGAAACAGGAGCAAATCTATCATCACAGACTGGTGAATCGATTTTGAGCCTCAGCACAGTTATCAACCAAAGTGCTCAATCCTCTGCACAGATTGCTGCTTCGAGCCAGGAGCAGCTGGCTGGACTTGATCAAGTTGCAGTAGCTCTCGGAAGCATTAAACAGGCAGGAGAGCAAAATCTCGAAAGCTCCAGACAGCTGGAAATAGCTGTAAAAGATCTCGATGTTCAGGCTAAGTCACTTCAAGTCATGATGGATCGCTTCAAATTATAACAAATTGTGATTCTCTAATCGACAAATTCCAAAAATTGTAAAACCCGATGAATTTATATTCATCGGGTTTTTGCGTTGCAGCTCGTTATTCATAAAAAAACCATAAAAACTACTTTTAAATCTGTCAAACGACCAAAAAGAGTATAATAGTCAGAATTTAAGTTATAACCACGAATCTGTAACAGCACTCAAACGCCTAATATTATTAAAAATAAAAAACAATATCGCATTTTTTGCAAAAATGTCTTTTTAAAAACATATAATTACGATAATTTTCATCATTCATTAACGAATTCAGTATTTCATACAATTTTCAGGAGGAAAAGAATGAGTAAGGTAATTTTGAGAACTATTATGATGGTTATGGTGATGTCCCTAGCGTTCGTCATGCTGACCGGCTGTTCTAAAGAAGAGGAAAAAATCAAAATTGGTTTTAATATCCCTCTTACAGGCGACATTCCTAAAGTTGGGGAAGCTTCCAGAAATGCAGCAGAAATGCTCAAAGAAGAGATCAACAGCCAGGGCGGACTCGAAGTCGGCGGCAAAAAGATCCCTCTCGAATTCTACTACGAAGACAACGAATCCAAAGCGGAATCAGCAGTTAACGTTGCTCTTAAACTCATCGAGCAGAACGGCGTTGTTGCAATCGTAGGACCTAACTCCTCCAAGCAGGCTGTACCTGCAGGTGGAACATGTAATGACAACCGCACTCCAATGGTTTCACCTTGGTCCACAAACCCAGACACTACCAAAGACCGTCCTTGGGTTTTCCGTGCAGCATTCCTCGATCCTTTCCAGGGTCCAGTTGCTTCAAACTTCGCTGCTAAGCAGTTCAATGCTAAGACAGCAGCAGTTCTTTTCGACGTATCTAACGATTACTCAAAAGGCCTTGCTGAAATCTTCAAATCCGAGTGGGAAAGCAAGCATGGAGCTGACTCCGTTGTTGCTTTCGAATCTCACGGAACAAAAGATCAGGATTTCTCCGCACAGCTAACAAATATCATCAACTCAAGCCCTGATTTCATATTTGTTCCTGACAACTACAATCAGGTTGCTCTTATCGTTAAGCAGGCACATGACCTAGGTTGGACAGGTCCTTTCATGGGCTCTGATGCTTGGGGCTCTTCTGAGCTAATGACTCTTTGTGGTAAAGACTGCATAGGCCAGTTCTTCTCCACTCACTACGCTGCTGCCGGCGCTAAAGGCGCAACCAAAGAATTCATCGACCGCTACACAGCGAAGTTCAATGAAACTCCTGACGATGTAGCAGCTCTCACATGGGACGCAACTCGTCTTCTTCTTCAGGCAATTCAGGATGCCGGTTCTTACAGCTCTGATGTTAAAGTTGAGCGCAAAGCTATCCGCGACTCTCTTAGCACCATCAAAGAATTTGCTGGTATCACTGGTTCCATGGCATTTGATTCACAGGGTGACCCAATCAAATGTGCTGTTGTTGTTCGCATCGACGAAAACGGACAGTTCGTATTTGCTGAGTCTGTTTGCCCATAGGTTAAACACTTAGATTACAGACGACAGAGGAATTATCTTCTGTCGTCTGCTTTTTTACCGAATATTATCTCGACTGAATGGACACATTCAGTATAAGTACGGTAACGCAACTGATGTTAACGTTTTAGGTACCTCCTGATCCGTTTTTAACATTAACAAGGAGCCCCCCCTTGGGCTTACAAATATGAAGAGGAATGACCTACTGTGGATATCCTCATCCAGAACCTGCTCAATGCGTTGCAATGGGGTAGTTTTTACGCCCTAATTGCTCTCGGATACACACTTGTTTATGGAGTTTTGCTCCTGATCAACTTTGCCCACGGTGATGTATTCATGGTGGGAGCGTACATAGCATTTTTCGTAGCAACTTTTTTTCTGGGATTTGTCGACCTCAGCCCATGGCTTACTCTAGCTTTAACTGTACCACTGACCATGCTTTTAACAGCAGGAGTTGGTGTTACGCTTGAGCGTGTTGCCTATCGCCCTCTTCGAAGAAAAGGGGCGCATAGACTATATGTGGTAATTACCGCTTTGATGTGTGGCCTAATGCTTGAGAACAGCAACCTAGCTCTACTTGGAGCAAGCCGTAAAAAATTCCCTGAACTATTGGACAAGGTGATTTACACCTGGGGCAATGTTTCGGTCACTAACCTAAAACTTATCGTAATTTTCACAGCTATCGCAGTATTTATCCTTCTTGAGTTCATTGTTACCCGTACTAAAATCGGGATGGCAATGCGCGGAATTTCATACGATAAGTTCGCAATACCGCTCATGGGTATTCCCATCGATAACGTAATTGTATTCACCTTTGTTCTTGGATCAGGAATGGCAGGTTTGGCAGGGCTTTTATTCGCTATGTCATATCCAATTCTCGAACCGTACATGGGCGCACTTATCGGTTGGAAAGCATTTATTGCCGCCGTGGTCGGAGGAATTGGAGATATCCGCGGAGCGTTTCTGGGAGGATTCTTACTTGGATTTATCGAAGTAGGCGTTGTAGCTATTTTCCCTTCCTCTTACAGAGACTTGTTCGCATTCTCAATCCTGCTGATGATTCTTTGGATAAAACCAACTGGAATCTTCGGTGTTGCCAAGACAACCAAGATTTAGAGTATTGGAATAGAAATAATGCAAAAGTACAGTTTCAATTTCGGAATATGGGGTATGGCCCTCATCGTAGTTGCTCTTTCGCAATTAGGAGCACTGAACCTTTATTTTCAGTCGGTGATTATGTTCATCGGCATCAATGTAATACTGTCCTCCAGCCTTAACGTGGTTAACGGATACATGGGGGAATTTTCCTGTGGTCATGCTGGATTCATGTGTGTAGGCGCATACGTTTCCTCCATCCTCAGTGTTATATTCTTTTCCCAGAATGCTATTTTCGGAGCGCCAATTCTGCCTCCTGAATTAGCTATTATCGGTTTCCCAATCGTTGTAATCATTTCAGGACTCGTAGCTGGTCTTACAGGTCTGATTGTTGCGATTCCATCGTTTAAGACACGCGGCGACTACCTCGCTATCATTACTATTGCGGCTAACTACATGGTTATTTCCGCAATCGAAAATGTTGACGTAATCGGTGGCTCTCGCGGGTTCATGGGGATGAGAAAAGTAGTCAATGCAATGACTGACGTTATTGATCTTCCGTGGATGATGATCTGGGTAATACTTGGAACCTACATGAGTATCTGGATGATTCGCAGATTTGTTTCTTCAACCTACGGAAAAGGCATCATGGCTGTTTCTCAGGATGAAGTTGCAGCAGAAATCATGAGTGTTAACACCAACAAAATGAAGATGGCAGCATTCATGCTTTCATCCGGTCTTGCTGGTGTGGCAGGCGCTCTTTTTGCTCACGTTCTAGGTTACGTTAATCCTCAGTCTTTCAATATTATGAAATCAACTGAGTGTCTGGTTATGGTATATCTCGGCGGAATGGGGTCCATGGGCGGAGCCGTTCTTTCTGCGATTCTCTTTACCGTAATGCTTGAACTGCTAAGGTTCATCATTCCGGCAATCGATACCGGCCTGCACATTATAAATGTTCTTCCAGACTCATACCACTTAAGTCAGGTATGGAAGTGGGTATTAATCCCACTAACTCTGATTCTGCTCATGCAGTTCAGGCCAGAAGGACTTATGGGTAATAAAGAACTGCCCAAGCTGTTCCCGGGGCTGAAAAAATTCTACAAATTTAAGTAGATAATATCATACCCCCCGCGAAACGGAGATTATATGTCGCTTTTAAGTATAGATGGACTCACACAAAGATTCGGAGGGCTGCAAGCCGTATCCGATTTTAATATCGAGCTTGAAGAAGGTTCCCTGACCAGCCTTATTGGACCTAATGGAGCAGGTAAAACCACTATCTTCAACCTCATCTCAGGCTTTTATCAGCCAACTGAAGGCGTTATAACCTTCGACGGCACACCGACAAGCAATCTGAAACCACATCAGGTAACATCACTTGGCGTTGCCCGCACATTTCAGAATATCCGCCTCTGGAACGATATGACTGTAATGGATAACATCCGCATCGCTCAGCATTACCGCATGGGCTATGGAGTCCTTGATGCAATCATGCGGACCAAAAAATACTACCTGAGAGAGAAGGAAATCGAGAGAATATCAACCGAACTCCTCGAATTCATGGACCTTAGAGAGTATGCAGAAGAACTCCCGACGAACCTCCCCTACGGACTCCAACGCAGGGTTGAGATTGCGCGGGCAATGTCCATTCAGCCGAAGCTGCTGCTTCTTGATGAACCAGCAGCGGGACTCAACTCCTCGGACGTTGATGGACTAATTACATTGATTAAGTGGATTCACGATGAGTTCGACATCACAATACTAATGATTGAACATCAGATGAAGGTCGTAATGTCCCTCTGTTCATGGATTAAATGTATTGATTTCGGTACAACCATCGACGAAGGCCCCCCTGAACATATTCAGTCCAGTGAGACTGTTATTAAAGCTTATTTGGGAGATGATTCAATTTGAATACTCTACTCGAAGTCAAAGATCTCTGCGTTAAATACGGTAATATTGAGGCGCTTCACGGCATCTCATTTAATGTTAACGAAGGTGAAATTGTTACTCTTATCGGCGCTAACGGCGCAGGCAAGACAACCACACTGCTATCAGTAAGCCGCCTTCCCCCACCGGAAGCGCCGAAAGTAATCAGTGGCGAAATCTCGTGGAAAGGAGAATCCATTCTGAACGTTCCTCCCCACGAAATTATTTCAAAACTTCACATGGCGCTGGTTCCTGAAGGAAGACACATTTTCGGAAACTTAACCGTTGAAGAAAATCTTAAGCTTGCAACCTATGCACGCAAGGACTCCGCTAAAGATATTAACGGAGATTACGACAGAGTTTTTGCTCTGTTTCCACGCCTTGCAGAACGCAGAAAGCAGCGTAGTGAATCTCTTTCCGGCGGCGAACAGCAAATGCTTGCTGTTGGTAGAGCGCTCATGTCGAAATGTACATTCATCATGCTTGATGAGCCTTCAATGGGCTTAGCTCCGCTTTTGATGTACGATATGTTCCGCACGCTCAAGAAGCTTAATCAGGAAGGGCTAACCATCCTGCTAATCGAGCAAAACGCGAACCTCGCGCTTAAATTTGCGCACAGAGGATACGTTCTCGACACAGGTGAAATTGTTGCTCAAGGTACCTCTGCTGAACTTCTGGCTAATCCAGAAGTTAAGAAAGCATACTTAGGTGGCTAGCACTAAGACTTGTGTTTAGCTGATCCCTAATAAACGGATCGGCAAAGCTGGAAATACCATTTAAAAAGACCGGAGATTTTCTCCGGTCTTTTTTTGCGTTATGGCAAACGTATCAATACTGAAAGCTAAAGACTCGATTCAACATAGACGCGCTTTATTTTTAACATTCTTCATGATATTCTTTGCGCCAATGACTGACACTCCCCTTATCTCTGTGATCATACCTGTTTTTAACAACTGGTCACTAACTCAAAAATGCCTAACCTCATTGCATACTCATGCAAAAAATATTTCTTACGAAGTAATTATTGTAGATAACAACTCTACTGACGAAACAGCTACTGATGCTGATAATTTCGGACAGTCACTTTTCGGAGATAGATTTGTACTCCTCAGGCAAAATGAAAATCTGGGTTTTGCCAAAGCCACAAATATCGGAGCACAAACCGCAAAAGGGCGTTATCTATATCTACTGAATAATGACACCATTATCGTTTCTGATCCTTTTTCCGCAGTGGTTGAGAAGTTACAGAACCACCATGAACTTGGCGCTGTAGGGCCGCTTTTACTTTACCCTGACAGCAAACGCGTTCAGCACCTGGGAATAGCCATAGCTCATGGGATTAAGAGCATTCACCTTTACCATCTTTTCCCTGCGTCGCACCCTGTTGTCACTCGTGCTAGAAATTTTCAAGCGATCACCATGGCCGCATTCTGTGTAGAAAAAGACTTGTACAACCGTATGGACGGACTATTTGAAGGCTACGTCAACGGTATGGAAGATATCGATTTTTGCGCAAGACTAGGACAGCAAGGGCTATCATTTAGTATCGCTCCTGAATCTGTAGTGGAACATATTGCAGGGCAATCCCTTGGTAGATTTGCGCAGGACGCAAAAAACAGCCGCCTTCTGGCCTCTCGTTGTTCAAGATTACTTGATCCAGACATGAACCTTCTTGCGGAAGCTGATGGCTATCAGATACAGCTCACTCCGTGGTTAGATCCATATATAGAGCTAACCCCTGAGCAAGAACAAGATCTGACTGCACGCTGGCAGGCAACACCAGATTTCGAAAATTTGACTGAAATACTGAACGCTGAACCATGCTGGGAATATGGTTGGGATAAGCTAATTAGACATTACAGTGACAACTCAAACTTACAGGGAGAGTTAAGTTCACTGGTTCAAAAATCTGCGTTCTTCCCGACCCCGCAGACTTTTGCGAGATTAAAAGAGATTGCAGTCCAAAGCGGTGATGAATCACGCTTAAGAATGCTGGCTGATCAAGACTCTAAACTTGAAAAGGTTCTTGCGCGGCCCGCAATGCTTTGCGCTCAGGCAAAATCTGCCATGACCCGCGCTAAAGCTTCAGGCAATGATTCTCTGTGCAGAATCATATCTTCATGGATCACAGAAAATTTCCCTAACAACGACAATAAAATATGACTAAACATATTCTAGCCACCCTTCCTGTCAATCTTCGCTATCGGTTACTTACCGCATCCTGCGGAAAGCATCACCTGCTCGAAACAGCACGGCTTGCAATGGCAGAAGCTGGAAGGAATCCTGATTCAGCGGAAACTCTTTTAGTTTTAGCCAAAGAACTTTTCACATCGGCATGGCTGGAAGATCCGCTGGACGGCACTATCGCCATAGATCTAGCAGAATTCGAGAAACGGTTACCGACCCTTTCCGCTGCTGGCTCTAAATGCGTAACCAGAACCGCAGCTATCTGCGCGCAGTGTCACGATAAGGTCATCTTATCAAAACTGAGCAGACGCGAGCAAGGCGGAGAGTACGAGCCGCTATCAACATGGCTAAAAGGCGAGTTAAGGCTTTCTCCCGCTAATGGATTTCTTGCATGGACACTTTACCATCACGCTCTTGATAATGCTGACTTTGCCACGGGCATAGAAGTTGCCGCCAACCTCACAAAAATTTCTCCCATGGGACCAGCAATCGCAAAGCTTTCTGCCGATGCGCATTTTCTGGCTGGAAATTACAAAGAAGCCATCACACATTACAAAAATGTTGAACTAGCGTTTCCAGATATGTGTGCAGAGCGAATCGGCGAAACGCACTATCGCATGAACAACACTAAAGACGCCATTAGCAACTTAAAACGTGCGGCAACAGCCACCCCGTGGAAGGTTAACGCGGTACTACGGCTGTATGATATTAGCGAAGGTGTTGATCAGAAATTAGAGGATCTTACTGGTAAAACTGCGATTCTACTTTACTCATTCAACAATGCAGAAAAGCTGAACAGCACTCTGCAAAGTTTACACTCATCCCTTGAATCAAGCGACTCGGAGACCCTGATTAGAGTTTTATCAAACGGCTGTACCGATAAAACGAATGAAGTTATCGCGAAATGGGCTGAAACTTTTGGAGATCAATACGAAGGAGTCATCCTGCCTGTAAACGTAGGAGCACCCGCGGCCCGTAACTGGCTCGCGAGTTTACCGGAAGTCCGTGAATGTGATTTTGTGACTTACTTAGACGACGATGTTCGGCTACCAGCAGACTGGTTAAGGCGCCTTGGCGCGGCAGTGGCTCTTTACCCGAATGCGGGAGTTTGGGGATGTAAGGTCTCCGATTACGAACGGACCACAAATTTACAGCAAGTTGACCTTAACCT
Source organism: Maridesulfovibrio frigidus DSM 17176 (assembly GCF_000711735.1). Taxonomy (NCBI): domain Bacteria; kingdom Pseudomonadati; phylum Thermodesulfobacteriota; class Desulfovibrionia; order Desulfovibrionales; family Desulfovibrionaceae; genus Maridesulfovibrio; species Maridesulfovibrio frigidus. Next base: position 746,916 of record NZ_JONL01000001.1, read on the forward strand.
GCTTCCACCAACTGAAGGTGAAACGCTGTTCTCCATGTCCGAAGCACATTTGTCAGCTCATGATTTCGGACAATTTTCATACCTGCGCCCTTCGAGCTCAGTTACTGGATGCTGTCACCTTTTCCGCACACAATCATTGCTGAAGTCTGGTGAGTTCGACATCCGTTTTTCACCCACCCAATATGACGACCTCGATCACGATCTGCGTCTGGGCCTTTCAGGGGAACCGATTGTTTATCAAGGACACCTTTCAGTGGAACACATGAAAATATCGGGACGGCTGGCAGCGCAGAACAAAGCAAGCCTCGCAAGTGCAACAGGTAATATGCTCAAGCTGAAAGGTAAATATTCAAGCAACGAAATGGATACGCTCCGCCAACAAGCCTTAGAAAATCTCGAAGAGGATCTGGCCCGGAAACTTGAGAAGCTCGGAAATTAAATACTGAGTATTTGGTTCATAAGCTTAGCTTACCAGACTATACACGTCTTTATTAGCATCATCCTCAACTACAATTATTGATCCATCCTAAAAAATATTGACGGTTTTAGCGCAGGACATGTGCCTAAAAAATACAACTTATTAATCTTTTCTAGCTTTTTTAATCATTCCACTTCGGCCACTTATGCATAAAAATTCACCTGGTGGACCGAGTTGAATATCATAAAGTATTGCAGCTCCGCGAAGCAGCAACGTTCCCAAAAAACCCGCCGCCATTGCGACTTCCGGCAAAACAGAGAGCTTAACCATCCCTACATTTATAAATGCGCCAGCTAATGCGGCCACTGCGTATAGCTGACCACACAAAATCATTGGACGTGTGTCAGTTAAAACGTCGCGGATAACACCTCCACCAGTTGCAGTCATTACGCCCATAAAAATTGCGACTTCCCAAGGAACTCCCCACTGCATAGCTATACCACTACCCGTCACAGTGAACGCACTTAAGCCAAGAGCATCAAACCATGCGGTTGCATTATATCGTTTTGAAGCACGAAATACCCAGAAGTATGTACATAGCGCTGCAGAGATACAAATCAATAATTCAAGCGAATTACGTGTCCACCAAACGGGACGTCCAAGCAGCAGATCACGCAATGTCCCGCCACCAAGCCCAGTAACAACGCCAATCAGCACATACCCGACAATATCCATTTTCCTTTTGCCGGCAGCAAGCGCTCCACTGACAGAAAAAACAATATCACCAAAGTACATAAAGCCATGAATAAAGTTCTGAATCAATTCACCATTTACGACTGACATAATGATTCCTCTGAAAACAATCTTGAAATAAGTTAATATATAATTAAAAATACTTGTTTGTGCTCAAAAATTATTCCATCGGTATGAGCTAAGTTGAATATTGTAAAGTCCTGAATAATTTTTATTTCGCCGAGGATCATAGCTTGCCTGTCAGGCTCCCAACTGATAAAAAGATTTTCCCGAACACGGGACAAAATCTACACAAACAGAGTAAAAATATGACTTCATCCAAGGCTTCCACTGCTTACCTTACCGTTTCCTGTAAGGATAGACCCGGAATAGTTGCTGCGGTTTCCGGATTTCTTTTCGGAAAAAATGCAAACATCATTCACTCAGATCAACACTCAAGCGACCCTGTAGGTGGACGTTTCTTCCTTAGAATGAAATTCCACAGCAAAGACCTTGAAGGATGCTTTGATGAATTTAAACAAGAATTTTCTGATACTGTTGCGGACAAATTTGAAATGGACTGGACTCTTAATCCAGCTTGGATAAAGAAAAAAACAGCTATACTAGTTTCAAAATTCGACCACGCGCTGATGGATCTTCTTTGGCGTGCAAAACGTGGTGAACTGTTCACTGAAATCACAATGGTTATCAGTAACCATCCAGACCTCCGCGAAGCGGTGGAATCATTCGGTGTAAAATTTCACCATATTCCTGTTAATAAAGACAAAAAAGAAGAATCCGAAAACAGGATTCTGGAACTTCTGGATGGCAAAGTGGATTTAATAATCCTTGCCCGCTACATGCAGATTCTTACATCCAAGCTTATTGAATCGTACCCAAATAAAATTATCAATATTCATCATTCGTTCCTACCCGCTTTTGTGGGGGCTGACCCTTACCGCCGGGCTGGGGAGCGTGGAGTTAAGCTAATCGGAGCCACCGCTCACTACGTGACAGAAGAGCTGGACCAAGGCCCGATCATCGAGCAGGACGTTATCCGCGTTTCGCATAGACATGATATCGAAGAGCTTAAAATCCTAGGCCGCGACATTGAACGTCAAGTCTTAAGCCGCGCAGTTAAGTGGCATCTGTCTGAGAAAGTACTTGTAGACGGCAACAAAACTGTCGTGTTTATCTAATAAACAAAAAATCTCCTTGTGATTTGGTCACAAGGAGATTTTTTTTAACTAAATTTTAATATCAGGAACAATAAAAGCTTACCAAGTTAGATAATTCTATTTCTGACCGGCTTTTAATTTTTTTACAATTTCCTCTTCAGACTTTGCACCTATTCCGAATCTGACAAGAAGTTCATTTAACTTGCCCCGAATGTCTTTGGTAACCTTAGCAATAGCCTGCAAACTGACAAGCACAAGATATTCTACTTTAAAATCACCTTTCTCATATAATTTGAGAATGGCGCGGATTAGCTCCCTTTCAAGAGCTAAAAGTTGCATCTCCGCCAGTAACTCTTTGGCTGTACCCTGCTTAAATATCAACCAATTCTCATTGCTTGAATCACGCAGCCAAAGGCGCGCTTTTCTAATTTTGTTCATTCCTAGAGCGTCCAGTTCCGCAATATCTGAAACACAAGCTCGTCTTCTCCTCAAAACCCTGAAGAGCAATTTGCTTTCTTCCCCGCGAATCTTCTTCTTAAGCAGTTCTGAGAACTTCATTTCCATCAAATAGAAGAAGAGGCGATCGAGTGAATTAACTTCTAACCTACGTAAAAATCCCGAAATAATTTTTTCATCCTGCGCAGTAAAATTTTTCAACGCAATCATAAAATCTCTAACAACGATATCAATAGTCATGCTGACGCCAATGGCGCAGGCACCGATTTGATCTTGAGCAAACTGAATATTGCGAACAATATCCTCTTCTCTTTCATTGTCCGAATCGCTATTACCCTCTTCCCGAATCTGATCCATCGCTTCGCGAAACTCAACACTGAACTGTGTTGTCGCAGGATCAATGCAAACAATTCTAGCTATATGCTCAATATTAACATTGGTCATTTCTTCACTTCGAATAAAAACACCGCCCTCAATCAAAGACTTTAAGGTCAGTTTTAAAGTCCCTAGGGACTCTTCATTTGAGGAGACATCTTCATAAGAAGTTTGAATTCTGGTCTTATCAATCGGTGGATTTTTTGAAGAAAGACGGCCAGTGATATCATCAAAAATAAACCTCAAAACAAGATAACTTTTTTCCCTTGTAAGAGAGTATGATTCATCACCAATCACCTGGACAAACGAGGATTCAACCTCTTGAGTTATGAACTGCTCAATCATTGCCTGCCAAAATTCTGTATCCAGTTCAAACTGCTCAAGTAATGTATTATATCGTTTAAGAGCCGACTCTCCAAAGTGGCGTAAGGCAACCTCTTCAAAATTATCAGAAATCAGGCATGAAGCATAAACGACACCCTGCACAATTTTAATAAGCAGAGTTTCAGCATTAACTATACTTGCCTGGATTGCATCCAAGGTATCGTTATCTTTGCTGCCCTTTAACTTGCCATAGCGGCCAAGCATAAGAATGAATTCACTCAATGTTTTTTTGACAAATTCATGGGAGGGTAAATCTAATGATCTATGACATAGCAGAGCAATAATTCCGCTCTGCTGTTTTTCAAGAAGAGGAAATTCATTGATTCGGCCATTATTAAACTTAATAAACTCAAGAAAAACTTCGCGCTCGAGTACTTCTCTCAAGGTACTGCGCTCTTTAAGTTTTTTGAGAGTTTTTAAGTAAAACTCTAACCGTTTATCTTTATCCGGCACCTGAGATTGTTCGCTGTTCGCACCGCTCATGAATTCTCCATTACTTATTCCAATTTAATTAGGTAATTTGTCTCAAAATCAGAGCAGAAGTCAAGGTTTTTGCATATTAATGGTAATATTCTTGCATAAGCTGATTACAGATATATATTATTGATACATAAAAAAACAATTTTCAAATCCAACAAGTTTGATATAGACACTCAGAAGTTTGCTATCAAAATTGAAAACACAGGCTTCACGTAATGATTACTTGCACACGATGCGGAAAAAAAAATAGAGATTTCGAGCAAAACTGCACAAAATGCAAACACAAACTGCAGTCAGGTTTTGCGCGAGTCGGCGATTCATCTTTATCTACAAAAAAGAACAAGGACCTTTTTAACCTGTCATTTAAAGACTCAAAAGACTTTACAAAAGAAGGCGAAGCCTGGGTCTACTCACTGTTCCTTCTAGGCGCAGTAGTTTTTTTTACTTATCAGCAAGTTTACTGGCCCCTATATGTGCTTACTCCACTGGTTGGTCTTGTTGCTTGGTTTCGGAAGATTTAGCGGTTCTATTCTGCAAAACTTTCATCGCTGCGTCCTGATCTTCCTGCAATAAATCAGAAATAGGCTTCTGCCAAAACTCTAATTCTTTATCGGCCTTTAATTCTTTTTTTGACTTCGGATAGCAACAGCGTATCGAATGCTTATTTGAGCACGACGCGGGAAAATAATCAATAATTCCGCACTCATTCTCATTTATATAATACTTAACACTTCTTCTAAATTTCTTTTTGCGCGACATAATTATCACTTCACCGCTATCAACTTTGCAAAAAAAATCTGTATATTTTGATCCATAAAAGGCATTAAAAATATAAATAGATTTTCCCTGCATGCCAATATAATTAAACCGGGCAGGGTCCTTACAATGAGCTCTGGCAAGTGCGTTAAGGGCAATACACATCTCCCTCTCCTGCTCCATGCTTCGCCCTGCATTAGCAGGAGAGCACATAAACAATATGAGCACAGACACCATCATCAATTTTAAAATTTTTTGCATATATCCCCACATTTATAAGCCAGAAAAGCGGCTACAACTATTTATCTAAATTAATGAGTTAATATACGCTACAGCAAGCACTCAAGGCAAGCTTTAGAACGTGCAAATTCCACTCCACTCTCAAGCTGCAAATTTTTCATTCTCTTGCAAATCAATAAGCCACCTTATAAACTATCAACAGCCCCACCCTGTACAAAGCTTTTGCGCTGAGCTAATGTCTCGTTCACAGACAAATTAGCCCACGTAAATGTCAATCTTACCCCTAAACAGCCTTAATTCTTTAATTAATCTACACACTGAAAATTTATTTTTTACTTATTATGAGCAATAAATCTGCTGGATGGAATCATATTCGTGGCCTAGAGCCGCTTAGTCTTTGCGACTGGCCAGGAAAAGCCAGCTGTGTGCTTTTTCTTGGCGGATGCAACCTGTATTGCCCGACATGTCATAATTTCGACCTTGCTTGGCATATGGAAAAATTGCCCGTTATATCCAGAAATGATATTAAAATTTTCCTGCGAAACCGCGCAAAATGGCTTGACGGGATCACCATTACTGGAGGTGAGCCTACGACTGTTCCTAACCTCGGAGAGATCCTTCTAGAAATTAATAATGTTTCAAAATTGCCCATAAAATTGGACAGCAACGGAATGTTACCAGAAATTCTAGAGGAGATCCTTGAGCAGGGTTTGGTGGAGAAATTCGCCATAGACGTCAAAGGACCATATGATAAATACCCAGCTCTAACCGGGCAGGGTGTAACGGCTGATTTTGCACAAAAATCCCTCGAAAGAGTGTTTGAAATTGCAAAAGCCAATCCTGATGCATTTTACTTCCGCCTTACCAAAGTACCTTTACTTAGTGATGAGGATGTTGAAACTGCTCGCGGGTACCTTCCTGATAGCTTCGACTTAACTATTCAAGCATATATTCCACCAAGGAGATAAGAAACTTGTAGGCGCCAATACTGATAACAGCGTCTTTTACACCTTCCTCAGAGAATCAATCCCTGACCTTGATACCCTAAAGAGCTCCATCATTAAGTCTTTCCGTCAGACAAAAATTCCATACATATAGACACCCTGCTTTTTCAATTTGCAAAAAGCGTGGATATATTCATGGAGAACATTATGAGAGCCAGGAGTGTGGACAAGATTCCGAAGTTTATACTCGGATAGTCGGTTATTACAGACCTATTAAGAGGTGGAATGAAGGGAAAAAGGCCGATTATAAAGACTGTATTGAGTACAACTTTTTTTGCAATTCTTAACCTACCAGTATAGATTCAATAGCCAGTAAAATAGGTGCCTTAGGCTTTTATTTTACATATATGCGGCCATACAATTCATTATGGAAGTAATCATCAATAAATCATTTTTATTGATTATAAATTTTTTATCTTTTATACTGTAGCTGATTCGCCGAAGAAATTTTACCTCATATTTTTCGTAGAGTCGTGTTTTGCAAGAAGTTAGTCACCAAGTGGAGTTTATATGCGCATTTTAGTTGTAGACGACGAGCAAATGGTCAGGGAAAATTTAGTCGATTATCTTGAAGATGAAGGGCTTGACGTAATTTCCGTTGGAAGCGCAGAAGAAGCTATTACGCTTATGATGACAGAAAAAGCAGAAGTTGCAATTGTTGATATGCGGCTCCCTGTTATGCATGGGAACGACCTCATCATCAAATTGAAAGAACTTCGTCCTGAGATGGATTTTATCATCCACACAGGATCGGTAGATTATGCAGTCCCTCCTGATGTAAGAAATCTTGGGATATCATCGGATAATGTACTACTTAAACCTGTTGCGGACATGAACATATTCATTCAGAAAATAAAATCACTTTTCGGAAGCAAATATAGCATCTAAGATTGATGCTATATTGGTTGCTAAGAAATACTTCCACCTAGCAAGGCGACTCTGCCACTGACAACTCCACTGCGTTTAGAACGCCCACTCTCGTTTTTAATCTTGATTGGCTTTCTTATTTTATCCTTAGCGCGAAAGTTATTTTTCTTCCGGTACAGTATTACAAGCCCTTCGCGCACAGAAACAAAACGATCTGTTTGTCCCGCAAGCGTTTCAGTCGCGCCGAGAAGTAAATGCCCTTTATCAGGCAACAACTCGTGAATTCTATGAACTATTTTAAATTTGGTTTTCTCATCAAAATAAATCAAAACATTTCTGCATAGAACAAAATCAAATTTACCAAGCGCTCCAAAAGAATCAAGTAAATTCAGCTTTTGAAATGTAACCAACGACTTTACAGATTCACTCACTTTCCACAAAGAGCCCTTCTCCTTAAAATACTTTCCATATTGAGCTGGTAAACCCCGTGATATTTCGAGTTCTGAAAATTCTCCCTTGCGAGCTTGTTCAATGACATGCTTCGAAATATCAGTTGCAATTATATCGAAATCCTCAAGACTAGTGTTTTTACATTCGCAAGAATTCACAAGATCATGAATGATCATGGAAAGTGTATATGGCTCTTGTCCAGTCGATGAGGCTGCACACCAAATCCTAATCTTTCTGTTAGGCTTTTTATTTTTAACAAGGAGGGGAATAACTGTTTTGCGAATTGCATTAAACGGGTGGTTGTCTCTAAAAAAACTGGTCTCGTGAGTACTTATCGCAGAAATAACTTCTTCGCGCAAAGATTCGTTCCCGCTACGAAGCGCATTGTAAAATTCCGTCCACGATTTACACCCTTTCTCTATCAAAAGATGCTTTAATCTATGAACGATAAGGTACTCTTTGCCTTCTCCAATGATAAGCCCACATAGTCCATAGATGTGCTTTCTGAGCAAATTAAATTCGGTGTTGCTAATATTCATACAAGCTCCATAAAACTTAACATTCAAAAATCACACTTCATATTGACTCTATAAAACTAAGATCAACCATCTGATTATATAAGATTTTAAAAAGATACTATTCTTTACTTAGCACCACGAGTTCATTGGCCCACTGCATCGCAGCCAGATGGTTCTGAGCAGTAGCAAGAGGCGAGAGATGCTGTTCTTCAATTATCGAGCTGACTACTTCCCAGTTAGCTTTTTCAAAGGCAACAACAAGCTCAAGCCAAATCGAGGCATCACTCTCTTTTCCACAAAGAGCAGACATCAAATTATCCTCGATTGGCAATTCTTTAAGAAGGGCCGTCATGGGTTTACCTAGAAGAACGTCTAGAAGGGAAAACAATCCAAGCAAAAACATAGATTCAGAAGGTAAACTTACCTTCTCAACATCAAGAGCAAGAAGTTCTAAAAATTTTGCTCTTTTGATAGAGAGAAAAGCCAATTCGCTGCCAGCAGGGCCACTGCTCAAATCGGATAAAAGGATAACTCTAAGCCAACCAGCAAGCTTTCTATAGCCAATTAAGGCAACAGCCTGCTTTATAGACTTTACAACATTGGGTAAACCAAAAGAGGGGGAATTCATGAATCGCAGCAAGCGATAACTTATTGAAACATCAGAATTAATAGCCTTAGCCAAATCTTCGACATTGAAATCAGAACCACTAATGGACCTGAGCAGCCGCATCTTGTTCAAATTGTTCGAGGACATCTTTTTGCCTGGAATTATTTCCGGGCGACTAAAAAAGAAACCCTGAAAAAGATCGAATCCAAGATCAAGACATCGAACAAACATCTCATTATCTTCAACTTTTTCGGCCAATAAAATGGATTTGTATTTAGACAGAGAACTAACTATTCTTTCTAAGTCCTCAACAGGTAATTCAAGACAATCAACTTTAATAATGTCTGCTATTTCAAGAAATTTTTCAAATCCCTCCTGCCCAATGTAATCATCCAAAGCAAGAGTGTACCCTTGATCTTTGAGGAGTGTAAGAGCCTCAATCACTTCCGGGTCCGGATCAACATTTTCGAGGATTTCGATTACACACACTTCAGTAGGGAGCAGATCAGCAGCATCACTTAAAATCATGTTACGCGGGAAATTTACCAAGAGGCGTTGACCGTGCACCAAATCTTCCTGAATCAAACCGAAGCCGTCAGCAATAACCTGAGAAGTTGCAGCGTCTTCGTTGCTGACATCCGCAGTCATGCTGCGCTCAGAATTACGAAACAGCAATTCGTAGCCCCAAATAGCTCGTTCTCTTGTAAAAACGGGCTGCCTGGCCACAAAAAAAGATTCTAAAAAGACCTCAGAAGTGCTCATCTACATGTCCTGTTGTTATCTTATATCCGTATCAGTAATTAGGATATAATATACCTCATGGACATCATTGAATCAACAGCCAATGATATAAAATAACAAAAGAACTTAAATTTTAAATTAAATTTACGGCATTAAAGGTGCTAAATTAAGCCCCTTACCTTCATCCATACCCAGCATAAGATTCGCGTTCGCGACAGCCTGTCCAGAAGCGCCCCTACAAACATTATCTATTGCAGTAACAATAATCAGGCGATTTGTTCTAGGATCAACAACCAAACCTACATCGCAAAACATCGTCCCACGCACCCAGCGGGTTTCAGGAAGTTTACCTTCTGGTAAAACTCTGATCCACTTCTCAGCACCATATGCTTTTTCATAAGCAGCGCGGATATCCTGAGCAGTTACTCCATCCTTAAGTTTGGTGTAGATGGTAGAGAGTATTCCACGATTTATAGGCAACAGATGAGTATTAAATGAAACAGTTATATCTTCATCAGCAACTACAGAAAGTTCTTGTTCAATCTCAGGGGTATGCCTGTGTCCACCAAGTCCGTAGGCCTTAAAGGAATCAGACACTTCGCAGAAAAGAGTTCCGACAGCAGCTTTTTTGCCTGCTCCTGTAGTACCAGACTTTGAATCAATAACAATATCTTTAGTCTCAACTAACTTTTCGGAAATAGCAGGAGTCAATCCGACAATTGCAGAAGTTGGGTAACAACCCGGATTCGCAATTAAAGAAGCTCCTTTAATCTGGTCACGATAAAATTCTGGAAGCCCGTAAACGGCTTTAGGAAGAAGGTCTTTACGGGTATGATCAACCTTGTACCATTCTTCATATGTTTCACGATCTCTAATCCTAAAATCAGCGCTGAGATCAACAACCTTAATGCCTTTATCGTAGAGCTTTCCACCGATATCCATGGCTGTTTTATGAGGAACGGCAAGAAATACAAGATTGCAAGATTTGGCTAATTCGTCCACATCAGGAGCTGTTATTTCAAGTTCTCCAAGATCCATTCCAAGCAGATAAGGATAGATATCAGATAGTTTTTTCCCAGCTTCCGCACGGGAAGTAACGCGAACTAGATTCATACCGTCATGCCCGCTCAAAATCCGGACTAATTCCATTCCTGTGTATCCTGTGACTCCAACAAGCCCGACGGGTATTCCAGCGTTCATATCTTCCCTTCCTTTAAATTCAATATAAATAAACTCCATCTGTGAAAACACAGTAAGGAGCTATTAAGTAACTACAAAAACGTCTCACTTAATTAAAAGTATCCTCTATTTAATACCAATATTTAACATACTTAGATTCTATTTAGTCTTATCTACATACTTCATTCGAAGGCTGTATAGTAAATCACAAAGAAGTTTTTCTTCTTCACTTGTCATTCCATTTTTAATTTTATCCTGCAAGAGAGCAAGAATATCAATGGAATGCTTCGCAAGCGCAGGAGCAAATTCCATTTTTCCAGAGGAAGGATCAGCAACTTCGCCAAGATGAAACATGGCAGAAGAGCTGAGAGACATTACAAAAGTAGAAAAATTAACTTCAGGAATGGGCATATCTTTCATATCGCCCCCGCAACCACATTTATTTTCATCAGACATAACGGTCTCCTTTTAGTGGGCTTGAGCCCAGTTCTTACCCAGCCCCAAATCAACTTTAAGTGGGACCGCAAGTGAAGTAACAAGCTGCATATCTTCCTGTAAAAGCTTACCAATCTCTTCGATTGATTCCTCTGGACCCTCTACAAGAAGTTCATCGTGTATCTGTAAAATAAGTCTGCCACCAAGATGCGCAATAGCTGAATTATCTGCAACTTTGATCATTGCCATCTTAATAATATCTGCAGCACTGCCCTGAATGACCGTATTAATAGCCTGTCTGCGCGCCTGAGATATTATTTGCGGATTGCCTGAATGCAGTTCCGGCATTAGCCTTCTGCGACCTGAAAGAGTGGTGACATAACCTTTATCTCGCCCTGTCTCAACCACAGAATCATAAAATTCTCTGAGCACACCAAGCTTTTCAAAATATTTTGCGATAAATTCTTTTGCCTCATTCAAACTTATACCAAGCTCTTGTGATAGCTTTTGTGGTCCCATACCGTAAATTAAGCCGAAGTTGATTGTCTTGGCATTTCCACGTTCATCACGTGTGATGTCCGCTGGTTCCTTATCAAACAAAAGAGCTGCCGTGCGTGAATGAATATCTTCATCCTGTTCAAACGCAGAGACAAGAGTAGGATCACCGGAAAAATGAGCTAGAACCCTAAGCTCCACCTGCGAATAATCGGCCGCAGCCAGACGCATTCCTTCTCCGGCAGTAAAACAAGCTCGCATACGCTTGCCCTGATCTCCGCGAATTGGAATATTCTGAAGATTTGGACCTGAGCTTGAAAGGCGTCCTGTTGCAGTTGCAAGCTGGTTGAAATTCGTATGAATCCGGCCATCGCTTCCAACTAGTTTCGGAAGCGGTTCAAGATAAGTGGAGCGAAGTTTCTCCATTTTCCTGAACTCTAAAATATCTTTGATGATTTCATGCTGCCCCATCAACTTTTCAAGGACAGAGTTTGCAGTTGAAAGCGCTCCTTTAGGAGTCTTCCCGCCAGGCTTAAGTCCAAGTTTGTCAAAAAGAACAGTACTCATTTGCTGGCTTGAGCGTATATTAAAAGGCTCTTCCGCCCTTTCGTGAATAGCCTTTGTAAGCTCCTCAATACGTGTACTTACCTCTTTCAAAAACTCTGCAAATGATTCCAAATCAATAGAAATCCCTGCAGCTTCCATATCTGCCAGCACCGGGATGAGCGGAACTTCAAGTTCACTTACAAGCTGAGCAAGTCCGGCGGATTCAACCCTCGGAGCGAGAACATGCATTAAAGCAAGGGCGGCCATACCTTGCGCATCAGGATGAACCTCGTCAACAGCATCAGGTAGTTCATCTCCAGCATAAAGCATAGAGCGCAGTCTATCCCATTCGTAATTACGATCTTCAGGATTAAGTAAATATGCTGATAGACTTAAATCGTACCATTTAGATAAGGCTATCTGACTCCACGCAGGGTCAGATCTTAGAAAAGATTTAACGTCCGCCACCGCAATTTTTGCTGCTGACTGGAGCGTGGAGACAAGATCCGCAATCGGCATTTTGCATAACCACTCATCACCATCAACGCCTAAGTAAAAAGAATTGTCATCGCGCACAAGGCCGATGTCTTTACCTGATAAATCAGGAAGATCGGCGGCAGCCTGAGCTTTTTTAAATTCTAGACGAGTCTCGACTGTTACGGGCGTAGCGTCTCCAAATAGTGAGAACTGCCCGGCTTCAGGCTTCTTTGCCTTGGCCGTGGTAGCTTTTTCTTTAGGAACAGCCTTGCTTTCCGGAGTGGCGTTGCCATCAGGAAAGGCCGCATTGACGTCTCTGATCATTGAACGGAATTCATACGTTGTGAGATACTCAACAACATCTTTACGCTCAACAGGGGTGATTTTGAGGTCAGCAAGTTCAAGATCAGCGCAACTATTTGTGCGCAGCCTTGTAAGCTCCCTGTACATGAACATGTTTTCCAGTTCGCCTTCCATCTTCTTTTTAATATTAGGCTGGAGGAACTTAAAATTATCGCGAATATCTTCAAGGGTCGGATATTTAGCCATCAATTTTGTAGCAGTGACTTTACCAACACCCGGCACTCCCGGAATATTATCTGCAGAGTCTCCGATTAAGGCCTGAAAATCAGCCCACTGATTAGGCTCAAGACCTGTGGATTCTTTAAAATCAGCAAGAGAAGTAATTTTTTCAGCACGCCCTGCGGGATCCCACATAAAGACATTGTCATCAAGACACTGCTTAAGATCTTTATCCGCGCCAAGAATGACAACGGGACGCTCTTTTTTATACCGCGCAGCAAGGGAAGCGATGATATCATCAGCCTCTTCACCACTTGAAACGATAAGCGGAACGCCCAAAGCTCTGATAGCTTCTTTGAGAGGCTCTACCTGAACCCGCAAGTCATCGGGCATGGGCGGACGCTGGGCTTTATATTTATCAAAAAGCTCATGCCGAAAATTCTTACCCTTACCATCAAGCATAAAGACTAAATATTCGGGTTTTTCTTCTTTGAGAACTTTTAAAAGCACCCGTAAGACGATGTATAAAGCGTTGGTAGGAAAGCCATCGGACCGTTTGAGGTCAGGATATGCGTGGAATCCGCGATAAAAAAAAGCGGAGCCGTCTATAAGATACAAAGGACTTTTTTCAAAGTTCAATTTTTCGCTGAGTGACATTTATGGCCTTTAGGGATTTGTTCCTAGAAATTACTAAAAATAGATAAAACTAAACACGTGAAATGGCTCGACGTTTGCCCTTTGTGAGTTTTTTTATCACAAAACCTTCAGGGTCAGCGCCATCGAGTGCCTTAAGTGGAATTTCAGCTCTTGCAGCGGCAGTATGTCCACCCGCTGATCCAATCTCACTGAATAAAGAACTGGCCATGTTGCCCATATCTTTGCGCAAACCATCCCCTCTGAAAATTACCACGAGGGTATCATCGTAGATGCCGGAAACAACATCCCACGAAACATCATGGACACGCATAAAAAAGTCCGCAAGAATAACCAGAGTATCGGGATTTTCCACTTTACCGAGATGTGAATAAAGACCGGGACCAATCCTGCGCAGATTGTAAAATGCCCGGGAGAAATATTTGAGCCAATCAGGATGAATTTCACTTCGCATGATGCGTTTTATGATATCCATATCAGCATATTTAGTTAAATATCTAAACGCCTTGATGTCAGCATCAATAAAGGGGCGCTCAAAACTCTGAGTATCTGTTTTGATACCGTAAGCCAATGCTGTAGCAAGCAGTTTTGCTGGGCGGATCTTCATATTATAAAGATACTCGGTCATCATGGCACTGTTAGAGCCATACTCTGGACGGATGTCTGAATATTCTGCCTCGGTATAAGGCTCTGCAGCGAATGGGTGGTGATCAATTATCACCGAAAATTTAATATGTGCAAAATCAGGATGGTGATGCGGCTGGGAATCTACGATTGCGAATTTGTCATACTGTGCAAGCAAAGTCGGGATGACTCTACGGGCAGGAATACGCAAATAATGAATCATGGCCAGGTTATCAAGCCGTTTAACTTCGTTAATATGTGCAATCCCAACTTCTTGAACCTTACGCCCCATGATACGCTTAAGCGCCATGGCAGAGGCCAGAGAATCCGGATCCGCGTTAATAATTATTAGCCAGCGCTCTTCTTTTTTAAAAAGTGCAAGCAGTTCCTGAAGCTCTTCATCAAATTTTTTAAAATAAGCCATAATTATTTCTTCAGGGTCAAAGGCAACCCAGCAGCCACAAGATAAGCCTCATCGGCAATTGCAGCAATTCTACGGTTAAGTCCGCCGAGTCCTCGAACAAACTCACGGACTTCACGTGACATTGCGAGAGGCCCGAGCCCAACTTCGCAAGACACTAAAACAACATCCGGCCCTTCCCATTCAGATAGAAGCCGAACAACCTCCCCGACCATTTGCTCTCCATTCGATTGCTCGAAACAGGAGAACATCCAGAAATCTAAACTGTCCACCAACAGATGATTGTATTCCTTCCTAGCCCTAACGAGAACCTGATGCAAGTCTGATCCGGCCTCAAAAACAGGAATAGCGGGGTCACGCTCCCGACGATGATCCATAATTTGCTTACGGAAGGCCATATCTCGGGCTTTTCCAGTCGCTATGAAACATTTCTTGCCGGAATATTTTGAAAAAATTTCGAGAGCGTAATCGGACTTCCCCGACTTATTGCCCCCAATTATAAATGTAATCAAAAAACTCTCCTATCCCCATACTCTATTTATAACAGTGACTGCAACCACAAGCGTAAGTCAGTAAACACTTACCCTCAATCCGCCTTCACGCCATATTCAGCCAAATATTGCAGTGACTTGAAAAAGCCATCCTGCTCAAAAACTTCAACAACAACGGTACCGCCAATATGAAATTTTTCAAAAAACAACTTAAGCATATCAAGCCCCTGACTATCTAAAGATAAAAGACTTTCATGTTTACCGCCCTTGCCCGGACCATTTAAATGTAGCATAGCGACCATATCCCAAAGCCCTTCACTTTCCAGCAAACTTTGCTGCTTATAAACCAGCATATGTCCTAGGTCTAAACAGATTTTAAACCCGCATTTACGGATGGTTTCAACTAAATTTTCAAGACTGTTCTCTTCTATATTTTCAATGAAAACTTTTTCAGGAGCAATAGAACTTCCGTGAAGTTCCTCTGCTAAGTCTAAAAGCAATTTTGCTCCATCAGGACCACCCTCAGGAGGGTGCAGAACGTGTGCAGCAGGCTCTAAATGCGCAACTTTCTCAGATAAAGACAGTATTATTTCGGCTACTTTTACAGCACCATCAGCCCATGGCAAATCTAACGGATGATGAATGTGAAACGATAAACCCAAATCAGCTAAATTTCCGGGCAGATCATCCTCAGTATATGCCAGTGAACCAGCAGTTTCAAAGAAGAGCAACCCGACCTCATCTACCCGCCCTTGCAGGTACTCACAGTTTTCTGAAACAGTTCCCGGGATAACCCATGAAGGAGCAGCAATGACATACGGAAAATATTTGTCGCCCAAAATAGACGAAGCGCTTTGCCCGTCAATAAACATGGATGTTTTTTCCGGCATTACGTCAACCCTCATGAGCAAAGCAAGTGCTCGCGCCCTAATAATCTAGGGTTAAAATATTTTTAAAAACAGGCATGCTTATTGCTTAAATTTAGATGTAATCTATTACTTATGTCGGGAGTACGGAAATGAAACGCTGTAGAATGTTTTTCCAACATTATCTAAATCCGCTGCATATATTTTGCAGACTAAGGGGAGCGGGATTAAGTGCTATCGCTGCAAGAAAAATGTCAAGTGTTTATGAGAAATTGCTCTACAAAATGTTCCTTCTTTAGAGAATCAATGAACATGAACTAAAGCCAGCTTACATATCAAGCAAGCTTATTTCTTTCTCTTTCTGCATTTTTTTAGCGACCATAGCAGATTTAGTCACCAACTCTTCAGGTATATCTTTTAAAAACCTTGAGACAGGCAATCTTAAGGTGCGGTTATATAAAGGCCTCTTCGCGGAATGCGATAAAAAGAGGTTTTTCTTGGCTCTGCTCGTACCCACATATAGCAGTCTGCGCTCTTCTTCGGTGTCGGGACTGGCAGCAATAGCGCCTCCTGAAAATTTACCTGTAAGTACATCAGTTCCTACAAATGGCACAATTCCATCATCAAGCCCGGCAATAAACACCGCTTCGAATTCCATCCCCTTGGCCGCATGCATAGTCATTATGCGGACCTTTTCAGCCTTGTTTAGCACCTGTTCCAGTTCGCCTTGCATATGTATCCAATTTATCAAACCGGACCACCCGCCTTTATCATCAAACCCTTTCACCATTTCTCTAAAAGGCTTACTCTCCCAGAATAATTGATCAAACGGCGGCATTTCACTCAAATAAGCTGACAGACCTATAGGCCCCCTAGCAATTACTTTTTCAGGAACTTCAGGCGCTTCATCGTCAAGATCTTCGGCAAAGCCGAGCATTCTGCGCACCGCACCTAGTAAAATTTGAACACGTGAATCGTGCCAGAACATAGCCGTTTCAGGCATACTACATGGAATTCCCTGCCGTTTCAGCAAGCTTCTGATGGGTTCCATTAAATCCTTAAAACGTACGAGAACAGTAATATCACCGGGATTAAGAGATCCATGTCCAGCGGGATCTCCCAGCGTATTGTTCGTAGCACCGGTCAAATGCTTTATGCGCTCAGCAATCCAAGATGATTCACGGACACTGTCAGGTGCAGAAAAAAGATGGACCGCAGACTCATATTTATTATGAACTTTAAGGTTGGACTCCTTCCCTGAAACAAACGAGGAAACATCCAGAACAGCCTGAGTCGAGCGATAATTATCTTCAAGGGTCATTTCGATCAGATCAGGCCAATATGCTTTAAATTTTTCGGCAACATGTCCGGCCGCCCCTCGAAATCCATAAATAGACTGTTCAGGATCACCTACAGCTAAAAACCCTTCGCCGTCCCCTTCTCCGTCTGCAAGTTTACGGATAATTTCAAGCTGTAAAGGCGATAAATCATGAACTTCATCAATTAAGAAATGTGTGTATCTACGAATATATTTATCGGAACAAAGCTCAGCCAACCAGAATTCCAGCATGTCTGTATAATCTACAAGATTGTGATGATCTTTCTGCTGAGAATAAGTTGAAAATAATATTTCCATCCCCTCAGATAACGGTTCCATCTTTTCACGACTGAGGCACAAACTTTTCCAAGCGGCTTTCAGGCGTGGTCCGTTAATCTGCGGATTGGCCCTTCTGAAGACCTTTTGAGCGGACTCATCATCAAGTATCAGCGGAACCTGATCAAACATGGATGTCCAATACTCAAATGCGAGAGAATGTATGGTATCGGTACGCGGAAGGATTTCGTCCTCCCCAAGCATTGCAGTCATCTTTTCATTAATTTCCTGCGCCGCTTTGTGTGTGAAAGTCACCGCCAGAATACGGCGTGCACGAGTTCCACGCTCGAGCAAAAATTTCATACGTCCCATTATAACTTGAGTCTTTCCGGTTCCTGGCCCGGCAAGCACCAGCACAGGAGCAGGTCCAGCTTCGATTGCCTTTTTTTGACCTTCATCAAATTTCACGGCAATTATATCATTACAGTCTTTTACCTGCTGACCAGCTTTACAGATATTGGCAAGCCCCTTGCCGTTATCCAGATCGCCGACTTCTCTACGGCTGACCAAAAATTTAGCTCCGCCAAGTATTTCAGCACGCTCCTGCGCGGAATAAACGGAAATGGTCCCTTCCTGCCCGTCAAAACCGGGATTACTAATGATCTGCCCTTCGCGCATTCTTCGGATTCCTTCCGCGAGGTGTCCGTTCTGTAGCTTTAGGTCTTCTATCGGAACCTGTTGTAACACGGACAATTCAGAGCCGAATTCGTTGATCAATGGCCCATAGATATTCATGACATTTCTAGATTTAGGCCCAGTTCCAACGACCTCTGATATAAGCTCTGCAAGAGGAATCTGTGAAGTAAAGCTAGGTTGTCCTTTGGGCTGAACTGGCTCATTGCGATCAGCCCGTTCTAAAATTCGTGAGTACACCCCTTTCGTCAGAAGCTTTCCGCAGACAGGACAAACCCAGCCACGCAGTTTAGACTCATGAGGATCAAGCATCACGCCGCATTGGCGATGCCCATCCATATGATATTTTCCTTCTTCAGGAAAAAATTCGACCGTACCTATAAATTTATGCCCAAGCCCTTCACCGCGCAAAGCACGATAAATACCTTCGTATGATACGTCCCCACTGAAAACATTGGCCTCGCGACCTATTTCCTCGCAAGAATGAGCATTCGAATTGGCCATAAGGCGATATTTATCAAGGGATGAAATAAGCCAGTTCATTTCAGGATCGGAGGACAGTCCTGTTTCAAGCGCAAAAATTTCAGACGCAAGATCTCCGTAGCAGCCAGTAATACTTTCAAAACCTTGCTTAGAACCAAAAAGGGAAAACATCGGAGTCCAAATATGGGCGGGAACAAGAAAAGCTCGGTCACTGGTTTCGAGGACGATTTCAAGAAGCTGTTTACTGTCTATTCCAAGGTTGGGTCTGCCGTTTGATTCAAGATTACCGTAAAGGTCAAGTTTAGCATTAAATTTACGAGCTGATTCAAGATCCGGCATATAGACCAAATTATGAACCTTTCGGGTCTTCCCAAACCGTTTATAGCGACAATCAACTTCAGCTTGCAGCATAAAACGGGTCTGCCCAGCGATAGGTCCGTCCATCCATTTTATTTCATTTTCCAGATTTTGCGAGTCGCGAAGAGCAAGTAAACCGGACCCGTCTTCTACAAGATGCGTCTCTATTTCATGCAACCACTCAGGGTGAGTAAAATCTCCCGTACCGATGACATCTATCCCTTTAACCCTTGCCCACGCTGCAAGAAGACGCGGGGTAATGGCTTTATTCGCCCCGCGGGTAAATCTGGAATGTATGTGGAGATCCGCTATAAATCTTTCCATGTTCTACCGTAATATCCCAATAAAGACTGTTTTATTAATGAATTAGTTTCGGCATAAGCGATTATCCCAATTCTATTCAAAATCATTTACACCTGAAACAGCCATACCCTCAGCAAAGGCGGATTGCAAGACAAGCTCTGCTTTGTTAAACCCTTTTTGCAATATAACATTGAAATGTAACATGGAGAAATCAGCGTGAAGCACGCCACTATATATAATATCTGCGATGGCCCGATCCTTAAATCACAGGCTATAAGCGAGCCGGGAAAGAATTTACGTAAACTTTATCGTAAACTTTTTGGCAATCCGCTACTCAAACACTTCATTTTGCGCTGGTGTTCACATCCGAATATTCCTATGGAAAAAGTAGAACTTTACCAAAATATGATGTCACAAGCTATGATCGCCACCTTCGAAGACTGGCAAAACCCTGAATGGGTGAAAAAGACCTTCGCACCACTCGGAGCACTCCTTAACAAAGTAAAAGATCCCGAATGGCGCATCAGGCACGCAGCGGATACAAAGCCTCCACGGATTAAAGACGCTGACGTGGACGAAGTGCTTAGAGCCGTTTTAGACGACATTTATAGAGTATGGGACAAAAACCCAGACGATCCGTATTTTCCTGTTTCAGCTCAGGTCTTGATGCCTGGAGACTCAGTCTGCGATGGCGAAAATTTCATGAATATTATGAACGGACTAGGTTCATACGAATTCCAGAATATCAATCTCTTATTCGGGCTGATGCGCTGTTTCCTGCACGCAAACCCGCTTGCCATGAAGATTTTTCGCCGCCCATGGAAAGGACTGGCAGAACCTCTCAGCATGCCAGTTTCATGGATTACGCACCGCACCGCATTTTATGACGACATCTTTTTTGAACAGATCTACAATCTTTATATATTGGAAGATCTACCGCAGAATGAACAGAATAAATTAAAAGAAATGCTGGAATCCATTCTACACTTTCTCATCATCACCAGCATGGAATGGCTGACAGCTCCAAGTTCCGGAATCAAACATCCAGCCATCACCTGCCTGCCAAAGGACGAAAAGGGCGAACCGCTCTGCAACCTTAAGCCAAAAGATTGGAAGGCAAAAAAAGAGCTTGGATTTGATGATTACGTCCCGGATGTGGACACTACATATTTAGCCCTTGCCATGAGCCGCAAATGGCTTGATTTGGTAAAAAAGAAAGATCTGACATGTGACCAGTCTTTATTGGAAAATTGCGAAAAGTTTTTGGATTTCCCATGGGTAGAAATTATTAATGAATATCAGATTGGCGGCGGCAACAAAACCAATCCACCAACCATCACAATGACCCGTCCGCTCGATTATTTCGGCGCGGTTAATATATGGTTTGATAAACCCTTCGAAAAAGAAAATGAAAGGATGATCCGTGAGACCCTTGGCAACGAAGTCTGCCCCGGTCACAATATGGATATTCTTGAGTCTATTCTGATCAACCGCACGCAATGGAACGCACTTGAAGGTGAAAACCTTGAAACCGTAAAACGTTTTCTTACCTTCCATCACAACGCATTCATCAGCGGCAACTTTAAGCATGACAATGCGGTTAGATTCTACCTACCGGAAATATACGTAAGCTATGCCGGGAGACTATACGACACATGGCTGACCATTCCTAAGCAGCAGCAGCAAGTCATCGATCCAGACGGAAAAATCGAAGATATTCGCCATCTGGCCATAAATTATTGTAAGTTTGATATGCTCGGCAAAACGCTCAATCCGTTCGACGCATCTCTTGCGGTCGCAACACTGAGCCTGCTCCGCTATGAAACACCTAAAGATGGAATAATTGAACGCGGAATCCGCATATTGCACGACCATTTAGGCGAAGGAAGAAAAAAACACCCTTACAAAGCATACGAGTGGACAATGGTTCGCCACCCGACACGCATAATTGTTGGCAGTGAAGTTACCACCTCACTTTTCGCCATGAACGCTATAGCCTGCTATAAAAAATATTTAAAATAATCACAGACATATTTACCCCTGTTCAGATTTACATATGATGTAAAGACTGAACAGGGGCTTGCTGACAATGCGTGACTCAGTTATATATAAATCACGAAGGAAATGATATTTTGCATTCATAAGCTCTATTCAGTCTAGCCTGATATTTTCAAGCACAGTAAACATTTGTAGGAGAAAGAATGGCTCAGCCGATCAAAATATTAGTGCTTGATTACTTTAAAATGTCTTTTTTCTATAAAAAATTCGACGTGTTAAAAGAATTTTCTTTCGAAAGAACAACTTCACTACATAAGTGCTTCATACACCTTGCTACGAAAAAGCCGGACATCATACTGTTGCCTTTCATTGCAAGCGAGAATGATCCTGAGCAGGACCTGCTTACTATCGCAAAGACAAACAAGATACCGTTCATAATAATAAACAGCGATGCGACACAGGACATGGTCGTTAAGTCTGTTCGTGATGGCGCTTTAGATTATATTTTAACTTCGATTGAGCCGGGCAGATTTTTAGCAAAAATAAGCAGTATTTTGGCAAAACAGGGGAAAATACCACCTTCCCATGAAGAGGTTGAACAGATTCGTCTCGAAGAGAGCATGACTGGAATCGAAAAGATTCTTACCGTGCTTGAAAAAGCTAAAGAAGTTAAAGCAATGCCATACACCGTAGCCAGAGTTGTTTCTCTGTGCTCTGACCCCGGCAGCAGTGCCTCTGACATTGCCAAGCCCATAAAATCCGACGCAGCTCTCAGCTCATCAATTTTAAAGCACAGTAATTCCGTGGCAAAATATCGCGGAGCACCTAAAGTTCAAAGCTTAAAAAACGCAATTGTCCGCATAGGTCTTGAGGAAACAAAAGAAACATGCATGGTGCATGCTGTTTATCAGTTGTTCGACAAGAAAGACAAAACCTTTGGTTTTGATCGGTATCAATTCTGGATTCATTCTCTGGCGACAGGTATTATTTGTAAATTTCTGGCAAAGAAAGTCGGCTATGCCCGTCTGGATTCAGCACTACTAAGTGGAGTTCTGCATGATTTAGGAAAAATGATAATGGATGATTACTTCAATGCTGAGTATGACAAAATAATTCGAATCGCTGCCACTCAGAAGAAAATTCTTTTCCATGTAGAAAATGAAATTCTAGATACAAATCATAGTTTTATTGGCGGGAAGATTGCTGAGAACTGGAGATTTCCTGACACAATAACTTATGCAATAAAAAATCATCATGACTATGCAAGGTGTTTCCCTGATGGCGGGACTACCTTCAATTTAGCAACTATAGTATTTGTTAGTAACTACCTTGCTAAAGCCATGATGCTCGGTAGTAGTAGTGATTTCTTTGTCACTCCGGTTCCAGATGCAGTTTGGTCTAAATTAGGTTTTTCCGAATCCATTCCTGAAATGTTTCTGGCAGCAGTGCGTAAAGAATTACAAGATTATTTCAGCCTGCTGAAAATCCCCAAGCAGCCTGCAACGGAGCATTCAGAGATTATAAATAAGGATATGCGCATACTGGTCCTCAGCAACTCACAAGTTGCCAATGTGTATGTCCGCATTTACCTGTCCAACAATAATTATAAATACACAGTAGCTGGCATCTCTGGAATTCCAGAATCAGATTACGACCTGATCATCTATGATTTCATTGAAGAACTAGAGCCCATCGAAATGGAATTCATGATTAAAGCCGCAACCGAACATAAAAATTCACCGGCAATTTTTATACATGGTGGCGTTAATGACATTCTTGTTATCCAGAAAATACACAAATCCACAAAGAGTTTGCGCGCTCCTCTGGATATGTTCTCTTTTGATCAGATTATAAAAAGTTACGATCCTGAAAACAGACAATTCACTGAAGTTGAATCAGATAGAACTGAAGAAGAGGAGAAATAAACGGAGCAATAAATAAGCATTGAGCCTATGCCAGTTTCGCTCCGTTTTTCACGTTCCTTTCCGGCACAGCCAACACAACTTCACCGTCTTCGCCGACAAATCCCGTCAGTAAAAATTCCGAACGCATAGGGCCGATTTGTTTTACCGGAAAATTAACTACACCGACAATCTGGCGTCCTTTCAACTCTTCAGGTGAATACAATTTAGTGACCTGCGCACTACTCTTGCGAACCCCGATATCATCGCCAAAATCCACCCACACTTTATAAGCGGGATTTCGCGCCTCGGGAAATTCTTCAACCTTCACAACAGTTCCGACCCGAAGTTCTACCTGCTCAAATTCATTCCACGTTATTTCTTTCATCTTACTAAATTTCTCCTGCGGCTATCGATACATTAAAAGTCTCGACGGGTGATAAAATATATAATGGACATACTTAACTTGTTTTATTAATCAATATCTCAACGACATAAGAAGGAGATAAGTAATGGAAATTAAGTATATATGGACAAAAGAGCTGAGCACAGAAAACCTTAAAAAGCTATTTCTCTCAGTCGACTGGGAATCAGGAAATTATCCTCAGAAAGCCCAAAAAGCCATGTTTAACTCCCATAAAGTATTCACGGCATGGGATGGAGATGCACTGATAGGGCTTATGAGCTCAATGACCGACACAGTTCTCACTGTTTATTTTCAGTATTTGGTCGTTCATCCAGATTACCAAGGGTACGGCATCGGCAAAAAGCTGGTCGATACCATGCTGGAAATATACAGCGATATTCCGCGCAAAGTGCTGATTTCAGTAAATGAGAAAGTAGGATTCTACGAACACCGAGGATTCACTCATCACGTAGACAAATCTCCGATGTTTGTAAGTTCGCTTTAGCTGAAAACATTTACAAGTTTTGGCTCACACTCCGAGAGTCCCATGTAGTTGTTCATTCCCTAAACAGCGACATGATAGCCCTGCTGATAGGATTTAAACCCTGAATCGGCAGGGTTTTTCTTTTTCCTGTCCCTTGCAAAGAATAAATTTTATGAATAGTAAATCCTAATCATTGCAACCTACAACCACTAATACAGACATGTCCATATTTCATAATATAGCTTCTTATTTCCGTATGTGGAGACTAAAAAGACGAAGGCAATCTGTTGTTATTCGCGGCTCCTGCAATATGTGTGGAAAATGCTGTCAGGAAATATGCCTTTATGTGGGTTCTAAATGGCTTAAAACAGAGAAACAAGTCCGCAGAGAAGCTATTGAACATCCATACCTGAATCACTTCGAGCCATTCGGTAAAACGGATGACGGGTTCCTCAAATTTACCTGCACCAGACTAAACGAAAACGGAACATGCTCAGATTATGAAGGTCGTCCTTTGCTGTGCAAAAAGTTTCCGGGCACATCCATATATTTCCAGCACGGGCAACTTCCCGAAGGGTGCGGCTTTAGAATGTCCACCGAGATGGATTTCGAAAAAGTACTGGATGATGCTCGCGAGACAGATGACGGACTTGAATATGATGAAAAGCTTCACAGCAGCGATAGTATAAAAATACCCGGTAAGAAGGATTCTTAAATAATTTCTAATCCTCCATATAGTGCTATTATTTTATCTCCAAGTATTGATTTTTCTGTCCAACTCAAGCAGATTTCCCGCCTCTATTGGTAACATTTATTTCCTACATATAATTTAAGTTCGGGAGTTTTAATAATGAAAAAAATTGAAATTGAATTCGGCAGTGGCAAAAAGTTGAAAGCAACCGGTGAAGACTTTGTAATCAATACAGATCAGCCTGTTGCAGGCGGAGGCGAAGGTTCCGCACCTAACCCGCTAGATCTATTTATATCTTCCCTTGCGACTTGCGCGGCTCACTACGCCAGAAAATTCTGTGATTCCAGAGACCTCTCAATTGACGGGCTGTCTCTTACTGTCGAATATGATCAACACCCTGAAACTGCCATGATATCCAAAGTGCAGTACCAATTGAGCCTGCCGGAAGGATTTCCTGAAAAATACAAGGCGGCCCTGCTCAGAACAATTGATCTTTGCACTGTGAAAAAACATCTGCTGAACTCTCCGTCATTTGAACTCGAGATAGTTTAGTTTCTATTTACTTGACCAAAGTCATATTTATACGGGTTCACCTGTGTAACAAGTATTTTTCCGGTAGGATTTGTGGCTGAAATTCTGTTTCGGTACAACAATCCTCGATTGATAGACAAAAGCGATAGGTTTCCGGCGAAGAGTTCGACAACACAAATAGTTGCATATTATTTCAACTTACTCTGTTGACATACATGAAATGAAGGCTATCATTTTAGAAACCAACCCAAATTAGGAGAAATATAAATGCTCAAAATTACTACAGAAGCGAAAGAAGTTCTCGACCAGCACTTTGACGGTAAAGATAAAGAACCAATTCGCATATACATTGCATCCGCTTGTAGCGGTAGCCGTCTTGCTCTAGGGCTTGATGCAGCTAAAGACGGAGATGAAACCATCAACCTAGAAGGTTTTGACTTTGTTCTTGATAAGGATTTGCTCGATCAGGCAAAACCAATGGAAATCCACTTGACACCAATGGGTGTTGAAGTTTCCTCATCCTTAGTATTCGAAGAAAAACCTGAAAGTGGTGAAGGCGGCGGCTGCGGTAGCTGCGGATGCGGCGGAAGCTGCGGCTAGCTCTCATTTATCTTTAACAAGATGAACTAACAGCTAGTTTTACAAGACCACAAAAGGCCGGAGTATTTAATACTCCGGCCTTTTCCGTTTTCTAGCGCGCAATGACAGGCCCACAAGCTCTATGTTAGGTATTCTTCATGTCATATTTAAATAAAACAATACTGCGCACAATAAACACAGTCCTCCTTTTCTCGCTCATTTTTTCAGCAGGATGCTCGGCCCTTAAGCAGGGGCCAGACTTATATTATCCGCTTAAAAATCAGCTTGAAAATGTTCTGGATACAGCAGGTTCAAATAAGGCTCAAATCAACTTATTTTTAAACGCATTTAATGACAATCCTGAAAAAAGGCAGTCAGCAAAATTTATTGCCGCCAACCTTCCCCCCTGTGACAGTACAACTATCTCAAGCGGACTGTTGATCGAAAATCTAGAATATTCATTTCTTGCTAAGGATTCCACTGCGTGGGGCCGTGATGTAGCATGGTCTGACTTCCAAAATTATGTTCTGCCACATAGAGTCAGTCAGGAATCTGCCGTAAAATGGCGCAAACTTTTTTATCAAGAACTGCTGCCCACCGTATCTGACTGCAAAAACATAGAAGAGGCCGTACTTGCGGTTAATCTCTGGTGCTTCTCAAAAACGGGGTTCAAGTCAACCCAAAGGTGGGACCAAAACCCCTTGATGACAATAAACAGAGGCTGGGGACGATGTGAAGAAGCTGTCATTTTTACTGTCAGCGCGCTGAGAAGTGTTGGTATTCCTGCACGGCAGGCAATGGCTCCAGCTTGGCAACACTCAAATGACAATCATACGTGGACAGAGGTGCTCATCAATGGAAAATGGCATTATCTGGAATCAGCCAATCCCGACTATGGACTTGACCATGCATGGTTCACAGGTTCAGTCCGCAAAGCTCCACTAGTAATTTCATACGCGTATGGAAATGTGCCTAGTCCTAAATTTCCAGTGCTGGGCAAACGTGTCGGTTGCACACTACTGAACACTACGGCTATGTACGCGCCAGCCAGCCGCACAAAAATTCTCGTGACCGACAATAACAAAACCCCGCTTGCCGGAGTAAAAGTATACTTCTCGGTTTTTAATTATGCATCCTTTCGCCCAGTAGCTGCGAAGGAAACAGGCATTAACGGCGAAGCATCCATACTCTTAGGGCCGGGTTCCGTCCTCGTTTCCGCTAACCATGATAACGCTACTGCCTACTTAGCCTCAACATGGATTCCCGGAGAACAGGACGCCCGTAGAGATATCCACTTGCAATTGCTCACTCACAACGATCCTAGCGGAGAGGTTCTATTTAGATTCGACTATAAGGATGACTTGGCCAAAACTGCGCCCGCTAAAAATTCCGAAGGCGCACGAAAGTCCGAATTTGAAAAGATAAAAAAAGCGCGCATCGATAAACTGGACGGAATGAAGAGCGGAGCTGAAAAGTTTGATGAATCACTCGGTTCATACATTTCAAAAGCAGGGCTTAACACGCCAGAGATACTAAGTGCATTAAGCAATTCTCCCGAATCCAGCAAAAAGTATTTAGCTGACATCATTCGTAAGATGGAAATCGCTGATCTTATCCAGATCAAAGCAGATGAGCTCATCTCAAATGTAAACTTAGCAATTGCGGCCCGTGACCATATTGCAAAATCAGGAATCACATATAGCGATGATTTATTTGTTGATTACGTGCTGAATCCTCGAGTTATGTACGAGCATCTAGAACCTTGGCGCGCATCTCTAGCGGAACATTTCACAGCAGATAATGATAAAAATTATGAGCAGACAATCGCAAGAATAAACAGATTCACCCAAAAAATACAAAAGGCACCGCGTGGTCCTATAGGAGCATCCATTACACCATTAGGTGTTCTGAACTCGAAGCGAGCTTCAGGGCGTGGAGAGATTGGTGTATTTACTGTTGCCGCGCTAAGGTCGGTGGGAATACCAGCTAAATACCTTGATGAGCAGGGCTGGGTAGAATTCTATAATGGCCAGAAATGGACGCCTTTATATCCTCAGCGGCCAAATATGATCGGCAATCATAATGCGACGGAAACGAGCACTACTTACTATTCTAACTGGGGTAGCTACAAATTCACCCTACCCGGGTTTCCAGCAGGAGAGCGTCATCCGCAATACTTTAAGGACTTCACAATCTCAAACTTAACAGATAATTCATTTTTTCAGATCGTTGAAAAAACTATCAACGGAAAATGCAGCGATAAAAATATATGGGAAATATCCCTTCCAAACAATGAATATTACCTCATTAGTGGAAAAAGAAACAAAAAAGGAGAGCCATCCATTTCTATAATACCGCTCAAGTCAGATCATTGATAACATCTATACTGTGACAGAATAACTACATTTTTCAGAATAAATGAGTACACACCTTGCACCACTTTGATTAATGCAGTATGAATTGTAGGTAGATGCACAACCTACTAAAAAAACAACTCAAAAAGACGCTTGGCACTGTAGAAGCCAGTTTCTCAAAAGAACTGAGTTCTTTTCTCGAGCTTGTTGAAAAAACATACTCGGGCCTTGATGCATCACTTCTAACACCTGAATCACCTTTTATAAAAATACTGAATTTCCTTCCCGACCCAACCTTCCTTGTAAACAAAGAAGGCGTAATCATTGCTTGGAATCCGGCAATGGAAAAAATGACAGGGGCTCCGGCAGAAACAACTATTGGAAAAGGCGATTTTGAATATATCAAAATTATCCACGGTAAGAAAAGCCCGGGACTGATAGACCTTGTCAGAGGATCCGAAGACGTTGGTACTTTAGAATACCAATCCATCCGCCGCCATGGCAAAGCGCTAGCCGCGGAAGTCAAGGTTGAAAACCTTGGTCACAGAAAAAACACACACCTTTGGATTCAAGCCGCGCCCATCACAGACGATTCTGGGAATACCTTAGGTGCCATCGAATCCATACGAGATATTTCCGCACGCAAGCAGACTGAGAACATTAACCTGATCCTCTATAAAATTTCTTCAGCTCTAAAATCTGCACCGGATGAACATTCCCTATTTCAGACTATTCACGAAAGCCTCAAAGAGGTCATTGAAGCAGAAAATTTCTTTGTAGCCCTGTATGATGAACTAGATGAAACCCTTTCATTTCCCTATTATGCAGATGAGAAAGACCACATATCCCACGACGAAAGAATCTGCATTGCAGATAAACGATCCTTAAGCGCCAAAGTAATTCAAAAACAAAGACCCGTCTTACTCCTCGAAAATGATTTTGAGCGCTATAACCAAGAAGGATTAGGCATAATAGGATTTTCAGCTAAGTCATGGTTGGGCGTTCCTCTGATACATAATAACAAAGTTATAGGTGTTATGACTATTCAGTCATACGACTCTTCCAATAATTACAGCACACAAGATATCGATTTAATGGTTGCAATTTCTGATCAGATTGCATCCACAATTCAGCGAAGAAAAGCTGAGGTAGCTCTTCGGGACAGTGAACAAAAATTTCGCTCAGTATTCGAAAATGCAACAGTCGCCATGTTTCAATTTTCAACTGAAGGTAAGTTGCTGATAGCAAACCCAGCAACAGCACGCATAATGGGTTATTCCTCCGTGCAACAAATGATGCGCGAGCATCCTCACTCATCGGACTTTTTCTACAACAAACAAGCTTGGCTAAAACTGATGAAAGAACTGATGACCAAAGGTTCTGTGAACGGAGCACGCATCCGCATCAGCCATAAAGAAAACCTCGAAAAGTGGACAACTGTAAATGCTCGCGTAACATATGCTGACAATGGAGAGCCAAGTTCCTACACAGGTACAGCCTTTGACTCGACTCCCGGCATAGTTGCTGAAAGAAATGTTATCAAACATAAATCGCGGTTCATGCAATTGTTCGAAAGCTCTCCGCAAGGAATTGTACTTACTGACTCCGAAGGCAATGTAATCGACACAAATAAGGCCTTCACCAGATTATTCGGATACACAACCGAACAGATGGAGCCATGCTGTGAAAACCTCTGCCCAAGCGGCGAAGGAAAAATTAAAGCCAATTTACAGCGAATTCTAGCGGGCGCAACGTTTCAAACCGAAGATTTAAGAAAGCACAAAAACGGCAGGCTTATCCCAGTCTCGATTCTAGGCTATCCTTTCGAATACAATGGTGAAGTTTCCGGAACATTCATCATCTATAATAATATTTCACATCGAAAAGAATTTGAACGCAGACTTTCATATCAGTCCCTGCACGATTCTTTGACAGGCCTTCCCAACCGGACACTTTTTCTTGAGCGGCTCGAGCAAGCCCTGACCCACTCTCAAAAACATCCTGACCACAACTTTGCGGTTCTGATGCTTGATATTGATATGTTTAAACGCATCAATGACAGCCTAGGTCATCAAGCTGGAGATTCTCTGCTCATAAAAATCGGCGAGCGCATCAAAGACTGTCTGCGCCCCATCGATACTGTCGCCCGCATGGGCGGAGATGAGTATGCAGTGCTCATCGAAGACTTCAGAACACCGCAACAGGTCATAAAGATCATCAGAAAAATCAGGAACAATATTCACAACCCAATTCAAGTTGCGAACAAAGAAGTTGTTATCAGCTCAAGTATTGGAATTGTTTTCAAA
Organism: Maridesulfovibrio frigidus DSM 17176; assembly: GCF_000711735.1. Classification (NCBI taxonomy): domain Bacteria; kingdom Pseudomonadati; phylum Thermodesulfobacteriota; class Desulfovibrionia; order Desulfovibrionales; family Desulfovibrionaceae; genus Maridesulfovibrio; species Maridesulfovibrio frigidus. The sequence continues at coordinate 777,512 of NZ_JONL01000001.1, forward strand.
ACCGCAGAATATGAACACCCCGAGCATATTCTACGTGATGCAGATATCAGCATGTACAAAGCAAAAGAACAGGGTGTGAATAAATTTAAAGTATTCAATAAGGCAATGCAGGAAAAAGCATTGCAAAATCTTATGATTGAAACTGAAATCAGACAAGGGCTGCCGGAAGATGAGTTCCTTCCATATTTCCAACCCATTTATTGCTTACAGACAAAACGCCTTGCAGGGTTTGAAGCACTAGTCCGATGGAATCACCCGGAAAGAGGTTTCATTACTCCCGGGCAGATTATTCCCGTTGCGGAAGAGACAGGACTTATCGTTAAGCTAGATAGGTTAATGTTACTAAAAGCTTGCCGTGCCTTTTCCGGATGGCTTGAAACTTTCCCCACATCACAGGATATGTTCCTGACCGTGAATCTATCCCCCCGCCAGCTTTCAAAGCCTGACTTGGCTGGCGCAATCATTGACATTTTGGACGAGACAAAATTTCCACCAGAAATGCTCAAACTGGAGATCACAGAGTCGGCAATCATGGAAAGGAATGCCGCATCGACATTGAACCTTAAGAGAATTGGCGATCTGGGCATTAAACTCGCGGTTGATGACTTCGGAACCGGTTACTCATCATTGGCGCAACTCCAGAGATTTCCAGCTGCAACTGTAAAAATTGACAGGTCTTTCATTAGCCGTATGGCAGAAGATAATGAATCTCTTGAAATAGTCCGGGCTGTGGTAGCTCTCGGACATAGCTTAAGTATGGATGTTATTGCTGAGGGAGTTGAAACCAAGGAGCAGCTAGTACTGCTTAATGAACTTGGATGCGACTGCGTTCAAGGATTCTACTTCGATAAGCCGCAACCTCCAGAAGTAGCAATAGACCTGCTTAAAATGAGGTCCGAAGGATTCTGTCCTCCTGGACTCACTTCGCTTTAAAAGTTCAGCACTACCGTTACGTTTATCGCTTCGCATCACACACCTACGCCCTTTCCGAATTATTTAGGACAAAACACTCATATCAGTGCGAACTAAGCCAATACATCCTCTGAAATAGCTTGTTAACCACAGCTTGTTAGCTAAATAAATTGAGTGTATAATACTGAATGCGAGGCCACGTTACCCATCTCAGACCATAAGGAGCTCCCAAATGAAACATACAATTTCTGCACTAGTTAAAAACCGCGCCGGCGTACTGGCGGATTCATCTGCAGCATTTCAAAAAAGTGGCATAAATATTACGTCCATATCCTGCGGTGAAACTGAAAACATGGAAGTCTCCCGCATGGTCATCTGTGCAGAAGGTAGCGAAGAAGACATGACCACAGTGACAAAAGAACTTCTGGAAATGGATTTTGTTATACAGCTTGACGATTTGGCGCGCAAAGATTTCGTAGACCGTGAGCTTGTCCTGATAAAGGTCGCGGTAAACAAAGATTCGATGTCTCAAGTAATGCAAATTTTTGAAGTATTCAGGGCAGACGTCATAGGCATGGGACAAAATACAATCACAGCGGAATTGAGTGGAGACCAGGAAAGAATTGACGGGCTTATTAAAATTTTAGAACCACTCGGAATTAAAAGTATGTGCCGCACAGGGATGATTGCCCTTAAACGAGGCGACGAATAAAGACCTTCTGCATTTATTCACTATTTTTGATGGCACAAATTTCATACTTCTACCGTATACTGTTTCCAAAGACAGAAAAAAAGGTACGCCCATGAGAATAACATCACTGGACGAAATCACAGAAAAAGTACGACAGCATGGTTTAAAACCCAAAGTGGCGATAGCTCCTTGCGCCGAAGAGTTTGTCATACGCTCCGCCCTTGCAGCTTTTGAAGAAGGCATTGCCGAACCTATTTTCATTGGTAATCCCGAAAAAACTGCAGCAGTAGCCAAAGAGCGCAACTTAAATATTGCTGGCTTTGATTTTTACGAAGAAAATGATGACACACTTGCTGTTGCCAAGGCTGTCCTTCTTTTCAAAGAAAAGAAAGCCGCCCTTATAATGAAAGGACTTGTGAGTACCAGTGTAGTACTAAAAGCAATACTCAACAAAGAGACTGGCGTTCCTCCCAAGGGAATAATCAGCCATGTAACAGTATTTGAAGCCCCCGACTTAGATAGGCTGATCGTAATGACCGATGCCGGGGTAAACATTAAGCCGAACCTCCAAAGAAAGGCCGACATACTGCGCAACGCTCTGCAAGTGGCTCGCAAGCTTGGGATAGAAAAACCCAAGGCAGCGATATTAGCTGCAACAGAAAAAGTTAATTATCCAGCAATGCCTGCAACACTTGACGCGGATATCCTCTCAAAAATGTCTGCGGAGGGAGCATTCGGCGACGCAATTGTAGCCGGCCCCCTGGCTCTTGACCTAGCGCTATCGCCATCAGCGGCTGCGCTTAAAGGCATAACTAACCCCGTTGCCGGCTATGCGGACATCCTTTGCACTCCTGACATTGAAAGTGGAAACATCCTGTATAAGGCCCTGACAACCATCGCGGGAAAAACTATGGCAAGTGTAGTGATAGGAAGTGATGTGCCGGTTGTTGTGCCATCCAGAGGGGACTCTGATAGATCTAAATTTATTTCCATAGCTCTAGCATGCTATTTAGCTGACTACTAACTAGCCTTTGGCAAGACAAATACTAGTAGGCACCTGGCAGAATACAACTTGTTTAATATTACCAAGAGCAAGCATAATGAAAATAGTACTCTCTCTCCTAGCCATTTTTCTCTTATCACTGGCGGGGCAATCCAGAGCATCTCAGGAGCTATTATTAATCACGGACCCTTTTCCTCCATATAACTATGAAGAGGACGGAAAAGCTTACGGAATACAATATGAGTTAGTCGCTGCAACTTTAAAGAAGATGGATAGACCTTTCACTATTAAATTTGTGCCCTGGAAAAGAGCTCTTCTTAAGGCAAAAAATAAAGTTTCAGATGCACTTCCAGGGGTTCTTAAGACTGACGAGAGAAGCCAATGGCTGATATTTCCTGAAGAACCGGTAATGATAACAAAAGTCGTTATTTTCCACCGCAAAGAAGATAATTTCCAATATAAAAACCTTTCATCTCTTACGGGTAAAAGAGTCGGAACAGTAAAAGGTTATTACTATGGAGAAGAGTTTGATCAAAGCACATTGTTTATTCGAGATGAAGTTAGCTCTCTTAAGCAGAACTTCCAGAAGCTTATAGCCGGACGCATTGATTTAGTTGTGGCTTTTAAACCTGTAGGACTTTACACTCTTTATAAATTAAATCGAAGCGACAAAGTTTCTTATAATCCAACTCCGGTTTATCAATCTGGAATGTATATGGCTTTCACGCAGAAACCAGGGAATGAGCAACTTGCAGCTGAATTCAGTCGTATACTTAAAGAAATCAAGAAAACCCCAGGCTATGTGAAGTCATTACGAAAAAAATATATCCCTAATGAGTAGCACCTAATAAGTTCCTCAAAAAGCGGCTACGCATGCCCCGATGAGCAAAGCACCCACACGCCTGAAGCAACAAGCAGCACACCAAATAATGATGTCAGCGAGACCTGCTCTCTATAAAGAAGAACTCCGATCGGAATAAGACAGGCCATAACCACTCCATTCACAATAATAGGTAGAGTACTGACACTTGCCCCGGCCCTATAGGTAAGCAGCACTCCTATTTCAATCCCGAAAATGGCCAGCCCTAAAAGCAATACTTGCCAGTTTCGCGTGGATAGAATTTCAGCTACATCAATGCGCCCGGTTTGAAAAAACATACCCGCAAGACTTAGTAACATTGCCATTCCATAAGCAGTAGCCAAAGAGGCAAACAAGGATCCTCCTCCGGCAATACTTTTTTGAGCAAGGTGGTATATAACTGAAGAAGCGACAATTATTGCGATTGAACCGTAAAGAGCTAGCATTCCAATTTCCTTTTAAATAACGTATTAATACTTCACAGACGAATTGATAATATTGCTACTCTTCTTCTTTTAACCTGACCACTGAAAGGTATTCATTGCCGGTATGAGCAAAACTAATCTGTCAAATCTCGATCTGAACCTATTGGTCATACTTGATACTGTTTTCGCCGAACGTAATCTTACGATTGCCGGTCAAAAACTTTTCATGAGCCAGTCTGCGGTCAGTCACGCTTTATCAAAGCTCCGTGATCATTTTGAAGACCGCCTTTTTATTCGTCGAGGCAATATGATGGTTCCCACTCCCCTGTGTGAAAACATCCACCACAGCCTGGCTCCGGCCTTAAAAACAATCCTTCAATCTCTTGAAGACAGAGGAGACTTTTCTCCAGAAACATCCAAGCGGACATTCTGTATCGGACTAAGTGACTATCTGTGCAACCTTCTGCTTCCTCAAATAATAGCCAAAGTCAGAGCAGAGGCACCCAATATAAATCTACGTATAGTTCAGGCCACGTACGAAAAGCGCACTGCCATGCTGCAAGACGGCAAACTGGATATATTTCTAGGCTGTTCCAGAGATTACGGAGCAGGAGTTTTGTGGGAAGGGCTGTTCTTTGACCGTGAAGTATGCATCCTCCGCAAAGATCACCCCATTACTGGAAAAGTGATGACGGAAGAAGAACTAGCCGGCGCAGAGTTTGTTGCCCTTTCTCTGTCAGAGTCCGGGTTAGGTTTTCTGGAGGATTTCCTCTGCCAAAAGGGTTTCCAGAGAAATATCAAGGTAATAGTCCAACAGGAAGCAGTTATTCCATCTCTTGTCAGCGGTTCGGACCTCATCGGCACATTAGCTGAAAGACTAGCCCAGATTTACACAAAGATTTTACCTGTCAGAACTATCCAGTTGCCCTTAGAAAACACTACTTTTGAGGTACTTCAGCACTGGCATACCTTAAATGACAATGACCCTGCTCACATATGGATGAGAGGTGTAATTCGAGAGGTCTCTCAATCATTACCTCCAGCGAAGCCGTAGTATATTTTTACAAAAACATGCATAATCAATGTACTATGCAGTAGAATGCTCTTTGTATTATGTAAATTAAGTTATAATTTTTTTTTACCCCCTTGCGTTAACCTTTTTTTTTACTTAAAAAGTAATTACAAGTACTAAAAGTATTTATGTTCACCATAAGGAGTTTATATGACGTCTAAAACCAAACTTACGATGTCCGTTCTTTTTGTATTTCTAATGGCCGCTGCACTGTTTGCTTCAACGCAGTCCCCCGCGGCCTCCAGAGGCGGCGCGATGCTCGTTTGGCAGATTTCATTTTTAGTCCTCGCTATTCTGGGTACAATTTCGGCTATTGCTTCCCTTTCAGGGGTTATGAAACAGCTGAACCAGCTTGGTGAGTATGCAAAAGATGTCCAAAAAGGCGCTCTGACAGCTCCACTTCCTGAAACTCTAAGCGGTGAAGTTCTGGTTGCAGGAAACGAAATTAATAAAACCATTATGAAGCTCGCGACAGAAAGTGGAAAAAACAAAAAAGATGTCAGCAAACTTCAAAAAAAATCAAGCGAAACTGAAAATGAACTGAAAGAGTCTCAGAAAAAAGTTGAAGACATGAAGTCTGTCATGGAGGCAATAACTAAATCTGCTTCCAATGCGCAGGGAATTTCAGGAAAACTTTTTTCCGGTATTGAAGAACTCAGTTCGCAGGTTAATCAGGTCAGCGAAGGAATGGACATCCAGAGAGACCGCGTTACTGAAACAGCAACAGCAATGGAAGAGATGAACAGCACTGTTCTTGAAGTTGCTCAGAACGCATCCATGGCAGCTCAAAGCTCCAGCCAATCAAAAGAAAATGCTCAAATGGGAGCAGATGGTGTTGCAAATGCCATCAAGTCTTTTGAGCAGATCAAAAACACTATCCTAAATTTAAAAGTCACCATGGGAACTCTTGGTGAACAAGCCGACAGCATCGGGCAGATCATGAATGTCATTACCGACATTGCCGACCAGACCAACTTGCTGGCTCTTAATGCCGCAATTGAAGCTGCCAGAGCCGGTGAAGCCGGACGTGGATTCGCAGTAGTTGCTGACGAAGTCCGCAAATTGGCAGAAAAAACCATGGATGCTACAAAAGGTGTCGGCGAATCAGTTGCTAAGATTCAAGCAAATGCCCGCGAAAACATCAAGGCCGTTGAATATGCGGCGGAAGAAATTGTTCACTCTACCGAATCCGCAGCTGAATCAGGAGAGCTGATGACTGCCATTGTCGGGATCGTTGACGATACAAACTCCCAAGTGGAATCTATTGCAACAGCAAGTGAAGAACAGTCTGCTGCATCTGAAGAGATCAACATGGCCCTCAGCGACGTTGCAAGGGTGGCACAGGAAACTTCTGAGGGAATGTCTAGCTCCGCACATGCCTTAACGGAAATTGCAAGCATAGTGGAAGAATTAGACTCAATCGTTCAAGGAATATCTTCAGGCCGCTTAATCGATACCAGCTCAGGTAAAATTGTTGAATGGTCAGACGATCTATCCGTTGATGTCAGAACAATTGATGAACACCACATGGTTCTTTTTGACCTAATCAATGAACTATATAGAGCGATGAAAAGCCGTAAAGCAGGAGAAGTTATCGGAGAAATATCCGAACGTCTTCTTGAGTACACAAAATACCATTTCGGATACGAAGAAAAGATATTCGACAAGCACAAGTATTCTGAAACAGATGCCCACAAGAAACTTCACCGCATGTTTGAAGGCAAGATTGAAGAATTTAAAAACGATTCATATTCAGGAAAGGTCACAGCTTCAACCGATATCATCAGATTCTTGAAAGACTGGTTGATCAAGCACATCATGATTGTGGATCACAAGTATATTGAGTTCATGCATGAGCATGGATACCATTAGGCCCTACTCACAACAATACATGAAGGTAATAAAAAGCCCCCTGAAACTTAGGTTTCAAGGGGCTTTTTATTTGTAACTTATAGTCGTAAATTCAGAACGCTGTGAGCGAGGTTATTTTAATTTTTTACCATCATGCCATGCTCTACCGACACACTCCCCGACAGCCCAATAACGATTATCCGGCATTGTAAGAGTGAAAGGATTGACCTTTTTTATATCTGGAACATCGTCAGTCAAGACGTCCTCCCTGCACCATGTAGCAACAACTTCTCCAATAAAGAGAGTGTCATTAGGAAGTTCGACAGTGTCGTAAACCTTGCATTCCATTCCGACAGGACAGCTACTGATAATCGGAGCGTTTTCCAGCTCACCCTTGTTCACTTCAAACAAGTTTGATTTATCCAATTTACGGCCGGAAACAAGGCCTACAAAGTCAGTAACTTCAACCATATCAACAGATGGAATATTTACGCTAAATTCACCAGTCTCTTTTATAGCAACATTTGAGAAATGCTTTTTACCTACAGAAATCATGATCAATGCAGGGTTGTAATTAACCCTTGAAGTCCATGCCAATGCCATAAAATTATTACGGCCTTCATGTTTGCACCCCAGAATAGTCTGAGGCATAGGCATAGTAAAACCTTGAACACCTATATTAATCTTTTCCATCACATCTCCTTTGTCCCGTATATTTTAATCAAATTTAATATCGACAAATATCTGGTAACTTTCAAATTATACTTTATTTACATGAAAAGAAGAAGAGAAAGTGCCATCACCACCATTCCAGCAATCAATCCATAAATAGATAGGTGGTGCTCCCCATACTCTTCAGCAGCAGGCAGTAATTCATCAAATGAGATAAACACCATAATCCCTGCCACGCCCGCAAAAATAATTCCGAAAACTGTATCCGACATAAATTGCATGAGGAAGAAATATCCGATCAGTGCTCCTACCGGCTCTGCAAGACCAGACAGGAAAGAATAAATAAAGGCCTTCTTCTTACTCCCTGTGGCATAATAAATTGGGACAGAAACCGCTATTCCTTCCGGGATATTATGAATCGCTATTGCCACAGCAATAGCCACGCCTAAACTAGGATCTTTAAGTGCTGCGGTAAAAGTAGCAAGCCCTTCGGGAAAATTGTGAATTCCGATAGCAAGAGCCGCCATGGTTCCCATGCGGAAAAGCTTAGCCTTACTCTTACCTGCAAAAGGATCATCTGCATTTGGATCAGTATTTACATCCACATTCATCTCTTCAATACGATGCATTTCATGAGGATTTTCATAGCTAGGTACGAGCTTATCGATCAATGCAATGAACAAAACACCGCCAAAAAAAGCCCCAATTGCCACCCAGTTTCCGACTACATATCCAAGGTCAGCCTGCAAAGCCGTTTTTGCTTTAACCATGATCTCCATGAAGGATACATAAATCATGACCCCGGCCGAAAAGCCTAAAGAGATGGAAAGAAACCGGGTATTAGTTTTTTTGGCGAAAAAGGCCAAAGCAGAACCAATCCCAGTGGCAAGTCCTGCGAATAAAGTCAATCCCAGCGCAAATGCAGCATTCTCAGCAAACATATAACCCAACCTCTAAATTATTTAACAATAAAACATGTTTCAAAATAACACAGCCTTTACTGCAACGGGGCCTCAACAATAAGAATCATCCGTTTTCCAAGACTGTTTTCTGGATTAGCATCGACAATGCGTTTCAGATTTTTGGAGGACGTAATATCAACTTTATTAACTCCACCTTTGGTCGTAGCATGACACAGCCAGACACTACCATCTTTCTCTGGAACAATAACCCCCACATGGTGATGAAGAATTGTATACTTTTTAAATTTTACATGTTTGCTCATGGTAAACAGATAAACATTCCCCACTGTCATTTGGGAAATGACATCTTCCCAAGCCTTGATATCATGAAGCTCAAATCCACGAAGACTAGCGCCATCACCTTCGACAATTTTGGTTTTTTGACCAAAAGGAAGCATCACTTTACGTTTCATTCCTTCGGTCAAATTTAAAATCACATCGAATCCAAAATCCCAATCCTCACCCCTTTCAGCGTCAGGACCGCTATCTGCAAGGCGATCAATTTTCACATCGTTCAGAGCATAATCGCGTTCAAAGAAATATCTGGATGCAGCCACTGTAAATCCGCTGCAATTAAGTCCAGGAGATTTAAATCTAGTGTTTTGATCTGCAAAAAGAGTGAATTCTCCAGATCTGTTTATAGCTCCATCTGCACGATATGGAACTCCTTCAAAAAAAGACAAAACTTCACCTGCGGGTGCTCCCGCCTTGGGGCTGTCATGCATCCCATTGGGAGTAGGAATGCTTATCACCGCGCACCCCATAAAAAATGTAACACTAAGCCCAAGTAGAAGCGTCAAAACAATTTTACGTAACATGCTCATAAATCTCCCTTTAAATGCACAATATTTCTCACTTACCGTTGACAACAGCCTCTAAAAATCGACTGACGCAAACTGTCTGAATTTGCTTATATTCTCTTTAGAACCAAGAACCCCGACAAAGTCTCCATCCAAAAATTCAAAATCACCGTCAGGGTTAATACTAAACTTGCCATCCCGAAGAACTCCGGCAACAGATACTCCGGTAACGGATCTAATACGAGCTCCAGCAAGAGATTTTCCAACAAGAGAAGCTCCAATTTCTACCTTAACCCAGTTCAAGGCTATTGACTCCGTAGCAGCCCTCAAATTGGAAAGCAGTTCATGCTCAGGACGTTCCCGCTCAACGTCAGTTGTATACCTCTCTCTACGCATGGAATCCATTACATTCTGCACTTCTGAAGCAGGAAGACTAAAATGTCGCAAAATCTGGCGAATCATCTCAAGACTGCTTTCAAATTCAGGCATAATAATATTGTGTACACCCAGTTCATTTAAAACATCCAAGTGCTCTGGATTTCTCGAAAGAGCAGCAATAGGAGCTCCTGGAGCTAACTGCCTTAACTTATCAACCACGGCTCCAGATCCATTAATCGAAGGAATAGTCATAAGCACCATGCGTGCACGGGAAACTTCCGCGGCTTTGAGAACGACTTCTTGCGCGCCGTCTCCATAAATGATGCTCTGCCCTTTATCAACAGCGATCTCAACCTTATTGGCATTATTTTCAATAACGACATACGGGATATCTATCCGTTCCAAGACATCAGCAACATATGACCCAAAGCGCCCGCCTCCAAGAATTACCACATGTTGATCCAACCCATCTTCGGGAATATTAACAGTCTGGAGAGGGTCCCCACCCTTATGAGCCCTAAAGAAAGCGTAGATCGGCGACGTTAAAGAAGAAAGGAGAGGAGTCAGGAGCATAGTAAGAATACCCGTCCCCATAAACAGCGGAAAGTATTCTCTAGGAAAAGAACCGGAATCAGCGCCCTGTTGCAACAGCAGAAAAGACAATTCTCCGATCTGAAACATACCGAACCCAAGAGCAATCGGAATAACATTGCGATATTTGAAAACGTAAGAAATTCCACCGAAAATAAACCCCTTACCCAGCAAAACAAAAAAGGTGAGCATAAGCACTGTACCCAGATTGTCCCAGATATAAATAGGATCTATCAGCATTCCGACCGAAGCAAAAAATATCAAACTGAATACATCGCGAAGGGGAAGTATATCGCTTAAAGCCTGATAGGCGTACTTAGATTCACTAAGCACCATCCCTGCAACAAACGCCCCGAATGCGAACGACAGCCCCAGCATATGGGTCGCATACCCCACACCAAGCCCAATGGCACAACAGGTCAGCATAAAAGTTTCACGAGAGTTCCAACTTGCTACAACCTTCATTACCACCGGAATAACCCGCGTTCCTAACAGAAACATAGAAGCTATAAACAGTATTGTTTTTAAGCCTGCAAATCCGAGAGCCTCTAAGCCGAAAGTTGATGATCCTATCTGCGGCATAATTATGAGCATAGGAACAACTACGATATCCTGCACAACAAGCATACCAATCATAACCCGACTGGAAAGAGTTCCCACCAAACCGCGACTTTCAAGAGTTTTAAGGACAACCATGGTACTGGAAAGGGCTATAAAGGCCCCGAACCACAGTGAGAGATGTGAGTCCCACCCCATAAATATCCCAACACCCCACCCGAAAGTCATAGTGAATATGATCTGTAGCGGAGTTCCGATCAGAGCAATATATTTTACGGGCTTAAGTTCCTTAATCGAAAACTCTATACCCAGAGTGAACAAAAGCAGGGCAACACCGATCTCAGCCAGACGCTCAACATCGTGAACGTCGGAAACTGTTACGCCGCCAGTATATGGCCCGACAACAACGCCGGCAATAATATAACCAAGCAATAACGGCTGACGCAGCAAACGAGCTACAAAACCGCCAAGCAAGCCAGCAAGAATCAGTATTACGAGATCAGATGCAATTCCCAAGAGGACTCCCTACGATAAAACCGTAACATGCACAAAAGACATGGTAATTTAAAATTTAATAATCCTAACTTACTCAGCGCAATCCACACAAAACCTACTTTCAGGCAGTGCAATCAAGCGGGCAAACGGAATCAGTTCCCCACACTCCTGACATTCGCCGAAGAACGGATCATCATCTATACGGCTCAGCGCATTTCCCAGCTTCATTATTCTATCGAGAGATTGAGATATGGAAGATTTATTTATCCCTTGGTTAAGCATGGTATCAAGCCTTGAAAGTCTACCGATAGCAGCATCCGGAGTAACAGGATTAACTGTCTCTTTAAGCTCTTCAACTGTGCGCTTAAGATTTTCTATTTCAATTTTAATCTTTTCTTTCAACTCAGCTTTCTGCTTATCGTTCATGACAACTCTCCGGTTAATTATTAATTTTATACGGACTGTCATTCAGATGCAAGGTTTGCTTACATAAAAAGAAAGCCCTCCCGCATTAAGCAGGAGGGCTTTCTCATCCCAAAAACAATACACACTTAATTTACACTTATTATTGATCAGACTGGATGTTTTCAATCACAGTATTCAATTTGGAAGCCATTGATGCAACTTCCTGAATAGCGGTTGCAGCCTCTTCAAGGACCTGTGATGTTTCCATAGATATTCTACTTACATCTTCAGTCGCCCTGTTAATTTCATCACTGGTCGCAGACTGTTGTTCAGCTGCGGTGGCAATGCCTCTGACCTGATCAGCGGCATTCTCAACCAGCTGAACTATCTCTTCTAAAGTCTGCCCTGACTCATTTGCCAATTCACTACTTACATGAGCTGACTGAGCGGCAACCTCAGTCGCCTTTATATTCTCTTTAGTCATATTCTGCATCTTAGAAATCACAATTCCGACTTCGCTTGTGGCCGTCATAGTACTTTCAGCAAGCTTACGAACTTCGTCAGCTACAACTGCGAAACCTCGCCCGGCTTCACCGGCTCTGGCAGCTTCAATTGCAGCATTAAGAGCCAGCAAGTTAGTCTGATCAGCGATATCATTAATGACTTTAAGTACATTGCCGATTTCAGTAGCCTCTACTCCAAGGTTTTCCATAGAGATTTTAAGACCATCAGCCTGAGCTTTAACTCCTTCTACAGCTTCAATTACTCGACGAACAACACTTTCGCCGTTCTGCGCTTTAGCCTTAGCACTGTCAGCATCTTCAGCTGCAGTTCCGGCGTTACGAGCAACTTCAAGAACAGTTACGTTCATTTCTTCCATTGCAGTCGAAGTCTCAGCAACCCTATCGCGTTGCTCTTCAGCCCCTCGGCTGGACTGTTCAATCTGCGCAGATAGTTCTTCAGCCGCACTGGAAAGACTATGAGAAATCTTCTCAGCTTCTATCGCTGCGTGAGTTATATTATCATTCTGAGCTTCAATCTTGGCCGCCTGCTGCCTGATATCAGTCAAATCAACCCAGGTAGAGATTGCGCCAAGTAATTTACCATCCATATCATAAAAAGGAGAAGTTACGATCTGTAAATTCTTTTTTATGCCGGAAGGCATTGTGAAGACAATTTCAGCTTCTTTTCTTACACGTTCTCTGAGTGAAACTTGAGACATAGTCTCTCTGCTTGGATCATTATAATAAAACGCTCCATCCTTAACACCAACAGCCGTTTCATGATTGTAATTACTCTCAAGTAAATCACAAAGCAGATCATTAACCCAAAGCATATTGGCGTCATGATCGATTATTCCACAAGGAAAGACTAACCCTTCAAGTACTCCTTCGGAGAATCCAAGTTTTTCCTTCAACTCATCAACCATAGAAGAAACTTGACTAGCTAAAATCTCAAATTCGTACTTATAAGTTCCTTCGAGTTCAGCCTTAAAATTACCTTTGGCTATTTCACCGGAGAAATTTAAAATATTCGTAACGGGTTTAACAATAAGAGTTCTCAAAAGCGTAACCATGATTCCAGTTAGCAATAGAACAATAAATACTCCGGCTAGAACTAAAACATTACGCTGATGAATGGCAGCAGAGGTCATATCATCCTCAGTTGCATTTACAACGATGCTCCAACCTGTGAGCGGAAAGGTTTTGAACTCCATGTGCTTTGTTGTGCCTTGCCATTCATAAGAGGACCCACCATTTTTCTCTGCCATTACCTTCTTCACAAAGTCATATTTGGAAAGGTCTTTCAGATATAGTTCCTTATTTACAGCATGTGCAATGATCTTTCCTCTTGCATCAAGCATAAAACTATAGCCTTCTTCGCCAATGCGGAAAGGATCAATAAAGGTCGATGTGAATCTATCCCACTTAGGAAATACACCAACTCCACCGATAATGTTGCCATTTGCATCACGTATAGTATGAGCAATAGCAAAAATAAGAATTCCGCCACCGCTTTTCGATTTTAAAATTTCATCTGATACGTAAGCATCTGTCCCGGAAAGAACCTTCTGAACATAACCACGGGAAGCTCTATCTGCTCCGGCCATGCTTTTACCTTTAGCATTATACCCAACAACAACTTTTCCATTTGTATCAAAAATAAAAGTTGCCCAATAATTTTTTGATGCATTCATAAGAGATTTTATAAGCTCATCTGAACCCTTTATGTTGCCCCCGGTGAGCGCTTCCACCGAATTAGGATCACCAGAAATAAGACGTGCTACATCAGACCCTTGGCCGACATAGAGTTCAAGGGCACCCACAGTCTCATCAATCATGCTAACCATAGATTGTTTTTGCTCTTTAAAGACAGCATCATAAGTGCTATTTGTCACCCACCACACACAGACAGAAAAAGTCATTGCTAATAATGCAAAAACTACAACCGTCAGCACCGTATTAATACTTTTTATCTTCATAAAAATCCCTCTAATTAGATATCACACGCCACAAAATCAGACTACTAACCCCCTAAATCCCTACCTTGTACGTATCATAAGCACTCACTTAAGTACAAGCAGTATATATTGTCTCTAATAATTTATAACAAAACGCTCAAAAGGTCCCACACATAATCAACCATTGCCTGTCGTGTGTTTTTCTGCCAAAAAGAGAGGTTCTCCCGTAACGCATACTATAAAGAGGTAAAAAATGAGCAACGAACCCGATAAAATCATTTATTCAATGAACAGGGTCAGCAAATATTATGACAAAAAGCCGATTCTTAAAGACATCTCCCTTTCTTATTTCTATGGAGCAAAAATCGGCGTACTGGGTCTTAACGGCTCCGGTAAGAGTTCACTCCTTAAAATTTTGGCCGGCATAGACGAGAGCTTTGAAGGTTCAACCCACGTCTCCCCGGGCTACACAATCGGCTTCCTCGAGCAGGAACCGCTTGTAGATGAAAGTCGCACAGTCCGCGAAGTGGTAGAAGAAGGGGTTGCTGAAGTTCTCGCTATCGTCAAAAATTTCAACGACATCAACGAGAAGTTCGCTGAACCTATGGAACCTGAAGAAATGGACGCCCTCCTTGATAAGCAGGCCGCCGCTCAGGAAAAAATGGACGCAGCAGGAGCATGGGACCTCGACTCCAGGCTTGAAATGGCGATGGATGCTCTAAGGTGCCCTCCCGGAGACACTCTCGTTTCTGTTATTTCCGGTGGTGAAAAACGCCGCGTAGCAATGTGCCGCCTGCTTCTACAGGAGCCAGACATCTTGCTACTTGATGAGCCTACTAACCATCTTGATGCTGAATCTGTTGCATGGCTTGAAAGACATTTGCAGAACTATGCAGGAACAATCATTGCCGTAACCCATGACCGTTACTTCCTCGACAATGTTGCAGGATGGATTCTGGAACTTGACAGAGGCCGCGGTATTCCATGGAAAGGCAACTACTCCTCATGGCTTGAGCAGAAAGAAAAAAGACTCTCCAATGAAGCCAAAACCGATGCTAAAAGAATCAAAGCCCTTTCAAGTGAGCTTGAGTGGATTCGCATGTCTCCAAAAGGACGTCACGCAAAAAGCAAGGCCCGAGTTAAAGCATATGAAGAGCTTGCTAATCAGGATACCAACGAGCGGGCGAAAGATCTGGAACTTTACATTCCACCGGGACCACGTCTTGGTAAGAAAGTAATTGAAGCCGTCGGCATACGTAAGCTTGCTGGCGACAAATTGCTTCTCGAAGATTCAAGTTTCCTCATTCCTGCAGGAGCGATTGTCGGTATTA
Organism: Maridesulfovibrio frigidus DSM 17176; assembly: GCF_000711735.1. Classification (NCBI taxonomy): domain Bacteria; kingdom Pseudomonadati; phylum Thermodesulfobacteriota; class Desulfovibrionia; order Desulfovibrionales; family Desulfovibrionaceae; genus Maridesulfovibrio; species Maridesulfovibrio frigidus. The sequence goes on from NZ_JONL01000001.1 coordinate 792,978, forward strand.
TCGGGCCTAACGGAGCTGGTAAAACAACGCTTTTCAAAATGATTGCAAAACTCGAAGAGCCTGACGCAGGCGAAATGGTCGTTGGTGAAACTGTTAAAGTTACACATGTCGATCAGCACCGCGACGCGCTTGATGGCGATAAGACTGTTTACGAAGTCATTTCCGGCGGCAACGAATTCATCAAACTTGGCGAACGCGAAATCAATGCACGCGCCTACGTTGGTAAATTTAACCTGACTGGTTCTGAGCAGCAGAAGAAGTGTTCAGTCCTTTCCGGCGGTGAGCGCAGTCGTGTTCATCTAGCTCTAATGCTACAGGAAGGCGGAAACGTACTCCTACTCGATGAACCTACAAATGACCTTGACGTTAACACCATGCGTTCGCTTGAAGAAGGGCTTAACAACTTCAGCGGCTGTGTAATGGTCATCAGTCATGATCGTTGGTTCCTTGACCGCATCGCTACACACATACTCGCATTCGAAGGTGATTCAACCACATTCTGGTTCGAAGGATCATACTCCGAATACGAAGAAGATAAAAAGAAGAGACTTGGTAAGGATGCTGATCAGCCTCACCGTATCAAGTATCGCAAGATGACTCGCTAATATTGCATGACCTTCTTTAGTCCAAACGCTAAATAAGCTAACGGCCCTCATGAATATTCATGAGGGCCGTTTTTTGTTTTTAATATTTCGCAATATATTTCGTGAGAGAATCTCGACTTCCTACATTATAAGGGTCACGATTCCATTTTGAACAGTAACCTTAACAACCCCTTTCCCATAAGCATCACTTGGAACAGCACAACTCCACTCCTCAGCGATATCTTCACCGTTGACCGAGTAATCGTTAAGTTCCCACTCATATCTTGAAACAGGTTTCATTTTTCTAAAGTACTTAGCGAACACTTCTTCGCAAGCTTTTGGCAATCCAACGCATGACCGCCATAAGTAAAGGCTGCCGCACAAAAGTTTTACATCAACGGACCCTATATCTACGGCCTTGCTGTAAACAGCTTCGGACTTACCATAGGACATATTCATTTCTGAAAAAGTACGCTCATCCACCGTTCCATCAGCATTAGCAATACTGACCGAGTTGAGCTTTAAGGGGGAAATATGACCGAAGTATGCAAATTTCCACGTGGACTGGTTCTGCTCATTAAGGAACTCAATCATAACCACTGGCATCTTGCCACGATCCTGAATCAAATCCATAGACTTGAAAGTTAGAATCCCCATATCTGAAGGAACCAGAAGGCCCTCTGCTGAGATTATTTTATCATCAAGAAGTAGAGCTATAAGGCTTAGAGCAGGTCTTTCAAAACTTAGCATAGATAATCCATCAGAAAACATTGGCAACGTCCTTTTTACTGTATATAAACCACCCTCATGGCGACTTTATTCTCCGAATAGCAGTTACCCTGTTGCATCTATAAATGGAAGAATGAATTAAACGATTGCTTTAATTTAAATCCAGTATGAAGACTGCTTTATTAAAGACTGCACGCGAGAGGCATATATGAAGATTTCTAATCAATTTGATCGCATAGATGATGAGCTATACTTAAAGAATGTTAGACTCGATGGTTACAACGTTCGCGGTGGATTGATTATGGGTTCAGACAGAGCTGTTATATTTGACACCCTATCCCGTCCCGAAGACATGCTCGGCTATAAGGAGTTAATTGAAGACCGCAAATTAATGATTATCTACAGCCATGCTGATTGGGATCATATATGGGGAACTGCGGGGGTAGAGACACAGCCTAAATTAATTATATCTCATAAAAATAGCCTCAAACGATTCTCAACTGATGTGCCAGAAGTCTTAAAAGATTTCCAAAAGAGACAGCCTGAATTATATGGCTCCGTAAAACTGATCGCTCCCAATATTACGATTGAATCAGAACTTGTAATTGACCTCGGTGGCATCACGGTTCAATTATCTCCTCTCTTGGGACACACCCAAGATTCCATAGTCGCTTATATTCCTGAGAAAGGAATCCTGCTGGCAGGTGATGCAGTGGAAACTCCTTTTCCATGTTTAGGAGAAAGATCGCCAGTTGCAAACTGGATAGAAAAACTGGAAGGGTGGAGGGAGAATAGCGACCTTAAAACAATCATTCCAGCTCATGGAGACATTAGCGGACCTGAAATTTTGACTCAAAATATTAATTACTTAAAAGCTATTTTGAACGGTGAAGACGCTGATTTACCTGAAAATATGAGCGAATTCTATAAGGAGGCCCACCGCGACAATGTTAAATTTGCTAGAAAGCAAGGCAAGTAGTCATAGTGCAGCCATAGGTGAGCCTCAAAAAAAGCGGAGCGCGGTTAATACCCCACTCCGCCAAGACAAGCAGATCTATCCCTTAGTACAGGAGACAGCTAATTATATGCATAGCGCTTTACCAAAACCAGTCCTGTCAGTGCAGAACTAAGCAACCATAGGGTTGCAGGAATAGGCACTGGAGGCATAACACTTTGCTCTACTACAAAACCAGTAATATTGTTTAAATAGCCTTCATCATTCCACTTCCAGTCGTTCCTGCTCCATATTCCAAGGTGCATCTCATCACGACCAAGATAATTATTGGGTTCTGTAGGTTGCCAGTCAGTGAAACTCCAAGCCTCACCGGTGACCCATTCCCAATTAGCAGCAGGAGCAGCCCCGCCAGGATCACTAGTCTGGAATCCTCCAAGCCAATATTCGCCACTCCGAGACCCTAAAACATTCTGCTGTACATAAGTGTTTTCAGCCGCAGAAGTAATTGTCGCCAAATGACCTCCGGCTGCTTCAGCAAGCACCTTCGCAGAATCCCAATTCATTCCGCTTGCCTGAACCACCCAGTAATTTGAGTCGCCAAAACTATATGTTGTCGCGGAAGAAGGACTTGCCGCAAACACTAGAATTAATATCATTAGTATAGATGTTAAAGTGAGCTTATTCATAACTACTCCCCGGAAAAGCCTAAAAAGACTAAACCTCCTTCTTATAAAGTAATTATTATTTGAATAAAGTCACCCTTCAGTCCTTTGTTTGCAACAAAAAACGCGGCAGTCCTAGAAAAGAACTACCGCGTTTATTCTGAATATATTTAGAAATTAACTACATGCGTTCAAATCCTCTCATACTTGAGGATGGAAGAGCCTGCGTGGCAGAACCACCCTTGCGGCGAACAACATGTGCTTCTAAATAAGCGCCTTCTTCTACATTAAAAAAGCCCATCTCATCTTCAAGTTTTACAGCCTGTGCGGAAAGCTCCTGCGCGGTGGATGACAACTGTTCAGCGAAAGCGGCATTACGTTGCACAACTTCATCAAGTTGCCCGACAGCAGTAGAAATCTGTTCACCGCCTTCATGTTGTTCCCTACTTGCCGCGACAACTTCTGAAACGAGTTCTTCGTTGGTCCGTATGTCCACGATTATTCCATCAAGCATTGTTCGCGCTTTCTCAGCTACTATTAAACTCGAACCAGTAAGTTCACGAATCTCACCAGCGGCAACTCCGCTTCTCTCTGCGAGTTTACGCACTTCGGATGCTACAACAGCAAACCCTTTGCCGTGTTCACCTGCTCTGGCGGCTTCAATGGCTGCATTTAGTGCCAATAAATTTGTCTGCCGTGCAATTTCTTCAATTATAGAAGTACGGTCAGCAATATCACGCATAGCGGCAACAGTCTTAGTCACAGCCTCCCCACCTTCGATCGCCTCTTTGGCTGTTTTTACAGCTATAGTACGAGTTTCTTCAGCAAGTCCGGTGGACCTTTCAAGATTGGTGTTCATCTGAACCATCGCGGCAGAGACTTCTTCAACAGCAGCCGCCTGTTCTGTGCTTCCATTTGACAACTCTTCAGAAGCAGCAGCAATTTCCTGACTACCAGAGGAAACATGAGAGGTGGCATTTTTCACACCGGAAACAACATTGCGTAAGGATCCGACCATACTACCTAAAGCATTTATCATCATCCCTATTTCATTTGAGGAACAACTTGATACGGCGTTAGTTAAATCCCCAGCAGCCATACTCTGAGAAGCTGCCACCCCGTCTGCGACAGGAGCAACAACCAATCTCTTTATAGAGAAGAAAATTATTCCACTCACAATCAAAATAATGAGCAAGCCGACTCCGACAAGAACATTTCGCTGATGCACTGCTTTAGCTGCCAAATCATTTTCATACGCAGTCAAACAAATAAGCCAGCCTGTGGCTGGGTCTGTTTTATACGCCATCACTTTAGCGAGCCCTTTCCAGTCGTAAAAAATTACTCCATTTTTTTGATCTAGAGCTTTAGAAACAAATGGTATCTGGCCCAAATCTTTCAATATAAGTTTTTTGGAAGGGTGGTATAAAACTTTTCCTGTTCCATCTAAAACAGAACCATATCCCTCATTCCCAATAACAAGAGGAGCTACAAAAGAATTGGTGAACTCTAACCAGTCTCCGAAAAGGGCTATTCCTCCGAGCAATTCACCATCACTGTTATGAACAGGAATACTTACCCCAAAGATTAGATCACCGTTGGATTTAGCTTTAAATATTGATTTCGTAATATATTTATTTTTACCGTTTAGTATGGCTTTTGCATACGCTCTGGAGCTAAGATCGTGACCTGTTAAGTCTTGTCCTACTGCATTTAACCCAGCTAAAACTATTCCAGCTTTATCAAAAGCAAGAACGCCCCATATATCGCTGCTTGATTGTACTTTTTGTTTGAATAACCTTTGGGCATCTACAGATTTACCCGCAAATAAAGCAGAAACTTCCGCCCGACTCGCAAGACTTTGAGCTGAAGAAACAGTGTCATTTATAAACAATCCTAATGAAGAGGTCACTAACGTGGCCAGACTCTTCGACGAGCGCACTTCATTATTTAAAACCATATCATATGATGAGCTTTGTACATAGAAAACTAAGATTCCGATGCCTAAACTGATAAAAATTATGGTGGGAAGTAAGATAACTCTCAAAAGGCTTTTTGAAATCCAAGTAAACATGATTTGTCCCTATGTCGAAAGATAATGCGATTCTAATTAATTTCCCAAAGACTATTGCCTAACACCAATACCCTGCACCCAACTTCACGAATACTTAACACTATTATTACAATCTTAACAAGTCTACATAAACACATTTAAAAGATAATGTTTTGCGCGAAAACCACCTTAAACAATATATTTTGCAACATTATAATATATTAAATAAAACATTATAAGCTCTTAAAATTTCGACCTTTTTCACTTAAAAGTCAACTCTTTATTTATACTATACATCCTGAACAATAATACATCTGTGAAGGTATAATTTGCTCAAGTTACACCTCGTATAAGTAAGCAAAACTAATTGTATCATTTTAACTTTTAGAGCGACATGTTGATTGGCATGACGCACATAAACCTGTATTCAATGCGAACTAATTTTGACAATGACATTACGCACCAAAGGTTCCATATATGAAAAAGGTTTTAACGCTTAAGCAATTCCAAGATATCGCAAAAGAGGTCATCTCTTTGCAGCCGTATGTTGAAGTTCTCAGTTCCACCTTCAATATCGGGGATGAAGATAAAGGGATTGAAAAAGAAGCATACGTCCTTGGATTCTCAAGACATAGCAAAGCTGGGTTTGAAATTTGTTTCGACTGGATAGCTAAAGGCGATCTTGATGGATATTTGATTGATATGTTCAACTTTACAATAGAACCCCACTGTCGCGGTGAATTTTCACCAGTGTTCAAAGGTCCCATTATCTTAGATGACTTCAAAGAACCTTTTGCGCCATTTGAAATTTCCGCTAAAATTCTGGAACTGGTAGAGCCGGAAGCGTGGAGCAAGTGGATTGTTGAATATCTGCCAGAACCGCATGTTTTATTATAATAATTCACGATTTAGAGCTATAGAAAGACCAAAAAGACTATAAAATTTTTCAGCTCAAAGCCCCGATACGAGTTTAGCTTGCCCTTCAAAAAAAGCGTCACATTTACAAAGTTTATACAGGCTGATACTAAGTGACTATGGTTAAAAAAGGACATCATATAGATAGGTTCCATCTTGCAACTTTTATTGCGATGATCTTTTTTATACTATTTTTCAGCCTGCCCACTTTTGCCAGCAGCTCAGAGTTCCCAATAGCCGATCCCTTCAAAGCGACTATTTTCGGCACGCCCCCTGATTTAGTACACACTTTCCCCGAACCTGTTGACACCAAACAGTGCGAAATTAATATCGAAGATCGAAGAATTCCTGATATTTTCTGGTATAGTGAGGATTTTTACTACACCACAGCTATGCAGGAAGGAGAAGCTCCTCTTCTATTCATAATCGCTGGAACGGGTTCAGAGCATGACTCAACCAAAATGAAATTCCTGACTCAGCTTTTTTATGAAAGCGGTTTTCACGTTGTAGCTGTTTCTTCCCCTACACATATGAACTTCGTTGTCAGCGCTTCAAGATACGCCGCACCAGGCTATGCCCCAAATGACGTTGAAGATTTATACAGAGTTATGAAATGGATCAAAGCCGACCTTGAAGAAGATTACAAAATAAGTGGATACAATGTCACAGGCTACAGCTTGGGTGCAATGCACTCGGCATTTCTAGCTCAGCTCGATGAAGAGCGCGGCGACTTTTTATTTGATAAAGTACTAATGATGAACCCGCCGGTCAGCCTTTACACTTCAGCGCAGAGATTTGACTCATGGCTCAGTCCTGAGAATCTCGGAGATAAAAAACCACGCGAAGTTATAGACAATCTCATACAGGCATTTTCTCAAATGTATCTCCATACAGATGTAACTGACTTCGATGATAACTTTCTCTATGGACTGTCGCAGCATGATAACTTCTCAGATATGGACCTTCGGGCAATAATTGCGGCATCCTTCCGGCTAAGTTCTGCAAACATGCTTTTCGCATCGGATGTCTGCATTAATGCCGGATATATTGTTCCCGTCAGCAAGACTCTCGCCATTGGTGACAATCTACTGCCTTATACAAGAGTCGCCGCAGCAATAAAATTCGAAGACTATATTAATGAGTACCTGCTCCCGTACCTACAATTCATAACCCCCGGCATTACGAAAGAAGAGCTAATCCGTAGATGCAGCCTCGAAAGCATCGAAGAATACCTCGCAAAATCAGATAAAATTTTCGTGCTCGGCAATTCCGATGACATCATTCTTAACGAGGAAGAAGTAGCCTTCCTACGCAAAACTTTCGGGAATCGAGCTGTATTCTTTTCACGCGGTGGTCATTGCGGAAACATCATGTTCGGACCCTACGCTCTTAAAGCGCAGGAGATGTTAAAATGATGAGTCCGCAATTCAAATACCTGTTGCTGCTTTTCGCTCTTCTGCTTATCCCGTCCTGCGCGACCATAAATAAAGAAGATCCCGACATGACTCTGTCACCGACAGGCTTTATGACGCCTGTATCGCACGCACCTAGCCCCACAAATATTATGCGCAAGGAAGCTGACTTAGAATTTCTTGATGTATACGATCCGTGGGGACCGATGAACCGCCATGTATATTCTTTCAATGCGGAATTCGACCGTGCGGTCTATCTTCCGACTTTGGAACTTTACACAACAGTGCTTCCCACACCAGTCAGAAAAGGCGTGACTAATGCCGTCAATAATCTGAATGAAGTTAACTCCATCATCAACAGCACCCTGCAGGGAAGAGGCGAAAAGCTTCTGCGCTCCTGCTATCGGCTGATTATAAATTCAACGGTCGGAATTCTGGGCATCCTGGATGTAGCTGAAGGCTGGGGCATACAAAGAGTTATCACATCTACTGCCGACACACTGGGAGTTTGGGGAATAAGCCCCGGACCTTATGTTGTTCTGCCGCTCTTTGGCCCATCATCCGTACGAGATGCCGCCGGACTTGCCGGAGATTCTGCTCTGCTATGGGCCGAAATGAATTTTGTTTACGATGTTCTGGGTGTAACAGACGGAAGAACCCTGATCGGAGCGGGAGAAGCCACGATTCGTGGTCTTAATCTGCGAGCTCAGCAACCCTTTCGCTACTATCAAACAGGTTCACCATTTGAGTATGATCTAGTGCGATTTCTATACTCTACCAAGCGTGAACTGGATATTGAAAAACAATAGAACTATTTAAAATGCTAAGGTAATCTGCTAAATTTCTTTCTATATTCCACAGGTGTAAGCCCTGTTTTTTTCTTAAACAATCTTCGAAATGACGAAGAATTTTCATACCCAACCGCTCCGGTAATCTCTTCAATATTTTTTGTGCTGACTTCAAGCAGATGCCTTGCAGACTCGATGCGTAACTGTTGCAAATATTGCACGGATGTAACTCCGGTTGCCCGCTTAAAACGACGCAAAAAAGTCCGTACTCCTACTTCAGAGATTACGGATAGCATCTCGAGATCCACACCCTGATGATAATTTTTCTGCATCCATTTTTGAGCTGTGGCAATATTGTTGTCCGCAAAGCCGGATGATGACTCAAGGTGCTGATCAAACATAAAATATGGAGTCTGCACATGGCGGGTACTATCCAGCACCAAGACCTTTGCACATTGCGAAGCTACATCTTTACTCACAAATCGTGCGACTATATGCAAAGCAAGATCCTGCCACGCCATAGCACCACCAGCGCAAATATAATTACCCCCGTCTATCAACATCTGATCTGAATGCAGGTCTACTTCGGGATATTTTCTCTTAAATTCGCGGGTTAATTTCCAGTGAGTAGTAGCCACTTTACCATTAAGAAAACCTGTTTCCGCAAGTAGAAACGACCCTGCGCAAATGGTCGCAACAATTGCCCCTCTGCGGCTGGCATTCCGTATTGCATTTATGAGCTCGACATTGCCGCTAAGAACGTCCACATCACCAAATAGAGGTGGTATAACAACTATATCCGCAGAAACAACAGCAAGAGGACTGTCTACCGCAAGCGACACTCCGGTAAAGCCGGTAACAGGCTCACCCTCTATGCTCGCCAGTCTAAAAGGGCCTAACAAAGGCAGTCCTTCCTTCGTGCCTAAGTTCATTTCCTCTGCTATTGTGTTTGCAATAGAGAAAATTTCCAGTGGGCCTAAAACTCCTGAGAGCAAGCAATTGTCAAAAGCAAGAATTGTTATTGATGGCATTCTGTATTGTCGTTTTTAGCACCATAAATGTCAATAACGACACTTTTCATTATTTGAACTAAATAGCATTCTATTCTCACTCGAACTGAGCAAACGCCATAAACTGATTTATTAGGAGCTATCATGACCAAAGAAGCTTTAATCATTATTGATATTCAAAACGACTATTTTACAAACGGAAAAATGGCCCTCGATAACAGCGCAGCGGCCGGAAAAAATGCAACAAAAGTGCTAGTAAATTTTAGAGAAAAAAAACTTCCAGTTATCCATATTCAACATGAATCATTACAGCCGGGAGCAACTTTTTTTATTCCTGAAACATCCGGCATGGACATTCATTCCTCCGTTGCACCACAGGAAAAAGAAGTCGTGCTTGCAAAGCACTACCCAAACAGCTTTCGTGAAACAGGACTAAATGAAATTCTGAAAGATCTCGACATCACAAATCTAACAATCATCGGCATGATGAGTAATATGTGCGTTGATGCGACCACGCGAGCGGCCTTCGATTTCGGATATACCTGTACCGTGGTTCATGATGCGTGTGCTGCAACTTCCCTCGAATTTAACGGCGTAAAAGTGCCATCAGTTAGCGTTCATGCGTCATTCATGGCTGCTCTTGGTGCTGTATATGCGAAAATGGTTGCAACAGGTGATTTTATTCGTAGCTAAGGGCAGAATCAGTGTTAGCGCAAACAGTTAAGGATGTTCGCGAAATATCTTTAGCGGACGTTTTGCACTCTGATATAAAGCACTAGCCCCAGCATAGTTAAAGCTATCCCCGCCCACCCGAGTAAGCCGGGCAATATGCCACCAAGTAGCGCAACTTCGCCAAGCAGCGAAAAAACAACTTCCATGGACTGAGTGCAATCTGCTGCGGCAAGCTCCGCGGCAGAACGCGCTTTGTGACGGATATAAAGGAAAAGACTTGTTGCCACTATACCGGAAAAAACCGCGACCAGAGCGGTATTGAGCACCTGATCCATCGCAGGAGGCGGCGGCGAGAAAACCGCGATTATGATTATCCACAAGGGCAGTGACCCCAGTGTTAAAAGCAACACGCGGCAAAAAGGGTCGTCCATGGCAGGACTGTCTAGGTGCGGAATAATCTTTGTCCCACCCTGCCGAGCCTCCCAAACAAGCTGATTGCCGAAAGGGTACGCGAACGCGGCAATGAGAACAGGAATCGCGCCAAGTAGAATATCACCGAATGAAGCCGTTCCAGCGCGCTCAAGATTGATCAGCAAAACTCCCGCAAAAATTATTAAGGTCAAAAGCATAGCCCGGAGAGGAATCTTTTTACCAAAGCCAAGCAATACTATGGGAGTGGCGAGAATAGTGGTCTGCCAAGTGGCAGCAACAACCCAGCCGGGCGCATAGGAAGCACTGAATGAAATTAACGCGTAAAATAATCCGAATCCGATTCCGCCAGCCGCAGTCCAGAAAAACCAGTGGCGCACATATAGTTTTAGAGACTCAATAAAAAGTTCACGCCGGACAGCAAAAAGTCCCACGGACAAAATCCCGAACATCCAAAAATAGCGTAAGCTTGCAGACCAAACCCAGTGTCCACCATCAAGGCTCATTGCTCTATTAAGAACAAAAGTCGTACTGAAAAACAGCGCGGCTAGGACACCTATCATTATTATTTTCATATGAATATGACCAATTGCGGAAGGGTTAAATAATTTCAGGTAGGATTATCAAATTTCTCCGCTATCCATTTTCAACAAGAGTGCTTTTATATCAATAGGCCGCGGTATACAACCCCTCTGAAAGGCTGAGGCATGAAGCCGACCTCTCAAATGAGCACCCGCCCATTCGTAAACAATGGAGTTGAAAAAGGTCGGGTTGTTAAGCACAATTTGTGCTTTAGCTGCTCCATCACTTTTAACGGCTTGCAGCGAAAAATTAGCTCCATGTACTTCGTAATTGTACAAGACTTGCGGGATTAATTGAAATTTTGCACCTGCTACAAGGCATTGCACCCAGAAATCCCAGTCTTCATACAATGTGTTGTCGCGATATCTGACCCCGCCATCCCAAAGTTTACTCCGATAAAGAGCTGAAGGAGCTATGGTATTCTGACTTCGCAAATGAGCGGGGCTGAATTTTGGAAGATTGACTATGCGCGAGCTATCTTGACTGTTTTCCTTGTAGTCTGTGTAAACGAGGTCGAGTTCTGGATTCTGTTCAAGAGTTTCGATGCAAGACGACAGAAATTCAGGCTCTAAATAGTCATCGGGGTCAAGGCAAATTAAATATCTGCCCTCAGCCCTCTCCAACCCATAATTGCGGACAGGACCCGGCTTTCCGCAGCGAGCAGGCGTTAATATTTCAAACCGTTTACACTGGATTTTGTCCGCCCATTTATGAGCAAACTGGAGGGAATCGTCATCACTACCGTCATCTACAAAAATAATTTCAACTTCATTCAGATCCATCTTTTGGGCAACAATTGAGCCGAAAAATCTGTCTGCAAAGCGTCCATAATTATAGTTGGGAACAACAATCGAAAGTAACGCCATAAAGAAAGTGTCCCTTGCAGAGATAAATACAAGTTAAATATATGCTCTCATGAAACCACAGACCTATTGTTTAATAGAGTTTCCGGATTGTCGCAATAAACATAAGCAAAAAAAAGGCCACCCAAAGGAGGCCTCATAACAGTCTAATTTTATTTGAATCACTTAAATAATTGTAAATACTTTCCATAGCCCTGTTCTTCTAACTTATCCTTAGAAATAAACCTTAACGAGGCTGAATTTATACAGTAGCGCAATCCAGTTGGAGCCGGACCATCTGAGAACACGTGCCCCAGGTGAGAATCTGCATCAAAAGAACGAACCTCTGTCCGCTTCATGAATAAAGTATTATCCTCAATTCCCACTACATTCTTCTTCTCAAGTGGACGGGTAAAGCTAGGCCAGCCAGTTCCTGACTCAAACTTATCTGCCGAGCTAAATAAAGGCTCTCCTGAGACAACATCCACATATATCCCTTCTACGTGGTTATCCCAGTATTCGTTTGAAAATGCTGGTTCTGTTCCATCCTTACGGACGACATTGAACTGTAATGGAGTCAGTGTCTTTTCAAGCTCAGCATCACTAAGTCTGGAATATGTAGACACTGCGCTAGATGATACAACACTATTAGCTTCATCTCCCCAATGTTCCTTGATAAAAGAATCACGCCCGGAACTGAATCTGTACCAGTTGTACCGGACAGGATTCTTCTTGTAGTAATCCTGATGATAATCTTCTGCCTCAAAAAACTTTGTAAACGGAATCAGCTTGGTAGCAACAGGCTTATCAAAACGCTTAGAACCATCAAGTTCCACAAGCGCATTACCAGCAATCTCCTTCTGCTTTTCATCATGGTAAAAAATAGCAGAAGTATACTGAATTCCACGATCATTAAATGAGCCATCAGCATCGGTAGGGTCATGATGCTTTAAAAACACATCAAGAACTTGAGCATAACTAATCTGCTGCGGATCAAAATAAATCTGAACAGCTTCAAGATGCCCTGTTGTTCCTGAGCTTACCTGTTCATAAGTAGGATTATCTACATTCCCACCTATATAACCGGATACAACCCTGTCTACACCAGCCACCTTTTCAAGATCAGATTCAACACACCAAAAACATCCTCCTGCAACAGTAGCAACAGAAAGGATTGATTCATTATTCATTCCGGCCTCCGTAGGGCTTTCAGACCAAACAAAGAAAAAGCTTAATGATAATACAAAGAGAGCAGCAATTACTGCTCGACTTATCTTTTTATAGCCCATGACAACTTCCTTATTAATAATTATTACTAATAATAAAATAACATGTGCACAATATATGTCAATGGTGGAGTAGAATGAAAAAGGAGAGACGGACCGAAGAACTAGCCCCCGAGCATATATTCACTGAAAACAACAACCTTATTGCGACCAGTATTTTTGGCCGAATAAAGAGCCTTATCTGCAAGATCAATAACAGTATTAATATCTCTACTATTGTCTGGATAAAAAGAGATTCCAACAGAGACCGTCAGCGATTCTTTGCGGGAGGAGCCAAAGTGGATATCTATACTTTCGAAAGATTCACGCAACGCTTCTGCCCGTTTAATTACGACATCACGGCTAATACTTGTCATAACCACTAAAAATTCCTCTCCGCCCATACGGCAGAGAATATCCTCGTCGCGAACCTGACTAAGCAAAATTTCAGCGACACGTTTTAAGACCTCGTCACCAGCCTCATGCCCGTAGGTATCATTAAATCTCTTAAAGAAATCTATATCGATCATAACGGCGGCCAGAGACTCACTACGGCGGGAGGCCCGGGAGACTTCTCTATTAATGCTTTCGAGCATATACCGCCTATTATGAAGCCCGGTAAGAGGATCTCGCACAGACTGTTCTCGCAGATTTTCACGCAACTGAATATTAGACAAAGCCAGAGAAAAATGCTCGGAAATAGTAACAACCAAACGCTGACGCTCTTTCCCGGTACATATTTTTTTTGTCTCGTCCGAAAGACATGCCTTCTGGTCGCAAACGAGAAGCATCAGCCCGATCAACTGTTCCTGATTATGCATCGGAACACATATATAACAGGTACTTAACTCTTTAGAAAAATGATCACAATTAAGTCCCTGAGCATCACGGGAGACGTAATGGAATTTGTCCATGCGTAATCCCCAACACTCATCAGGAGCAAAACTATCTTTAAAGATATCTTCTCTATCGCCCCAGCTAGCCTTCTTATTTAGTAGAGTTCCATCATCATCAAACAGATACAAGGCCCCTACATCACGAGGAAATAAACGTTTTGCATAGTCTCGTATAATATGGAGAGCTTCAGCGGTGGAATTACACCTCTGCAAATAATCGCTAAACTCATTCAGAGTCAAAATTTCTTTATTAATTCGTTCCTGATCCTTGATCTGGCTGGCTATTTTTTGAGTTCTATTTTGCACAGTCCGTTCAAGATTAGTATTTACTTCTGCAAGCTCTCCTTCCACCACTTTACGCTTATGGACTTCACTCACAAGGCGGAGGTTATACCTGATTAGCCTGACACCCAGAAAAAGAACCATTAAAATAAGTGCAGATGAAATGCACAGTACCCAGTAGATAGTCCGGGTTGTTTTTCCTAGACGGGTCAGCACTGTAGCCTGGATGAAGGATACCTGTTTATTGATCTCCAGCAGGGCCTTCTGAAGTTCCCCACTGACTCCCTCTCCAAACCTAAGCCCCACCTCTTTCATATGCTTAACTAAAATATAAAAATTTTCCTGATAGTGATTCAACTCAGCTAAAACTTCACCCTTAAGCTGAGGACTCAGCCCGCTTTCTTTCACAGCATCAACCAGTGCTACATATTTATTTTTGAAATCCTCGACGGATGTAAGTTTCTTATTCTGGACAAATTCATTTTCACTTCGACGACAAGCCGCGACCATAGAAAGTAAGCGGTATTCCCCGGCATTTTCGAGTTTATTTTCCATAGAGAGAGCGATCCTAAGCAAGACGCCCTGTTCTCCAAATCCTTCTGCCAAACCAATAACCATCTGCTTTTCTTTGTAAGCTATAAACAGATCCCGATAATCCCGCACTTTGAGCTGAGTTAGCATGATTTCGGACTCGGAAAGAACATCACTCTCACCGGCCAATAGTTCTAAGTTGTGAACAAGATCATCGTAACTATGTAAGAACCCAGCAACGTCCTCAATCTCTTTTGTATGTACAAAAGCATCTTGGTGAGCCTGACATCTAACGGCAGCATTACTTATCTGGGAGCTGTAAAACTGTGCTTTTGCATAAGAGGCATTTAGATAAACTGCTAAAAAAAGAGAAACCAGTAGCGCAGCCGCCATGACAGAGGCGAACACAACCAGAATGACATTTCTATCAATATTTCTCATACGCAGTTTAATCATCGTCGTTTAATTCATTCCTGATATATTTTTAAAAATAGAATAGATAACGCAAAAAAACTGTTAATCGTCATCGCGATTCCTAACATCATCTCTCCAAGTCAACAGCGGAGCACAGCAGCCCTGCCCTTCAAATAGAGAACGACGAGCATCGTCTCCCTCAACAGGATCTCCCATGATAAGACAGAGATAACGATTCATCTTCTCATCCCAGAAAAGATCGGGGCAACGAGCCATGTAACCATATTTCCGATGTGAAACTTCACAGGGATCAGAGATACAACACCAACCGCAACCAACACATGGTTTAGTAGACACAAAAAACTCCATTCCGGAAATAATTATAGCCATAATGTTCAATCAAAACTTTTTTGACCAAACAGCTGAAAAATAGGGCGGACACTTTAAGAGAAGCGAGTGACTATACATAGTAATTTCACAAATTGTAAACTACATAGGTAATACACTAATAATCTATCTATATTAAGCAAGATAGTTTGCTGTAATCAAAGAATATTACATAAAAACAAGAAAATTATTCTCTTCCAATCCTGCAAATAATATTAAATTCATCTTCCGCAACAGGCATAACTGAGAGTCTGGATCCTTTTCGAAGTAATTCCATACCCTCAAGCCCGCTAACTGTCCTCAAAAATTTAAGGGGTACAGGATTTGAAAATTTTTCTACAAGCTTAATATCTACCATAAACCAACGAGGATTCTCTTCCGAAGATTTAGGATCAAAATGAGGGTCATCAGGGTCCCATGCTGTAAAATCAGGATAACTCTCTTTAACAACTTCAGCGGTTCCAACAACAGAAGGATTCTTTATGCTGTGGTAAAAAAGAACACGGTCACCAATCTCCATCTGATCCCGCATAAAGTTGCGGGCTTGATAATTGCGTACGCCATCCCAAGGAGTGGTCTGATTTTCAGATTCCGCTAAATCATCAATTGAAAAGCAACCCGGCTCGGATTTCATCAACCAATATTTCGTCAATCCCGCCTCCTATCTTCTGCAAATGTATTATTTCAAAAATTTCATAATAAAATTATCTAATAATTTTTCTAATTACGATCATGCCTGAGCCAGCATATCAGCCCTTACTCAGCGCATAACAGCATAAAGATACAACATAAAGGATTAACCAATGGAACGATCAAAGATATGGTAGCAAAAAAACATCTACTGGTGTATCGATTAAACATAGCATCAAGAGAATACTGCACAAATTGCGTGCTGACGGGGATTAAATGAAGAGCGACGAAAAAGAAAACATACATATTGCACAGCTTAAAGCAGATCTAGCTCAAAGCGAAAACCAGTTTCGCGAGCTTTTTGGTGGGATTGAAGATTCCATTATCATGTTTGAAGTACTCCCGAATGGCGAGAGAGGTCCGATTAGCCATGTGAATGATGCCGCATGTGAATCTCTAGGATACACCAAAGATGAACTTTTACAAAAGCCAGCCCAAAGCCTCCTCGCTAAAACTCACAACTCAGATAGTTTAAGAATTGAAAAAGTATTCAAAGGTGAAAATAAAGCACGATTTGAAACAAATCTTATAACAAAAAGCGGCACCCTCCTTCCGGTTGAAATTAGCGCGCGAAAGTTTGATTTTAAGGGCAAAGCGATGATCCTTTCTATTGCTCGTGACATATCTGCACGCAAATCAGCTGAGAAAATACAAAAAACTTACCTGAAACAACTTGAACGAAGCGTTGCGGAAAGAACTCACGAACTAGAGATTATTAATCAACAGCTCAAGATTGAAATCGAAGAACGAAATAAAGCTGAAATCAGCGCAAGGAAGACTGAAAAAAACATCCAAGCCCTACTCGATGCAAGTAATCAATCAATTGTACTATTGGAATTAGATGGTACAATTATTCATCTCAATAAGACGGTAATTGAAACCCTCGGTAAAGGGCAATCCGATCTGATCGGAAAAAACATCACTGATTATATGACTGAAGATGTGACGGAACACAGGCGTAATCAACTAACAAAAGTACTACAAACTAAAAAGCCCCTATCTTTTAGAGATGAAAGAGATGGAATGAGCTTTCTTCATAATGTTTATCCCGTCATAGAGGACGGAGAAGTTACGCGCGTCGCAATATATGCTGAAAACATTTCTGACATTCTCCGCAAAGACAAAGAACTCGAGCATACCCGCCATATTCAGGATGTATTGTACAGTATTACCAGCCACGCTCAATCTTCAGACAGCATTGATGATCTTCTAAAGTCTATTCACGGCATTATGATCAAAGAACTTCGAGCAGAGAACTTCCTTGTCGCTCTAATTAACGAAGAACAGAATTCTTTAGAATATAAATACTGCGCAGACAAAACGACAAAATCATGTCCAGCAATCAATAATATTTCATCAATTATAAATAAGAGTCTTAGCCTTTTACCTATCAACCGCAACAAAACCGTTCATCTTTCTAAAGAGATATTGATTGACCTAAAGCAAACAGGAGCACTAGAGGTTCACGGGATAATACCTGAGGTTTGGCTTGGCGTTCCCCTTCGTGTCAGGGGCAACCCCATAGGCGTCTTAATTATCCAAGACTATGACAATCCAACCCAATATACTCCGGAAGACCTGCAGCTTTTTTCTGCCTGCGCAGACCAGATTGCACTTGCTATTGAACGTAGGCGGTTTGATGAGCTGTCCAGATCAACACGAGACATATTTCAAACAATCCCCTCCGGTCTGATTATATATCAATACAAGGCACCGAATTCGCTAACACTAGTCGATGCCAACCCAGCAGCGGAAAATATTACCGGACGCAAGCTGAAGAAGTGGAAAGGGCGTGAATTTGAAGAAGTATGGCCAGGTTCTTGTGAGCAGGGAATTCTAGACAACTTCCTATCCCCTCTGCACACAGGGCAGGACTTCGTATCTGAAGATCTTTCATTTAAAAGCGAAAATGATAACACTATAAATTCATACAGAGTTCGCACTTTTTTCCTTCCGGGAGATAAACTGGGCGTTGCGTTTGAGGACATTAGCAAACATAAGTCTGCTGCACTTTCCATACGCGAAAGTGAGGAGCACTACCGTGCTTTCTTTGAAGACAATCATTCTGTCATGTATATTCTGGACACTTCAGACGGGAGAATACTAGACACTAATAAGGCTGCTGAAGCTTATTACGGGTATTCAAAAGAAGAATTACTTCAAATGAAAATTTCCGACCTCAACACATTATCAGAAGAAGAAGTCGTTAAAATAATAGAAAAAATTACACTAAAAAGACTCACAAACATAATGGGTAGACACAGGAAAGCAAATGGAGAATTGCGAAATGTAGAGATTTTTTCAGGACCATTTGAGGTAAACGGAAAAGTAAGACTCATTTCAATCGTTCACGATATTACTGAACGCTTAAAAAGCCAAACGGAGCTTTCAGAGGCAAAAGAAGCAGCTGAGCTGGCCAACCAAACAAAAGACGAATTTCTGGCAAACATCAGTCATGAAATAAGAACGCCTCTTAACGGCGTCATGGGAATGCTCCAGCTTCTAAAAGCAACCAAACTTGAGGACGAACAACTTTCACACATTGACACAGCGCTTCAATCCTCACGCAATTTGCTGAGGGTTTTGAATGACGTTCTGGACTTCACTAAAATTGAAGCTGGAATGCTTGATATTTACAATGAACCGTTTAATTTAGAAGAACTTATTGAGCAATGCCTCAACTTTTTTAAAGTTCAAGCAAACAACAAAGGAGTAATTTTAAGTTCATATCTCAGCCCTGAAACTAAAAACTGCTACACAGGCGACGAAGGAAGAATCCGTCAGATACTCTTCAACCTACTTGGAAATGCAATAAAATTTACAGATTCAGGATCGATAAGAATTGAAGTATATTCACTTCCGACCTCAACACCAGGTAAACACCGGATCTTATTTTCTATTGAAGACGAGGGAGTTGGAATACCAGACAGTAAAATCGACTACATATTTGAGTCATTTACACAAGTAGACGGATCCCTTTCCAGAAAATACCAAGGTACGGGATTGGGTCTTTCCATCGTAAAAAGACTAGTTTTACTTATGGGAGGAAAAATTACTCTTGAAAGCGAATACGGGGCAGGGACAACCGTTACATTCTGTATACTTGTCGGGGAAATAGTCGCCAGGACTTCTGTAGAAAAAGCAGAAATACCTATACTCCCCCCATCACGCAGACTGAATGTCCTTTTAGTTGAAGACGAGAAAGTGAATAGCCTCATGGCTCAAAAATTTATGGAAAAAAATGGACACCGCGTCATTTGCGCCGAAAATGGAGAGATATGTTTAGAAAAACTTCGTGACAATAAATTTGATGCAATTTTAATGGATGTTCAAATGCCCATAATGAATGGATTTGAAACCTCTAAAATAATCCGTAATTCGGAGGAGTTCACTGACATCAAGCACATTCCAATCATTGCGCTGACAGCGCACGCAACCAACAAAGATAAAGAGAAAGCGATTAGTGCAGGAATGGATGAATACATAAGTAAGCCATTTGAATGGGACCTGCTGGAAAAAACTCTTCAGAAAGTAACCTCGTAAAAACGATCCATTTTGAATTTAGAATAGTTACCGTTCTTGACTTATAGCGCCCGTTAGATAAGTAATTGCCTTGCAGATACGATTTACAATTGCTTGTTTTTCACTTTCGCTTTCATTACGTCAACTCCTTATAAATGAGTTCCATTAATGCATGTACTTGTCACCGGCGCGACCGGACTTATAGGCTCAAACCTTGTCCCACTTCTTTTGGAGCAGGGTTATAAAGTAAAGGTTCTAGTCCGAGATCCTGTTAAAGCTCAGAAAATTCTACACAACGAGGTAGAAATCTGCGCCGGACATCTTAATGATGAAAAAGCGATTGAAAAAGCAATGCAAGGCTGCCGATACCTTTTTCATCTTGCAGCCGACTACAGGCTATGGGTTCCTGACCCGCAGTCCATGTACACGACCAATGTGGATGGAACCAGACTGTTGATGGAAAAAGCCCTTGAAGCGGGGATTGAGCGCATTGTATACACTTCCAGCGTCTGCACTCTGGGCTACAATGCCGATGGAAATCCTGCGAATGAAGAACTGGCTTCCTGCCTTGATGACATGATCAGCCCGTACAAAAAATCCAAATTTCTAGCTGAAAAAGCTGTTTCCAGAATGGTAAAAGAGAAAGGTCTTCCGGCCGTAATAGTTAATCCTTCTACACCAGTCGGCCCCGGAGATTCACGCCCCACACCGACTGGAGCCATGATTCTAAATACTGCCCGCGACGGCGGCAGATTTTATGCCGAAACAGGCCTTAATATCGCCCATGTCGGGGATATAGCACACGGTCACGTTCTTGCTCTTCAAAAAGGTATCGTTGGACAGAGATACATCCTTGGAGGCGACAACATGCACCTGAAAGAACTTTTCGCCATAACCGCACATGCAGCCGGAAAACCAGGCCCCATGTGCAAAGTTCCACCGGCAGTTCTCTACCCAATTGCAATTATCAGTGAGCTTCTTACTAGACTAGGTCTGGTAAAAGAGCCTACCGCAACTTTAGACAGCATCCGTATGGCAAGTAAAATTATGTTCTACAGCTCTCAGAAAGCTGAAACCGAACTAGGCTATACTCATCGTCCCGCAATACTTGCTGTTGAAGATTCCATCCAATGGTTCAAAAAGAATGGAATGCTGGATTAATCGAGCCTACTTTAAGAAAAGACTCATATTTCTTTTCTTCTGCCAACTTTTAAGCTGATCAAAATGCTCTAAGAATCGGTAATAAAATTTGACGTCATTCCCCAGTGAATTCCCGTACACCCTTTTGTGAACCCCCTGAAAACCTGTCGATCTGTGATGAACACATTCCAATTGGCCAAGATACCTTACAGTGTAACCAGCCAGACGCAAGTCTAGATGGAAAGCCAGATCATCTAACTGGCTTGGTGAAAAACAGATATCAAAAGTAGGAACCTTTTCGAAACACTCACGCCTCATGAGATGACAACACCCCATTACAGTATCAACATCTCTGCGCACATCATAAAATCCGGGATCTTTACTCCAAAAAGGAATGCCGAGACTGAGACGGAATGCCCCCCCCTTCACAATAGATACATCCCTGAAAAGATATTGCAGCGATGCATCAGGATTCACAACCTTACAGCCTACCGCACCAATATTTGAGTCTTCTTCAATTGCAGTAACCAAAGCTTCCAACCAATTTGCAGGCAACGTCACATCGTCATCAAGAAAAGCCACATACTCACTCTTACGTGAAGTCATAACGTGATTCACAAGATAGTTACGTGCAGCAGGTGCCCCCATATTTATTGGCATATCTATCAATTCTATTGCAATTTGGGGATATGATTTTTGCGCACTTTTAACGACACCAAGACTTCCATCAGAGCAACCGTTAAGTAACACAATTATTTCACATTCGCCGATCGAAGATTCGCAGACACTCTTCAAAGTCATATCCAGTAAATCTGCTTTATTGTAAGAGTAGACACAAATAGAAACATCCGTACCAGCAAGCGCATCTTCACGGACAACGAACGGTTTCTCAAGCTCTCTTTTAGCCAGAGAAATAGGCATTTGAATTGGGTCCAGTTCCAGAGATTTGCCGTAAAATTCAATCGCCCTTTTGCTGTCGCCTAGTTTTTGAGAACTGCTCGCCATAAAATTATAAACGACTTCCGACCCTGCAGCGCCCAAATCGTCAGCCTTTTCCCAGCATTGCAACGCCTTTTCAGCATGCCCATTTTTAGCGTACAAAACAGCTAAACGGCAGGCAAAATCCTTTTCAAAAATTTCATGAATACTCATCGTGTCAACCCACTGATCAATATCAATACCAGCTTGAATATCTAATTCAGCAAGCATGTCTGCAACGATGACACTGCTTTTATCTTTTTCAAATTCTAAAAAAACTTCAGCATGAGCTTGAGCATATTTACCGCGTTTAACAAAATGCTCAACTTTTGCTTGCAATGAAGTATTTAGTTTTTCTTTTGTAAGCAAAAGCGACTTCGCCTTTACTTCTGGAGATGGATATAACTGATTAAATATATTCAGAATAGAAGGATTAAATGGAGCAAGTTTAACCAGCTTATTGATTAAATGAATGAAACATTTTGTTCCGTTAGCATTTGAATTAAGACCTTCGTCCGCGGCAAAGCGATTAAAATATGCTGCCCCAAGATCTTCATCCAAAACAAAATTTCGAATATGAGTAACATAGTGAAGACAAACTTCATCGAGATCCAAAAAATTTAGTTCGCTGGTAATTCCAGCTGGCAAATACTCAAAATCAGCAGTCATGACTTCTCCTGTGTAATCTACATATATCCAGTATTAAGCAAATATTCATTATTAATCAGGGCTTATTTTGGCGAACTCAAATTATTGACCGATTAGAACCTATTAGCAAATGGTGAGCCAGTTTTAATCCTTGGAGTTCATATGCAGCTCAACGAAATCATCATAATGCTCTAAAAATAAACGTAAAACATCGGGATCAAAATGTGCCGGCATAACCCGTCCATCCCCGTTTTTGATAATCTCGTAAGTTTTCTCATAGCTAAAAGCCTTCTTATATGGCCTTTCTGAAACCAGTGCGTCAAAGACATCTGCTATTGCAACAATTCTAGCTTCCAGAAAAATCTCTGACCCTTTCTTTCCTTTCGGATAGCCACTGCCATCCCACTTTTCATGGTGCTCAAGGGCAATATGGTGGGCCATTTCCAGACCGCCTAGTCCCTCAATCATATCGCCACCATATGTCGTATGTTTCATGATTTTGCTAAACTCTGTATCTGTTAATTTCCTAGGAAGTCTAACAATATCAGCAACATTTATCTTACCAATATCATGCAACTGCGCAAATTTTGAAATCTCTTCTACAAATCTTTCATCACAATCCAGAAGCTCAGATAAAAGTTTAGAATAATTATTAATTCTCATTATATGCATTCCCGTATCTTCATCCGCGGCCTTGGCTGCTCTCTTTAACGCCTCAGAAGTGCCATAAAGCAACTTTTTCAGAGTAGCACTTTCGGTGATGTCAGTTATACCAGCTTGGATAATGTGAGCTACATCAATATTTGCTGGGTCCCCGCAATCAACGATACGCGAATGATATTTGACTATTTTACCAGAAAGACAGCCTTCTACTAGTAACTTTCGTTCAGCAACCAAACGATCTATTAAGCGTTGAGCTTCTTTCGGGTCACCGCAAATTTCCGTTATTATCTCTAAAAAAGTAACCCCTCTCAAATCTCCGTAAAGCTCTATACTCGCTGAATTTGCATATGTAACAGGAGTTGAGCCAACACATACATCCTCTTGAAAATCAGCCGCAAGGGTTCCGAAAAGTGCGTAATCTGAATCGAATTTAGCCATCTATAAATTCCCTATAAAAGTAACCGAAAATACTACAAATATTAACTTAGCATACGCTCAATTTCTGCAAGCATTTCATCTGAATTAGGTAGCGGCTTCAAAAAAATGGTGTTTGACACTCGCACAGCATTCTCGAGCTCTACTGGTATTTTATACTCAGGAGAGCCTGTGTAAACAATGAATTTTAATTCCGGCCATAGCGTTATAGCCGCATCAATGAATTCGATTCCGTCTATTCCAGGAAGTCGCAAGTCAACGACAACTAGGTCAACTTGAACTGTGTTTAAAACTTTAAGCGCAGTTTCAGCACTTTCAGCCTGATAAATTCTCAGACCACTATCTTCTAAAGCCATTCCGATACTTTCGCGAACATATGTGTCGTCATCTAGAACCAATACAGTGTGCGACATTTCAACTCCCCTTTACAAAGGCGGGCATTTTAACATTAAACGAATCAACTCGCCTTCAACAGAATCAACTTCTAAACATCTTTTATGTTGAGTTACCACAACAAAAAAACGTCACTGCCCATATGTATAATTGTAAACAATTAATTATAAATTAAGCCAAGCAAAGTGAACGCTAACATTAAACGCTTAAGAACACTAAATGTAAGTTAGCTCTCATGACCATTTTTTTTACTGATCACATCAAAAAAGTCCCGCTCTCAATAAAGAAAACGGGACCTTAGCAAGCAAACTCATAACAAAAAGTCTTAAGCTAAATTGCAACCATAAACTATATAGCCTCTTCCTTAGCTGCAAAAAAATCATGCGCTTCAGCAAGATTAGGAACAATATTTAAAATCCTATCCATTTGCACGGCTTCAAAAGCGTTACGAATGTGATCGTTTCTGTTAACAAAAACAATATTTCCACCCCTGCGAAGTTCAGTCCTGTGCGCCTTCAAAAAAGCGCCAAGACAGGAAACATCTATAAAGAGGGCCTCATTAAGATCAACAATTATCTTACAGCCCCACTCCTCAGCTAATTCGTACAAACGCGGCTTCATGTGCTTTATGGTTTGGGTGTTGTAGACCCCTTGCAGAAAAAGGATAGTGTATTCATCTCTCACTTCTTCCGATAAATCAAAAGGCAAAGAAGTAGTGCGACCCTCCCCAGAGTCGAACCTCCGCCCCCCGTCAAAATCTTGACCAGGAAGATTGTCCAAAAAGACCCGATTCTTCAATAAGTTAATACTGTCTATTGTGTGCTTGTATGTCATAGAAGTAAGAATTGCATATTCGATGCCATTCCTTCCAGCATTCTAAAATCAAGCTCCTATAAAAATCCTTTACGCAGATGCAAAACCCTTCTTACTGCATAAAAAGCCATTCAAGCGGCTCAGCGAGGCCTTTTTCGACAAATTCTTCTTTCAAGACAACTCTACACTCTTCCGGGTGAAGCGGAGACCATTTAACGAACTCTTCAGGGCCGTTTGAATAAACAATAACGCGAGGCTTCCCCCAAATAGCTGCCATGTGAGCAGGAGAAGAATCGTTCCCCATGAACCAGCCAGCCTGTGAAATAACCTCCGACAAAAATGCAACACTCCCGCCCAAGTGAAAAATATTATCGCCCTTGAAAGCTTTTTTAACAGCTTCCCTTTCAAATGGAGCACACACAACAACAATCGGTAATACCTTTGCGATCTTGGCAACTTCTGCCGCCCAGTGCTCGAGAGACCACCCCAAACCGCCAGATGTCTTTCCGGCAGGGTGAAGAACTATGTACTTGCCCGGCTCCAGACCGTTTTGAGATAAAACCTGTTCTACTTCAGCTTCAGCCTGAGGATCATGATGTAGAACAGGAGGATCAACTTCCACTTTTTGATCGAGGACAAAACTCATAAAATGACTCCTCATTTCAAGAACATGCACCCCTTTAATATCAGTTCCGACGTGATTCAAAAATTGAAATGACCCTTTTAATTTATTACCAATACGCGCCTTAGCTCCGCCGAGAAAAGCGAGAAGTTCGTTGCGGACTCCTGAGCGAAAATGGATGGAAGCATCGTATTTATCTCTGCGCCATTCTTTTATCAGCTCCCATTGGCGTAACAATGAGTCTGTCTTACGATTGAAAACACAAACTTTATCGATCATAGGACTGGCACGAACAAGCTCAGCACTACCATCATCTACAACCATAGTGATATACGAATCAGGATAGAGATCTTTAATAACCTTAATAGCTGCAAGCACCATCAAAGAGTGCCCCAAAATGCCATTAGAAATAATCAACCACCGACCGCCTGTTCCTGATAATTTTATTCTTTTCATATTTATCTCGAATTTGCCTGAATTTGATAAGTAACCTCATAGAACTACCGTTTGTTCTTGATGCAGTACTGCCATATTAGAGACTAATTTGTCACGCGAAACAGGCTATACACTAGCAGCAAACGTGTATACGCTAATTACCAATAAAAGCAGAGGTATTATAAATATGTTTGACAACAACCAAAAATATCATGCTTAATAAAGTTCAGTTTTTCAGAAAATACCGACTAAAGACGTCCACTATTCTTTAACTACACAAGCGGAGATTTATCATGATTATTCTAACAGCAGCTCTTAAGGCAAAAAAAGGTAAAGAAGCAGATGTTGAAAAAATATTAGTTCACATGGTATCTGAGACAGCCCAAGAAGAAGGAGCTTTAGAGTACCGATTACACAAATCCACAACCAAACCGGGATCCTTTTACTTATATGAAAAATATACAGGGCAGGCTGCAATAGATGCTCATGTTGAGACTGACCATTACAAAGCACTTGGAGCCAGCCTAAATGGATTAGTGGAAGGAGATCTCGAAATAGAACTATATAATTTTATTGATGGAATTCCTGAAAACAAATAGCCAACATCCCCTCCACATATAAAGGAGGGCCGCCCTTGGCCTTCCTTTATATTTAAACTGAAACATTGCCAAAAGCTTACCATGACAAAATATCTACAGCTTCTATTAATAACATTGCTATTTCTACTCTCCAGCTTGATTGTTGCTCATGCCAGTTTTCTCCCTTTTGGAAGAATGTACAAAGCAGCTAAAGATGATAGGACATACAAAACTCAAGCACAGGACAGCAGACTTCAGTTGCAACTTCATAAGACAATACTACTCAGCATGCCATCTGAACTCTTGAGCATAAGCACATATGTCTATTTGGGACACGGCTTTATAGTGGGAGAAGTTCAAACTGAAGAGCAAAGTAGAGAACTAGTAGCCGCAGCGGGAAAATTGGATGGGATTAACGGAGTCAGCTATTACCTTCCTATAAAGAGCAAACAAGATCAGACTGCAACATCCTCTGCGCTTGAAATTAAAATTAACGCCATATTTGAACCAGACTATCCGTCATCAAAACTTACAGTAAAAGTTGTTCAAGATGTGGTGGTGGTTCTCGGAGTTCTCACCTCAGATGAGCAACAAAATACTCTTAACTCACTAAAAAAAATAAGTGGCGCCGATAAAGTTATTAATTTTATCCAAACACCCTCCTCGGAAGAAACAAAACGTAATAGACCAAAACCTTTACGAAATCTTTTCAACTGATTTACCGCGAAAGCCACATAGCTATCCTGTACTAATCCATACGATAGCTCACGCCTATGTATTTCCCAAAAAAAAGAGGAGCATTTGCTCCTCTTAATTACTTTTTTAAATAGCGTAAGATATGTTTCAGAATTACTTTTCCTCTTTGTACAAGTGAACATCAGTCTGAGGATAAGGAATAGAGATCCCGGCCTTATCAAAGGTAATTTTGATACCTTCAAGCAGATCCCATCTCAAACCCCAGTATTCAGAAGTTGCCACCCATGGGCGCACAAGAATATTTACACACGAATCACCAAGCTCCCCGACCACAATATTTGGTGCCGGATTCTTCAGGACTCTGCTATCTTCTGAAAGAATTCTTGCGAGAATTTCTTTAGCTTTTGGAATATCATCATCATAACTAATACCTATAACGAGATCTACGCGTCTTGTCTTATTGGCAGTGGTATTAATTATTACGGAGCTGAGGATCGACGAGTTTGGCACTACCACCTTCTGATTATCAGGGGTAGAGAGTTCGGTGTAAAATGCTGAAAGAGTCTGAACAGTCCCGGAAGTTCCGGCAATTGTAACATAGTCTCCCTTCTTGAAAAGACGAAGAACTATAAGCATAACTCCGGCGGCAAAATTTGACAGAGTATCTTTAAGCGCCAAACCGATAGCAAGACCGGCAGCACCGAGAACAGCAAGGAATGACGTGATATTAATCCCAGCCTGCCCGAGAGCTGCAACCACAAACGCGGCAAGCATCATATAATAGATAATATTCTGGATAAATGAGGTTAAGATATCATCGATCTTAGCCTTAGACATAACCTTACCAACAAGATTAGCAGACTGTTTTGCAACAAGCCGTCCCACAAGCAGAACTAAAAGAGCAACTATAATTTTAATCCCATAGAGGCTTGCAAAGCTAATACCTCTCTCAACTAAGCTGCTTATAAAATCAGGACTTAAAAGAGCGAGAGGATCATCAAGTGGAATATCTAAAAGTGATTTTTCGGTACCGTTCATAATTTTTCTTGTGTTTAGAGGGTTAAGACATCTGTCTAATAGCAAGACAGAACTGCATTGAACAATTCTGTCTTTACTATAAAATTTGCAATTATAATTTTCCGGTAATAGCGATCACGCCTAAAGATTAATAACCAATTTTGAGCGAAATTTAAACAAAAGGTTTTATGATGAAATATATTCCTAACAATCCTATAATCAGCCCAGCTGATTTACGAAACCAGTTACTTGCCTGACTAAAGGAACTATTCGCAAGCAGATTCCGAACCCAAGCGGTAGAACTTCCTGCAAGAACAATAGGCAAACAGTGGCCTAGCGCAAATAATACAATGAGAATAATACCGTTTGCAATCTTTTCCTGAACTGTGATGATAGCAAGAATCGGGGCGATGAATCCAAAAGTACAGGAACCGGAAAGAACTCCATATGCAAGCCCCAGCAAAAAAGCCCCCTTCATACCGGTAAGCTTCAAATTGCCCATAAGATTGCCCGAAATTGAGCATCCCTCAATACCTAGCATATCCAGAGCAACCCAGATTAGAATCAAACCGACAATGATTGTCCACCAAGGGCCTATATCACCCAGCATTCTACCGAGAACAGCGCATATAGTTCCGATCAGCGCAATGGTAATAAACAACCCCGAAGTAAATAATATAGCGTAAAGGGCGGCCTTTCTACCTTCCACAAGTTTGTTCTGCCCGCCGACATACCCTATGATCAATGGGATTGAGGCTAAATGACATGGGGAAAACAGAATACTTACAATACCCCATAGAAAACACCCCAGTGCGGCAAAACCGGTATCACTGACTATCCATGAATTAATAGTTAAAAAGAATTGATCCATTCCCTATTTGACCCCAAGCTCTGCAAGCTTTGCCTTAATGGCGGCTTTATCAAAAAAACCTTGATGACGATATCTTTCCACCCCGTCTGCGTCATAAAAAATTTGGGTAGGAATAGCGCTAATGGCGTATTTCTTTCCTTCATCCGGGTTTTGCCAGACATCAATAAAAACAATGGCAGCCTTTCCTTCATATTCCGCAGACAGTTCCTTAATAATTGGTGCCATCATTTTGCAGGGAACGCACGAATGCGCGCCAAGATCGACCATAGTTACCATACCGGGAATGGGCGTAACCTGTGGCTTGCCAGAAATAAGATCTGAAATCGCGGGGCCGGACGCATGAGACTCAGCCTTATTATTAACGAAAGAATAAACTCCAAAGCCTGTAACAACAGCAAGCAAAATTATAACCACTAACTTTCTATTCATTTTCATACCTTGATATACTTTAAGATAGTTCTAACCAACTGAGAACGTCCTTCTTACTAGGGCATCGCCCTGTAATTTTAACAGCTCCGTTAACAGCCACAGCCGGAGTAGACATCACCCCGAAGGATGCAATATCTTGAAAATCAGTTATTTTTTCAACAATTGCATCAACACCTGATTCGGCAACAGCCTCTCTCACTACTTTTTCAGCCTGTGCGCATTTCGAACACCCAGGACCCATCACTTGAATTTTTATCATGTATTTCTCCAATACATTAAATATACACACCGAAACAAGCCAAGACACATTATATATAAACCCAATACGTGGAGACCTTGCCATGCTTTATAATACCAATCCATCATTATTTTCTACCAACTGCGAGTTTTAAAATAAGAGCTTTATTTTACCGTTAGTCAAACATTCTCATCTTTCTGTCAAATACTCTGCACAACAGCACATTACCATATAATCCTGCACATCCACCTTGCACACCCATGCAATAGTTTGCACAAAGCCACTTTAACACTTTACATTTACGCATTTAATTCGGTATCTTAGAAAATGGACCATTAATTGCTAATATACGAGTTTGTGCAAACCATACTAATACAGTGCACTTTTACAGTTTTCTTATAGATCACACTCTCCAATATGGGTCGCGAGGGATGTTTTGGGTGGCGATGGTGGCGAAAAGTGGTTCGCCAAACTTATGAATTTCGTTAATTGTTTGGAGGGGTAATGCATTTTGTAATGGAAATGACTCTAGTTCTCGCCATGTTCATCTCGCTTGCGGCAGCAGCATGGGGATGTCTAAATGCATGGCAAGGTCAAAATAGCTCACTTAAATGGCTAGAGAAAGGACAACTCGTTGTCATTTCTTTAATATCAATCTCCAGCATAGTTTTGCTTTACGCACTGATGACGCGTGATTTCTCATTTAAATATGTTGCGGATTATACGAGCATAGATCTACCTAACCTTTACGCTGCAACAGCATTCTGGGCAGGACGTCCCGGTTCTCTACTTTTCTGGCTGCTCATTATAGCAGTTGGCGGAACACTTTTTCTCCGCACCAAGAACTATGCAGATCTCCCGCAGGAAACGAAAATCGCCTACTGGATGGTATATTTCGCCATTCAGGCATTTTTCCTATTCATCCTCACAACTGCAAGTCAGCCATTCATTGAGCTGCTTCATCCACCAGCCGATGGAACAGGGCTGAATCCGCTACTACAGAACCCCGGCATGGCCTTCCATCCGCCGCTTCTGTTCTTCGGATACGGACTATTTACTGTACCAGCCTGTTTAGCCATCGCAATGGCAATCACCAAAGGTGATGATTCATGGATGAAACTCACCCGCAACTGGGTGCTTCCAGCATGGTCCTTTTTGACCGCCGGAATTGTCCTTGGCGCGTGGTGGGCATACATGGAACTTGGCTGGGGCGGCTACTGGGCATGGGATCCGGTAGAAAATGCTTCAATCATTCCGTGGTTCGTAGCAACAGCATACCTTCACACCTCAATTCTTGGACACAGATACGGAGTGCTCAAAAGAGTCAATATCGTACTGATAAACCTCACATTCCTTCTATGTGTCGTCGGTACATATATTGTTCGTAGTGGTATCATTAAATCCGTTCACGCATTTGGTGGAGGCGGAGTTGGTGGATTACTGCTGACTTTTATCATCTTATATCTATTCCTGACTTTAACAGCGGCACTTTTTGCCAACACTAAAAAGACTAAACTGGAAGCAGAAGCCTTCAGCCGTCAGGGACTCTTAGTCGTTGCGGTATGGGTTTTCATTGCTCTTGGAACAGTCATTTTCCTTGGTACTATGTGGCCTGTTATCAGCCTCGGCTGGGAAGCTAATCCAGTAGGTGTTAACGCAGGTTTCTACAACACAGTTACCATGCCTCTATTCACTTTGATGGGCTTACTCCTTCTCATCTGCCCATGGTTCTCATGGAAAGAAGGAGTTCAGGATAAATACGGCCTCGGTGTTTCTGTTTTCACAGCTTTATGCCTAAGCGGAGCAGCATGGTTCAGCGGCATAAGAATGATACTTCCTCTTGTTGCCTTCGGAGCCGGATCGGGAGTCATTGCTTCCACCATCATGCTTGCCCTACGCAACAACTTATTATCCAGCAAACGTTTCTGGACCGCCCACGGCACACATTTAGGTGTAGCACTTATGATCGTCGGTGTGGCTATCTCAGGGCCTTACTCAACAACACATCGGGTAGCAGTCTCACCGGGACAGTCCTTTGAATTCTCAGGTTATGAATTTACTTATAAGGACCTTACCAAGTCTAAAACCGAAGCTGTCGGATCAGTGATGGCGAATATTGAAGTTCGCAAGGACGGCGATATGGTTGGAGTACTTCATCCTCAACAGCTGACTTACTCGACTAACGATCACCCGCATTCTGAAGTATCAACCATCTTCAGTTTCGGCAAAGAAGTATACGCAACAATTCACGATATCAGTAACGGTCGCCTTGAGCCGTTAACCGTCAGCGTTCACCCGCTGGTTAACTGGATCTGGGTAGGTGGAACACTTTCCACGCTATTCCCGTTTATAGTATTCTTCCCAAGAAGAAAGAAAAAAACGTCTGATTCTGACGCCAAATAATCAGGAGCAATATAATGCAAAACAATGCAAACCTTCGGGGAAAACAAACTGTGATTCTGACAGTGGCGGCAGGATTAGTTCTAATGCTTATGTTCTCATTCATGTCGAAATCGCAACAGCCGTCTCAGCAAGCTCGTCCTTCTGCTCAGAATTCTGGTCAGAGCGGGGAATCCAATCCTGCCGGTGCAGCTATGAGCGAAGAACAAAGCGGTCATATTGCGCACCTGATGAAGAGCTTGAATGAAGATCCGAATGACACCGAAGCTCTTTACGGTCTTGGCGAGTTATTCTTAGACATGAATTCGCTGGATAAAGCTGCTTTCTTCTTAGAAAGATTGATCAAACTCCAGCCGGAAAACAAAGACGCTTTATACCTATACGGAGTAGTTCAGCTGAAGCAGGATAAAACCATGCAGTCCGTTGAAACATTTGAAAAGGTAGTAAAACTTGATCCGGGCCACTACCATTCCTACTATTACTTAGGAATGATTCTACGGCACGAGTTAGGACAACAAGAAAAAGGGGCCCAATATCTGCAAAAGATTCTCGATATCAACCCTGACCACAAAGAATTAATCGACGCAGTTAAACAAGAACTGGCTAGAAAATAACAAAACGCCCATGTGGATACAATCCGCATGGGCGTTTTTAATTCAGCTTCATTCAACCTAATTAAGACTTACTAGTTACTGCGTATTAATTACAACTTACCAAATTCTCTCATGGAAAAGTCTACCCGCTCAGCCACCGATAAATTCTGATCAGCAACCGAATCCACAAGATCTACACGCGGGTTAAGCCCATACCCATTCGCCATCTGAATTGCGAGGCCCGGACGCGCGTTCAGCTCAAGTATGAGCGGCCCTTTATTCGCATCCAAAACGATATCAGCGCCGAGATAGCCAAGCTTGGTCATTTCATAACAACTCGATGCAAGACGTAAACATTCCACCCAGTCCGGAATAACCAATTCAGACAATGGCCTCTTCGTATCGGGGTGAACTTCAATAGGCAGACCATGCTGAATAGCAAGTAGTGCGCGCCCTTTTCCGATATCTATACCAGCGCCAACTGCGCCCTGATGAAGATTTGCTTTACCATCAGAATTTGCTGTGGAAAGGCGCGCCATGGACATTATGGGAAACCCTTTATAAACGATAATTCGAAGGTCTGGAACCCCTTGGTAAGTGAACCCCTCAAAAACGTCCGCAAACTGCACCATTTCTTCAATCATTGCCACATCAGGGTTTCCGCCAAGACTGAATAATCCACTCAGGGTATTTGATGCATGGCGATGAAGATCATGCTCATCAATGACTTCTCCGCTGGGCTTCACAAAACCATCACCCTCACGGCCCGTAATTACGAGTATCCCTTTTCCGCCGCTTCCCTTGGCTGGCTTCACGACAAAGTTCGGCTCATCCTTTAAAAATGGTACCATTTGCTTAACGTGCTTTTGAACGCGGATAACTCCCAGCAATCTCGGGACGGCAATTCCAGCAGCTTCAGCAAGAATTTTGGTCTTCAATTTGTCATCTACACTGGGGTATAAATGCCGTGGGTTATTCTCGGCGATATGCCGCACATTTCGCATATTCATGCCGACAATGCCATGCTCCCGCAATTTTGATGGTGATATAAAACGTAGCATCTAGTCCCTTCCAAGCGGTTCAAAGCGACGAAGTTCACTAAGCCTGTATCCGGTATAGCTACCGATCATCAGGATTACAGCCAACACAACCAGCAATAGTTCGGGGAAAGAGTAAGTCAGGTGCCCGACGAAACGATTAGATAGCAAAAGATAGATAAGAGATGCTGTCAGCAGTGTTCCGCCACCCTGAATAAAAACCTCCTTCGGACCTTCCTCCTCCCATAAGATAGACATACGCTCGATGGTCCACGAGATAATGATCATCGGGAAGAACGTAACCAGAAGTCCTACATCGCTGCCCATTTTATAGCTTATCACCGAAATGGCGAGATAGATGATAATGACAAAAACCAGAACTGCCGATATTCGCGGAACAAGCAGCAAATTCAAATGACTGAGATATGACCGCAAAACAAGCCCGACACTAACTATAAGTAAAAACAACGCTAATCCAGCCAGAAGAGAAGTCTGCAAAAAGGTCAATGCGATCAAAATCGGCAAAAATGTTCCCGAGGTACTGACGCCCACAAGGTTGCGCATAATAACGACAATTAAGGCTCCGAAAGGAATCAACAATAGCAATTTAAATGAATTCTGCGCCTGCAAGGGTAGGCTGTAAATTGAAAAATCTATCAGCAGAGAGTCTTTATTCAGACCAGTATCGATTGCAACCTGATTCGCCAAAATTTTGGTAGTAACAGTCGAAAAGGAAAGTTTTGATTTACTTCCGCCTATCACTTCCAGCATAGACTCGTTATTGACCTGCCAGAGTAGGAATGAATCGGAGTCAATTTCAGTAGCCTTCGCCGGATCAAGCATCACCCACGAATCACCTTTTTTAATCTCCAAATAGCCTTTAATCTTACGTTTTTTGCCTTCACCGTTAAGAAAGAGTCCCTTAACCCGCTGAGAAGTAACTCCGGCTTGATTAAGTAAAACCTGTGCAAGACCAAGAGATCCGCCGAACTCACTTTTCATCTCAAGAAGCCTTGAAGAGCTTACATTTAACTCAGGCTGATTCATAAGTCTGAGCAATTCCTTCGAAACGATTACAGGATCATTGCCTTTTTTTCTGGCATCCTTAATCAATGAATCCGCCAAAGTCTTAGCAGAACCTGTTAGGATCGAAATTTTCGGACCGTTCTCACGCCCTTTAGCAGACCTTACTCCGGCAACATCCTGACGATAAACATCCGCCCGCATATAAATTTTATGGGGTCCAGTAGCGGATTTAGCTGTCCATATTCCACGGCTTGAACCGTTTTTAACGACGCTTTTAAAATCAAACCCCGGAGCCTGCTCCTGAATATTGGCAACAACAAGATCGTTAAGATTGTCCGGCATATTCAAAGAAACTTCCACAGGTCCACCATCTGCAACAAAAGTTACCGCGGCCTCAACGGTCCAAACGGTTTCCTTCGCATCAGGCGACAGTGAAAAGCCAAGAACTGAAATCTTATAAACCGAAACACCAACTCCTAAAATAAGAAGTAAGCTGATTAGAATAAGTAACTGATTCTTATTTTTATTTTTCATTTTCATCGCTCATCGGTGAAGTTTCGTAATCTAAAGTGACATCAACAACGGCCCTGCCACCTAAGAAAGTACGCCCGATAAGCACGGGAAATTCGAACTTGGAACGATCAGTCAGAGTAAATTCTGATTTAGTATTTATGGACCCAAGAATCACGTGTAGTTCAACAACGGGCCTTTCCTGATCGGGCATCCCGTGACGTTTAATTGAAGCAACACGCTTTAGCGGCCGCTCTATTTGAACAGATTGTCCAGCGGGAGATGTCATTGTAAAACGTACCCACTTTTTTCCGTCCCTTTCATAACGCTGAATTTTAGTTGCGCTTACTGAAGAAGTCGTTGCACCTGTATCTATTCTAGCAGCAAGCTTCATTTTTGCTTCATCAATAAAAACGTATTCTTTCTGACCGATAATAAGCATATCATTAAAAGACTTGGGCTTTTTTACCTCCGGTGCAGGCTCTACTTCTGCTTCGGACTTAGATTCAGGTTTAAGTTTAAGCACAGGCGCAGCCTCATTAACTTCCGGTTTGGATTCCTTAGCCGCGGGTTTAGCCGCGCTATCTTCCATTTTCACAGATACAGTAGGATCGGAAGACTGCGTTTGCTTCGGCCCACAAGCACCAAGCGTAAATGCCAGCACTAAAAGTAGAACAGATACCCATAATTTCATTTGCGATAACTCCTGGCAAAAACTTAAATTTAATCACTAAAACGAGAACAAGCACCCCATTGATTGATAAAGAAACCCTCAAAGCCAATTCTTAACAAATTTTGTTAAATCTTTTGCAAGAATAGCGACTTAAAAAGTACATTAAATTCAATTAAGAATCTATTACAATCAAATATTTATCGCCCACAAAAAAAGGGCCGATTCCAATAGAATCGGCCCTTTCACTATTCAAAATCAGGCTGCGAATCAGCCTCCAAACCATCCAGGAGAGATAACTTCTAAAGCTTTTGTGTAATGTACACGCAAATCTTCAAGTTTACCTGTGATCATCTTCTCTTCTTCACCCAAGCTTACAGGACAAATTTCCTGCATTTGCTCAACAACACCATCAAGCTCTCTCATGATGGACTTCATCATAATAATCTGATCTTTGAGGACAGAAGATTTATCATCTGCTAAAACATCATAAAGGCGAGCTTTCCATGAGTTAAGCTCCATTTCAAGACCTTTACAGTAATTTTTAACAGCCTTCTTTTTACCTTCCTCAGTGCTACAACCGTCAATCCCTAGACAACTCGGGCATGGTCCTGGATAATCCATATTCGCCATAACAAGCCTCCTGAATCGGTTTAAGTTATTCGAAGCCTAAGTGTAACACCAACAAATCTATTATAAAACTATTTCTTGTAATTCTTTACAAAGTTTTTAAGAATGATCTAACATACTTAATTAACTATTCAATATCAACTCCAACGAGAAATATACTCATTTACATTGAATTTACGACGACACCCACGCTCATTCATATAGCGAACAGTTCCATAAACAGGCCGCCCCTTCCAAGCACGATCATGTAATCCCGCTATGGACCAAAGAGCCCCCACGTATCCATTCGGAGACCTTCCATCAAGCTGATAACGATCATTTAATATTATCGCCGTTTTGAGTGCATCCTCAGGCGAAGGTGACCATTCTAGTATTTTCTTAGCCCAGTACATCCGCATGTAACCGTGCATATACCCTGTCCTGCGCATTTGGTTCTGGGCTGCATTCCACAAAAGAGAATGCGTACGTCCCTGCTCAAATTCTTCGCGGGTATATACGTATTGACGCGGGTCAGCTCGATGCTCATCAAGAGTCTTAACTGCCCAATTGGGTGCTCCGTTTAAGGATGCATAATCTGGATTATAGAAACAAAAATTTTCTGACAGTTCACGGCGGACAATCAGTTCTTCCAAGAACGCATCCTGTCCTTCACCGCCACCTGTGCCGTGCACATCCAAAGCAGCTCTTTGCGGGGCTAATTGCCCAAAATTAAAATATGCGGATAGACGAGAAGTGGCTTCTGCATTGGGGTCATTACGCTTCTCTGCATAATTTTTAAGCTTATTTTTGATGAAGAACTGCAACGCTATGCTTGCTGCAATCTCTCCAGGATCAGTTTCAACAGGCAGAATTGACCTATCCACATTAATAGCTCGATAAGCTCCATTCCAATCCGGGGGATCGACATCGGGAGGAGAAATATTCATAGGTGTTATTTTTGGGAATTCTTCTAAGAATTCAAAGAGAAGGCGATGTATTTTAAGCCTGATAGTGCGGGCCGAATATTCATGTTTATCTGAAACAAAGCGGGCAGGAACAATGTTTCGTCCATCAACTTCCATAAGCGGAATATGCAATGCACCAGCGGCAGCCCTCTGCCACGACTGTTCCATTTTCAATGGATTAAAGTCAGTGACCACAACACTCGCACCAATTTCATTTGCAAACTTCACCAGCTCAGCGGCAGGAGATCCCACGCGAAGAACAAATGGAATACCTAACTTCGATAAACCTCCGGCAACCTCTTCAAGCCCCTTAAGCATGAAATCACACTGCCGAAAAGTAGCACACATAAAACTTGGCGACATTACAAAAACAACTACCAGCGGACGCGAATCCCCAGCTAGCATACGAGCATGAATCAGCCCCCAGTTATCCTGAACACGGTGCTCACGGCTCATCCAATAAAGCACGGGACCACCGCAACTATCAGGATTTCCGATATTTGATATATCATTCAGGGCATAAATACGTTTTTCATTCACCCGCATAAGGTTCCTGCTTGATTTGATTGTTACACTTTCGGCAAGTGGCACCTAGGAGCACTACCCTTTATCAGAGTCGGACCCTCTAGAACTTTACATGAAGTATTAGCAGCTAGTGCCTTTGCCATCCCCTTGAAAACTATGCTGTGAAACGGATATACACTCCACCAATACGCTAGCCCGCCAACTCCGCGGGGTAAAAAGCGGGCCGTCATTGTCAGCACAGTCTTTTCGTCCCCTTCCGGTTCCAGCGTAAATTCGAGTAACGCCTCGCCTGGTACTTTCATTTCCGCAAGCAGCAAGAGTCTCTCGTCCGGCTGAACATCAATAACCCGCCAAAAATCCAATGCGTCGCCGACCATAACATTTTCAGAGTTCCTACGTCCCCGATTAAGACCTACACCGCCGAAAATTTTATCAATCAGGCCGCGAATTTGCCATAGAAAATTCCAACTGTACCAGCCGTTTTTTCCGCCGATTCCGAGAATATCTTTCCATAATTTTTCACGACAACCCTCAAGCTTGATCCGGTATGCCGTATGAAAAACAGTTCCTCCAGCATAGCCAGCATCACCGCAGGCGGCCCATTCAGGATTGCTGATTGCCCCTGCATCAGACCAACACGAGTCAACAATCTGTTGCTGAACTTTATCGAGCGCCCTTCGTATGGCTAAACGACAGTCAGTCAATTCACATGGCATAATGTCACGAATGCGGTAATCTTTGCAAACCACCCGGTTACGGAGCCCCATAACTAGAGGCCTGGCAAGGCCTAGAGGGATGGGAGAAACCAGTCCAAGCCAGCACGATGAAAGGTACGGGGTAAGAAGTGGGACAGGTATTATTAGACGTCTGTGTAATCCTGCTTCGTCCTGATAAATTCGAAACAACCGTTCGTATGTTTCAATATAAGGACCACCGATATCGAAAGCATCTCCGACTGTCTCCGAATGTTCAAGACTTCCGGCAAGGTAAAAAACCACATCACGGATGCTGATAGGCTGAGTTTCTGTCTGTACCCATTTCGGGGTTATCATCACAGGTAAACGATCTACTAGATAGCGGATCATTTCAAATGAGGCACTACCTGATCCGAGAATTACGCCCGCCCTGAATATGGTGCAAGGGACTTTACCGCCTGACAAAATCTCGCCGACTTCAGCCCGTGATTTCAAATGATGGCTGATGTGCGGATCGTCAGGGATCAATCCTCCTAAATATATGATTCTCTCAAGTCCGGCTTCTTGTGCTCCTTGGACAGCATTCTGTGCGGCAGTACGGTCTTTTGCCGCAAAATCTCCTCCACTACCCTGCATGGAATGCACGAGGTAATAGGCGGCATAACATCCACTGAGTACATTCAGTAATGATGAGGAATCAAAAAGATCAGCAGCGGCAACTTCACAGCGCTCATGTGAGGCAAATGGACGACATTTAAGTTTGGATATTGAACGCCCCACAGCTCGAACCCGCCAACCTTTTTCAAGTAATTCAGGAACAAGCCTACCGCCGACATAACCAGTCGCACCAAGGACACAAATGATATAATTACTGCGGTCTTCACGGGAAATATTATCCAATGAATATTCACCACTTTGATTTTTTATCAAGTCAGACATGATCCCTCAATATAAGTTATGCAGGACAAGGGTTAAAGCCAAAGGCAACCCGACTTTTCCAATTATCGTTCAAAAATCACCCTAACTATATAGCACTTAAAGATGGAAAGCTACATTCAGCCAATTTAAATGATAGATAATAATTGCGCAAAACTGAGCAGGCAACAAGCCCGACAAAAAATGTTATTTTAAGTATCTACAAATATCATTAAGAGAACCTATAACCTTGTTGACAGGCTACATTGAGAGCTATACGTTTCAAAAATGCATACCCTGAAAGAACCCACGAACCTAATCCTTTTCGCCGAGATAGGCTTAGGCCTCATCATTCTTATTACAAGTGCGGCATGCTACCGAAGCTTGGTTAAGCATATCCGCAAAAATGAAGAAGAGCTGTATCGCTTCACCAAAACGACTTTCACCATACTTATATCATTCATATGTGCATTCATGGTTAGTTATTCGCTTGTACTATTTTCCGTAATATTTGATCAACATTATAACTTTAATTCGTTATTCGGACCGATACTTTTCCTTGGATCCGTATATGTTCTCGCCACTGCTTATTTCAATGTGGGATTATTTAAAAAACTACTGGCTTCGAATGTAGAGCTAAAAAAACAGACCCTTCACGATTACATGACAGGCCTACCAAACAAGCTTTTCCTCATACGCAAAATAGATCAGGCTCTCGCAAAAAAACGCAAAAACCCAAAAAATTGTTTCGCTATTGCATTTATTGATATTTTGAATTTCAAGCGTGTAAATGACAGTTTCGGCCACATTATCGGTGATAAAGTCCTAATTCAAACATCTAAAAGAATAGCAAGTGCTGTCCGCAAAGTAGATACAGTGGGAAGGCTCGGCGGAGACGACTTTATCATTTTGATAGAAGACGTAACCCCGCGTGAAGCTATCTGGTTCATGAAAAAAATACGCGGAATCCTAATAAATCCATATAATATAGATGGAATAGAATTTAAACTAGATATCAGCTATGGAATCTGCACAGATGAGTATGAAAGGCAAAGCGAAAATGGACG
Source organism: Maridesulfovibrio frigidus DSM 17176 (assembly GCF_000711735.1). Taxonomy (NCBI): domain Bacteria; kingdom Pseudomonadati; phylum Thermodesulfobacteriota; class Desulfovibrionia; order Desulfovibrionales; family Desulfovibrionaceae; genus Maridesulfovibrio; species Maridesulfovibrio frigidus. The sequence continues at coordinate 833,563 of NZ_JONL01000001.1, forward strand.
GCCTGCAGACCTTATCAACAAAGCTAATATGGCCATGCGTCGCTCAAAAAAACGTGGCAAAAACAACTTTACAATGTTTGTTGAGTCAATGTTTAACTCTGCCCAAGATTTATTAAAATTTGAAAATGATTTCAAAAACGGGCTAGTTAACAATGAATTCATCCTTGTTTTTCAGCCACAATACAGACTTCACCCTGAGCTGACGGTTTCAGGATTTGAGGCCCTTGTGCGCTGGAATCACCCAAAGAAAGGCTTAATAAGTCCCTTAGAATTTATCCCGATTGCGGAAAAAACCGGACTGATACTAAAATTAGACAGATACGTTCTTGATAATGCCTGTAGAATATGGTCCGAATGGCTGCACAAAAACCCACTCTGCTCTAAGCAGCATATATCAGTGAACATAAGCGCTTCACATGTTACAGACTCATCATTTATCCGTTTAGTTCAAGCAACAATATTGAAATACGGACTTCCAGATGACTCGTTAGTAATAGAAATAACTGAATCAGCAATTGTTGACGCCCCGGGCTTAGCATCTCAAAAACTCAATTTGCTACAAAGTTTAAACGTTAAATGCGCGATTGATGATTTCGGAACTGGCTATTCATCATTAGCATATCTAACAAGGTTCCCGACTGACATTCTTAAAATAGATCGTAGTTTCATTGATGGAATAGAGTCATCCACAAGCGCAAAACAAATAGTAAAGTCTGTTATTGATCTGGCACACGGAATGAACATGATCGCGATTGCAGAAGGCGTTGAACTTTACTCTCAAATGAAGATCCTCGAAGATCTCAAATGTGACATCGTCCAAGGTTTTTTTCTAGCAAAACCTCTCTCTGAGGAAGAAGCTTTTGCGGTCTCAAAAGAAGTAAAATCTATAAGACCGACACAATAAGGATTTCTCTACCATCAAAAAAAATGGTCCCCCCGCTTTATTAGGGCAACCATTTAAATGTATTGTCATTTATTGAAGCAGTGAACTTCTAAGCTGTGGGATGATGAGACTTACACCCTTCAAGTTTATCCTCCTGCAAGCACAACCAGACGAGGTAAATTGCACCCACAATAGGAATCAGCAATAAAATAACCATTCGTCTACTTCGCCCTATGCAATGCAAGCGGCGCATAATAAGAGCTATACTAGGCAGCACTGTAGCAACCACATAAACACCTAACAGTGTGTTTAAAACCTTGAGAGCAAACAAATTTTCGACACTGAAAATTGCAATCTCAAAAGCGACTATCACAGCAGTGCTGATCATAGCAAAAGCACAAAATTCATCTCTCTTAGCTTTGCCAAAAAAATCGCTGAACTTTTTAAAAACTTCAAAATATAATTTCATTCTTATTCCCTTTTTCTCTAATCAAATTACCACAAAAATAGCGTAATATTGACGTAAAACGTACCATGGCAGAAGATTTCACCCCCCTGAACATGGTAAGCTACCATCACTAAAGTTTTCACCATTCTCAAGAATAATTTGTCAAGAAAATCTTCTCTTAAGATTTTTTTCACAATCTTAAAATTGCAATATTCTACTGAAATTAATCGGCAACTACCACACAGTTTCTACTGATGTCTTTCGCCTTGTATAGAGCTCGATCAGCTCTTTTAATCAAATCTTCACTGCTTTCCCCTTTAACAAAGCTGGCAACTCCAAAGCTAGCGGTAACACTACCTTTCACAGCCTCGAACCTGAGAGCCTCAACCCTACCTCTGAGCTTCTCTGCTAAACGGGTGGCTCCATCAATCTTTACTTCGGGACAAATAATTAAGAATTCTTCTCCGCCCCAGCGGCCCACAACATCTGTTTCTCTTACATTTCCTGAAAGCAAACAGGAAATTGCGACAAGAACAGTATCCCCGACATGATGTCCGTAAGTATCATTAACTTTTTTAAAGTGATCTATATCCAGAATTATCACGGAAAAATAAGAATGATAGCGACCGGCTCTAGCCAGTTCGCGCTTCATTTCTTCATCAAGCATATGCCTGTTAAAGACACCTGTCAGCCTGTCGGTTTTATAAAGTGAATCCAACTTGGAGTTCATCAAAATGAGCTTCTTATTATATCTGGAAACAATATTATATCTATATAAAAGCAACAAGGGGAACACAGACAGTCCCGCCAGGATCTTCCATAGAAGCGAGTAATCAAGGCCTTTATCATAGTGTACAGTTATCCAGCTATTGTGCAGTTCCTGCCGCTCATTATTTGAAAATGAAGCTATCCCCTTATTTAGAATAGAAAGCAGTTGCGGCATGTCATTTCTGACTCCGATAGCAAGGTCATAGCTAATATCTAACTGACCAGAAATCTTAACATCAAACAGACCATTTTTTTGAATTTGGTAGCTGATAGAAGAGACAGTATCGATGTACCCGAACACGCCCTTTTCATGAACCTTTTCAAGCCCTGTAAGAGCGTCTTCGACCTCAACAATTTTCAGATTAGGATACTTTTCTTTCAGTAATTCAATAGCAGCATAATTCTTAACAACTGCAAAAGTCTGATCAGCCACAGCATCAAAATTATCAACAAATAATTCATCACGGCTAGTTGCTACAACCAAAGGAAATGACAAATAAGAAGATGTAAAATTTAAGTATTTAAGACGCTTGGGAGTGGGTATGACTGATGGTATAATATCACATTTACGCTCTCTGACAAAAGAAAGAGTCTGCCCCCATGAGTCAGTGGGAACCAGCTGAAACTTCTTGCCTACCCGCATAGAAAGAAGCTTCATGTAATCTGCGACAAGGCCAACATACTCACCATTTTTATCCACAAGTTCATAAGGCATCCAGCTTGGATCAACACACATAGTGATAGAATCTATTCCGTTCAGGAATTTCTGCTCATCATCATCAAAAATAATCTGATCCACTGTGTAATCTGGAAAGCTGCTTCCAGCGAGCCACTTATTTCTAATTAGCAATTTTTCGTAATCTGGAATCGAAGCCAGCCCCTTATTAAGAATACTAATCGCTTCAGGCCAGTCTTTGCGAACGCCAAAAACAAGCTTTAACTCTTCCCCAAGAGGATATGCAATCTGTAAATATGGAAGACCTAGCTTATTTGCAGAATATATTGTTGCTCCGTTCCCAAATGTAGCATCTGCCTCATTATGGACAACAGCCTCAATCACCTCTTTGATCGTTTCAAATTCTATAATGCGCAATCCATCGATAGTTCTAGCTAGCTTCTCGTCAACCATGTTGCCTTTATGAACGGCAAGGACTTTACCCTTCAAATCCTCATTACTTTTAATATTTTTGGGATTCCCAAGAGAAACAAGCAACATCTTCTGTATGCCCATATATGAATCTGAAAAGTTCAAATATTCTTTGCGTTCCTCATGAACCGCTCCAGTGCTAAGTCCATCAATTAAGCCAGCTTTAGCCCTTTCCTGCATTTCGACCCAATTACCGGCCTCCAATTGAAAATTAGCACCTGTAGCCTTATTAATTCTGCTTAGGATATCAGCATCTATCCCTGAAATAGAACCATCCTGATTGAGAATAACGTGCGGTTCCCAATCCTTCTCAGTTCCCAATTTTATTTCAGGGTGAGCTATAATGAAGGCGGCTTCTTCTTTTGTTAATTCAACACCAGAAGATGGAACGGCAAAACAAATCTCTGCCCCCCCGACCAACGTCAGTAAAGCCAAAAATAGGAGCATATAATTCAAAAGTCTTTTCATAGCTTTCCATATTTTAATATCATGTTTATCTATGCTTATACTGCAAAATTCAATCAAGTCCAAATACTTCTGAATTTATACCTCTAAAGTGATTACCCATCATTATAATAAAAAGAAAACGCAAACATCCAAATGAGCACTAAAGAACATCTCATATTATCAGTATAATATCACCAAAAATTAAAAGGCCCGGAAGAATAATCTTCCGGGCCTTCTAAATGCTTTCATCTAATAAAGTGGGTCAAGGTTACTTAACAGCCAACTCTTCCTGATACTTGTTATAATCGTCAATGCTGACAAAATAGTCAGGATCTGACAGCACATTTACAATACATATCTTTTCAGCCTTTTTAATCAAACGAACGCAGTCAGGGCTGAGGTGCCATAAATGAATCGTTTTGCCTGAACGTAAATAAAGCTCAGTAATTTTATTGATTATCTCAATGGCTGACTGGTCCATAATGCGGGACTCTTCGAAATCAATAATGACAACATCAGGGTCATCCTCCACATCGAACTTGCTAAGGAACAAAGTTGTTGAACCGAAAAATAGCGGCCCGTATATTTTGTAATGTTTATAACCGTGTTCATCGATTGTCTTACGAGCACGAATGCGCAGTGCATTTTCCCATGCGAAAATTAACGCGGAAATGATTACGCCGCAGATTACCGCGATGGCCAAATCATATTTAACAGTAAGGAAAGTAACCAATACGATTACAATAACATCCCATTTGGGAACCTTATTAATGATATTAAATGTGCTCCATGCGAAAGTTTTGATAACCACGATAAACATGACACCAACTAAAGCCGCGATGGGAACCATTTCAATGTAAGTGGAGGTGAACAGGATAAAGAACAACAGAGCCAGCCCTGCAGTGATACCGGAAAGACGGCCACGACCACCCGAAGTGATGTTGATGATGCTCTGCCCGATCATTGCACACCCACCCATTCCGCCGAAAAGGCCGTTGGTGAAGTTTGCAATTCCCTGCGCGATACACTCGCGGTTTCCGTTACCATGAGTGCTGGTCAATTCGTCAATCAGTGTCAAAGTCATCAAGGACTCAATCAGTCCGATTGCAGCAAGAATCAACGCGTAAGGAGTAATAAAAGTTACGCTCTCCCACGTAAGCGGGATTTGAGGGATAGCAAAGCTCGGCAGTCCCGCCTTGATCCCTGTTCCACCATTAACCTGAATGAAAGAAAGTACAGTTGCAGTATCTATTTTAACAAAAATTACGAGAAGAGAAACAGCGATAATGGCGATAAGTGCGCCGGGAGCTTTACTATATATCATGGGAACAGTGAACAAAATAGCCATGGTCAAAGCAACAAGCCCGACCATTATCCACATTGAATCACCCTGAATCCATGCGCCGCCTTCCTGAAACATCTTGAGCTGGGAAAGAAAAATCACGATGGCAAGGCCGTTTACAAACCCCATCATAACTGAGCGCGGAACCATACGGATGAATTTACCTAAGCGGAAAATACCAAACAGCCCCTGAAAAATCCCGACAAGCAGCAAAGTAAAGAATAGATATTGAAGTCCTGCATTTGAACCTGCTCCGCCAAGGGCATTACCCTCTAAAACAAGGTTCACCATAACAACTGCCATGGCTCCGGTTGCGCCGGAAATCATACCAGGCCTTCCGCCCAGAATAGCAGTTATGATGCACATCATGAATGCACCATACAATCCTACAATTGGAGAAACTCCTGCTACAAAGGAAAATGCGACAGCTTCAGGCACCAATGCCAGAGCAACCGTAAGTCCTGAAAAAATATCACTTTGAATACTGCCCTTAGAATTTGAAACTAAAGTATGACTGGCTTCCATCAAAAAAATCCTTATTTTAAGTACACAAAAAAAGGCAAGACCTAGAGGCCCGCCTAACGCTATGTGAAATATTAGAGCGCGTTGATTACGACAAGGCAAAACGTTACCCATAAAGGGGAACGCTATTATGTCTAAAAAGTTACAATAGTAACTAAAAGCCCCTAAATCGGGCTACTAGTCTGGAATGATTGCTATTACTTATGAAAACTGAAGAGGTACTAAAGGAGGGTACATCGGAATCGTGTGCATAAATATAAGACTTACTCTCAAGTAGAACGTAGTTATATAGTTTCTACAACACAGTCAACCCATATTTACTGCAACATTTATATAGACCGATATAATTACACTTTTTATAAACCACTTTTACCTTAAGCCCTAAAGCGACATGCAATCAACTTACAATACTACTTGCTAACACTACTTCAGAAAGTAGTTTATAGTGCCGGACTGGTTATAGTTCATTAACGCTGGACTATTTCCTACTTTTACGATCATTGTTATTAGTCAAACACTTAAAAGGAGTTCCAATGCTTAAATATTTATTACCTCTCTGTATTTCTATATTCTTGTTAGCGGGCGCAGCTTTTGCTGAACCTATAAAAACAGGAGAGTCTTTCCCTGATGTCACGTTGACAGGTAACCAGACTTCCGCACAGCAATCCTACCTTGGATTGTCTGGTAATGGTCCCTGGAAATTGACCGACATTAAAGCTGACTATGTCGTCATCGAAATTTTCAGCATGTATTGTCCGCACTGTCAGGCAGAGGCTCCGATGGTAAATGAACTATTTACCGCTTTGAAAAAATCAAAATCAGCTGATACAATAAAGCTGATTGGAGTAGGAGTTGGTAATTCAAACTTTGAGATCAACTTTTTCAGGAAAAAATTCCAAGTTGAATTACCGCTATTTGATGATTTAGACTTCAAGATTCATGCTGAAACAGGCGCCCCCGGCACTCCGCATTTCTTTTTAATTAAACTTGATGGAAAGAATAAGCCGCAAACAGCACTATCCTTCGCAGGAAGAATGGAAAGCCCTACACAGTTTTTGAAGACTTTGCAGGACGCGGCTAAATAGCTGAAACTCTGAAAATCAGGGAGAATTCATGTCCAAACACATCCGAATTTACAGCGCACTTGCAGCCCTTCTGCTATGCGTCTGCATAACGCCAGCAATGGCAAAAGTACCTGCGGAGCTCGTTTACCAACCCGGCAAACTTAAACCAGTGGACAGTGTTCTGAAAGTTGCAGTGGGCGAAATGGCCCCGGACTTCACCCTACCGTCTGTTTCTGGAGAAGATGTACAGCTATCTTCTTTCCGTGGAAAAAAGAATGTAGTGTTATCATTTGTTCCAGCGGCTTTCACTCCGATATGTTCCGACCAGTGGCCCGGATATAACATTGCGCAAGAACTGTTTGAGCAAAGCGACGCAATTCTACTAGGAATTACAGCCGACAACACTCCCACTCAGTACGCTTGGACTAAGCAAATGAGTGACGGAGGGGTCTGGTTTCCGGTACTTTCAGACTTCTGGCCTCACGGCAAAGTCGCACAGCAATACGGGATATTAAGACCTGAAGGGGTTACAGAGCGAGCTATCTTCATCATCGATAAGAAAGGTATCATCCGCTATATTGATGTTCATGACATCAACACCCGCCCCGATTTAGGCGGTATCATCAGAGCATTACAAAGCGTTAAATAGATAAAAATAGAGTGAGTATTAAAGCCGGTTCAGGTTTTAATACTCACTTTTTTTGCTCCATCCAATTAGCCGCAGCTTTCTAATCGCAGACAACGCCTTTGCCAGACCGCATTTTATGAATTTAACTTCTATCTTAAGACTTTTAGATTCCTGCTTACTAATTTTACAAACCTCTGTGGGTTTTGAATCTCTATCTGTCAATTTTTCATCCCTCGCGAATTTTATTTAATAATTAAATCGCCCTTTCTTCGTGTCGACACACTCCCTTATTGATGTAAGCATGTATTTAGCTTTCATTTTACACGCCAAAGTAATCGCTATAAACATCCAATTTACGCGCGACAAAACAATCTGCGGGGAGTATCACGTGATTATAGATAGTTTAGAGCATGCCTCCAAATATAAATTCGGACCTGCATGGGAAAAAACATTTGAGTTTCTAGCCAAAGTAGATCCAGCCATTGAAGAAGGAAAACACATTATCGATGGCGACAACGTATTTGCGCTGGTCAGCGAATATAAAACTAAAGACTACGACAAGGGACGCTTTGAAGCGCACCGAAAATATGTAGATATCCAGTTCCTCATTTCTGGACGGGAAAAACTTGGCTATGCAAGCTTGCAAGCTCTTGAAGAAGAAACTCCATATGATAGTGAACGCGACGTAGAATTTTTAAAAGACCTACCAGAAGTACCTTCCATCTCGACACTCATTCCGGGAATTTTTATGGCATTTTTCCCGCAAGATGGTCATATGCCGGGGCTTGCGTATGATAAACCTGAACCTGTCAAAAAAATAGTTATTAAGATTGCTATTAACGCTCTCTAGACTCTTAAGGCTTCACCAATCAGACATCATTAGCCCCGAGTTATAACAGTTAACATTCTTGCGTGCCTAAAAACTGCATGATATTCTGGTTTATAAAATTTGATTCATTGTGAAAAATATTTGCGAAACCTATGCACCGCGTATTTTAAATATCAGGGAGAAAACTTGAATGACTAAATATATATCTGCTGGAAAACTGAGCATATCCCTCCCTCTGTACGAACTTATTGAGCAAAAAATAGCTCCCGGCACAGGCTTTTCGCCTAGAGATTTCTACGAAGCCTTTGAAGGTATTCTGCTTAAATTCAGCGAACGCAACAAAGAGCTACTAAATGTACGCGACAATTTGCAGCAACGCATTGATGAATGGCATTTAGCGCATAAAACGCACGCCCCTGCCGCATATAAAAATTTCCTCTACGAAATCGGATATCTCGTTCCCGAAGGCGATGATTTCATGATCACCACTGACAATGTTGATCCGGAAATTGCGTCCATCGCAGGTCCGCAGCTTGTTGTTCCTGTGACAAATCCCAGATATTCGCTGAACGCCGCTAACGCCAGATGGGGCAGTCTCTATGATGCGCTTTATGGAACAGACGTGATTTCCGACGATGATGGAGCGGCTAAAGGTAAAAATTTCAACCCGATAAGAGGTGCAAAAGTAGTAGCATACGGCGCCGATTTTCTAGATATGGCTGTGCCACTCGAGACCGGAAGCCACAAAGAGGCCATCAACTACGATTTCGGAACAAGCGCGCTTCTTATCACCTTACAAGGCGGCGCCACTACAACCTTAGCGGACCCTGAACAATTTATAGGGTACGTGCTTGAACCAACACTGGGCATACTTCTTAAAAACAATGGCCTTCACATCGAAATCCAGATCGACCATGAAGACATCATAGGTAAGAACCACCTTGCTGGAGTAAAAGATGTTATAATTGAATCGGCGATTACAACCATTGCTGATTGTGAAGACTCCGTTGCCGTTGTGGACGGCACTGATAAGGCTTTAACTTACGGAAACTGGTTGGGACTTATCAAAGGCGACCTTTCTACTGAGTTCACTAAAGGCGGCAAAACCATCACCCGTACAATGCAAGCCGACAGAGAATATATCGGACTTACTGGCGAAAGCATAAACCTATCTGCCCGAAGCATGCTACTCATCCGAAATGTCGGACATCTCATGACGACAGACGCAATTTTACTTGATGGAAAAGAAATTCCAGAAGGCATTTTAGACGGAGCAATGACTGGGTTTATATCCTTACATGACTCCAATGAAAATAGCCGCTATCTCAACAGTAAATGCGGAAGCACATATATAGTCAAACCCAAAATGCACGGACCTGATGAAGTTAAATTTACCTGCGAATTATTCTCAGCAATTGAAGGAGCATTAGGCCTTGCGCCGCGCGCCTTAAAACTCGGGATAATGGATGAAGAGCGGCGCACGACTCTCAACCTGAAAGAATGCATCAGAGCTGCCAGCGATCGCGTAATTTTTATTAACACAGGATTTCTCGATAGAACGGGTGATGAGATTCACACCAGCATGGAAGCCGGACCTATGGTTCCCAAGAATGACATGAAATCTCAAAGCTGGATTATTGCATATGAAGACTGGAACGTGGACACCGGACTTAGCGCAGGATTCAGTGGCAAAGCACAAATAGGTAAAGGCATGTGGCCCAAGCCGGATATGATGCACGAAATGGTTGAGACCAAAATAGCTCATCCCGAATCTGGAGCAAATTGCGCCTGGGTTCCATCCCCCACAGCAGCAACTCTGCACGCCATGCATTATCACACGGTCAATGTCTTTACCCGTCAACATGAACTGCTAGGATCTGAGCGCGCAAACCTCGATGAACTTCTAACCATTCCACTACAAACAGCCCCCCTTACGAAGGACGTCATTCAGCATGAATTGGATAACAACGTACAGGGTATTCTAGGGTACGTTGTTGGTTGGATTGATCGGGGCGTCGGTTGCTCCAAAGTGCTCGACATAACAAATGTAGGGCTAATGGAAGACCGTGCAACCCTGCGTATATCCAGCCAATATCTCGCAAACTGGATGCACCACAATATTTGTTCGGAAGAACAGGTCATGGAATCTTTAAAACGTATGGCTGCAATCGTTGATAAGCAGAATGTGAATACTGGCGGCTACACTCCGATGTCCGCAAATTTTGAAAACAGCATAGCTTTTAAGGCTGCGTGCGATCTTATCTTTAAAGGAAGATCCCAGCCCAGCGGCTATACTGAGCCCATTCTTCACGCTCGCAGACAGGAAAAAAAGAAAGAACTTGAAAGACTTACAACGGCTTAACAGCTGCGCTTTTAGCGCAAAATTCAAAGGTTAAAGAAGTACAAGAGAAACTAGTCCAACCCGAACATTTAGTATATTGGGCACTGAGACATTCAAATCAGCAACAATAATATATGCTCATTTTAGCTTTTTTCAGGAGATTCAATGTTTACTAAGACCAAGTTGGTTATATTTGCAGCTATGATCATTATCATGGCTGGATCTTTCGCTCACGCTGACACTATTCACCTTGTGAATGGTGATAAGCTGACCGGAAAAATCAACGTAATGAAAAACGGCAAGTTAAAATTAAAAACAACTTATGCCGGAGAAATTACAATTGACTGGGGACAGGTTGCCTCTCTTGATTCTGATGAGCCTATGAACGTTTTCGTAAAGCCTGATCCTGCAACGGCAAGTGAACTGACTATTGCGGATTCAAAATCTGAGCAGACGAAAGAAGTCGGTACAGAGCAAGGAATTAAAACAGATACGGTTGCCGCCATTAATTCCACACCCAAAGATTACACTCTGAAAGGTGGGGTTCGCGCTGGTTGGAACAAAGCTTCAGGTAATACGCGCAAAGAAAATGTAAGCGCAGCTTATGATATATCGTATGCGATAGGGAAGAATCGTTGGAAATCAAATGGCGATCATTACTGGGGAACATCGAAAGGTAAACGAACCGATTACAACTGGCTTCTATCAGCTGATTACAACCGCTTTTTGGATGAAAAAGTCTTTGTGACCGGATCGGGTCAGATTCAGCAAGATCAATTTCAGGACTTGGAACTGCGCTCGATAATCGGGACAGGACTTGGGTATCAATTTTTCGACAGTAACGAATTGACTCTGTCAGTCGAAGCTGGGCCTGCGTATGTCTGGGAAGATTACACAACCCGTTCCAGCCGTGATTTCGTAGCAGGAAAATGGGGCATAGATTTCAATTGGTGGGCTGTGCCCGAAAGGCTCAAGCTGTTCCACAATCAGATGGGACTTGTCAGTATGGAAGATTCTAAAAACTGGCTCTGGCAATCTCGCTCAGGCGTAATGTTTCCAATTATAGATAGATTCTTCGGGTCGTTTCAGTACAATTACGACTGGACCAACGACCCCGTTCCCGGAAAGACACAGGACGATTCACGCATCATGTTTAACCTAGGATATTCTTTCGCAGATTTTCCGTGGATGTCTGATTGAGAATAGAATCAAGTCTCTGATAAAAAAAGATAAGACAGCTTTTACCAGCTTAATATAAAATAATTGTGCCCATCTTAGCGGAAAACCGCTTAGATGGGCACATTCAATTCTAGCTCCACTATGAAAGACAAAAGGGACGCAACGGTTCGAACGCTTCGCTATCTTCATGATAATCAAGAATGCGCCCATCTTTAAGGTCGAAATACCATCCAAAAATTTCCAGATCCCCCTTCTCTACTTGCTCAGCAACCCAGGTAAAAGTCATTAAATTATCCATAGAATGAACTATCCCTTCCATTTCACAGGCTGCGCATGCTTCTACACTTGCTTTTTTTCCATCCAGAGCAAAACGAGCTATGACTTTATCGCGCACTGAACCCAAAATCGAAAGCCACCTAGTTATGAACTCATCTTCTGGAGCAAGCTTGTTGTCCATCAGAGCCTTGATCCCACCGCAACCGCTGTGCCCGAGGATAATGATATTTTTAACCTTTAAAGACTTAACTGCGTATTCCAGAGCAGACGAAACCCCATGATGCATGGAGTCAGGTTCATAAGGGGGGACAATATTGGCAATATTCCGGACAACAAAGATCTCACCCGGCTCGCATTGCAAAATAAGAGAAGGATCAGTGCGCGAATCACTGCACGCAATAACCATAGTCGATGGTTCCTGATGATTCTGCAATTCTACAAAGGGCGAATCTTCGCGGCAATAGTATTCATCCCGAAATCGACTAAAACCATTAATGAGCTTATTGATTGCTTTCATATAAATTTATCACTTATTTTTTAATAATTATTATTCTTTTAACCGAACTATAACTTATCAGAATTTATAATTCTCATGAATTAAGCACGCATACAACAATAATAAATACATTAAAAAATCATCAATAAGGAGTTTAGAGTATATATTCTAAAGCCATAGTAATAATAGTGATCATAATGAAAGCTTAACTTTTATTATCCTCTTGGTCAGCTTGTCCAAGCAATATATTTACCCGGTTACGGCCAAGTTCTTTAGCTTTATAGAGGGCCATATCCGCGCGATGGATGACGTCATCAATGGACTGATCTCCTGCAATTGCTAATGTACCGCCAATACTGACAGTTATAGGACCAGAGAGCCCACACTGCGTGCCTAGATTCTCCTCTATTAAAAATCTGACGCGTTCAGCTACAAAAGCCAGATTATCTTCATCCGCTCCATCCATAACTAATAAGAACTCTTCTCCGCCATAGCGTCCAAAGAAATCATATGAGCGCAAAGAATCGGAAACAATACGAGCCAATTCCTTTAGTACGGCATCCCCTTTCTGATGACCAAAGTTATCGTTGACGCTCTTAAAATAGTCTACATCAATCATGAGACATCCAAGCTGAGTCAATTTGCGTTGATGCCGTCCGAACCCTTCACTAAGACGCTCTAAAATCGAAGCGCGGTTAGCCACGTTCGTCAATGCATCAACGGTAGCCATTTGTTTTAGAGAAGCCTGAGCCTTATCCAGACGCTCTTGCATATTGCGGAAGAAAACCCACATAATGAATACAAGCAAGGCAACGGAAACTATCCCCAAAGATAGAATTATAATATAATTATGAAACATCGATTTATTAATTTCATCCAACCCAAAGGCGACGCTGATACCCCCGCGCACCTCCCCGACCGAATATCCCTGCTTTGCATGGCACGCAAGACAGGACTGCTCGACAATAAGAGGAGCCATATAGCGCAGGCGCGTCCCGTTTGCATTCTCCTCTACCCAAAAAGCCTCCGTCTCACCGGATTCAAATGACTGCAATGCTTGAAGCTCAAAATTGTCCGGAGTGTTATTCGGATTCAACGGATTCAGACTTGTTATATTGAATGCATTAAGTTTTTTGTTCTTTGAAAGTTGCGAAAATTCACGAGTCATAATCGCTGGATTCTTCAAAGTAAGCTCACGCCCATCAGCGGCAAGTAGGTCTGGACTATCTAAATATGGATTAGACTCAACCCCTGGACCTTTGAATACATAAACACCACCGTGCATTGCTATCCACTCACGTATGATAACAATATTACTAAAGTGGGCTCTGGCCTGAACTCTCAAATGCTCTTGCAGAAGACTCTTATTGCGCAAGGCCAACGCAAGGAAAAGGCCTGCGATGCAAAGTCCCACCACCACACAAACAAGGTATAGATACCGCTTAACTATATTTTTTTCAGTATTCATAATTTTGTATATTCCAATTACTAAATCTTATTTGCCGTAACCATTACGTAAGAGCAAAGTCATGGCAGGCGAAAAACAACGCCTTCGCACCAGCAGCAGTACTATAATGGATGATAGCGCGGTTGAAGCAACCAGCATAAACATTACAACAATCTGATAACGCACAGCTTCTTCCGGATTTGCGCCTGCTAAAATTTGCCCGGTCATCATGCCGGGAATTGAAACAAGACCGACCCCCATCATCGCGTTAATGGATGGGATCATGCCTGCCCGCAAAGCTTTGCGAAAAATATCTACCGTAGCTTCCTTATAATCCGCGCCATGACAAAGCATCATTTCAACTTCATCACGCCGGGTTCTAAGTTCTGAGAAAAACCGTTCCAAAGATATTGCAAGCGCATTCATAGAATTACCCGCCACCATTCCGCCGATTGGAATAAAATACTGCGGGTTCCACCACGGGTCAGCACCAATCACAACCTTCGTCACTAGCATAGTGATAAGCGTGCAACTGAAAAGGACCGCAGCAGTTGTGGGAAATAGATAAGATATGCTTTTTTCTTTCACCCGGCCGTGAACAATGCGCACTGAAAAGAACGCCATAACAGCATATAGACCCATTACCAACAAGGCATTATTAAGGCCGAATAAAATATTCAGCACATAACCCATTGCAAGAAGCTGTACGAAGGTCCGCACCGCCCCTATGGCAAGATCTTTCTCAAGTTTTAACTGGTAATAAACGGATACAGCGCCCGAAATGGTAACAAGGCTGAGTGCCACCATTAACTGGGGCCAAGAAATTGAAATAAATGCAGCGGTCATGCGAGCACCTCTACTTTTCCGTCTGCCACTGTAACGTGCATATGCGGGCATGCGGGATGGTAACTGGTGTGACTAACCATTAATATTGCTATGCCCTGCCCAGCTAACTCCTCCGCAACCAACTCAACTCGTTCGCGGCTTTCACGGTCAAGAGAGCTAGTCGGTTCGTCAAAACAAATAGCGTCAGGTTTCGGAAGTACGGATCTGATAAGACATAGCCGCTGCTTCTGACCAACGGAGAGAGTAAGAGCGTCCGCATCAAACGCGACATTACCGAGTGCAAGTTTTTCCAACCATTCCGACAAAACAGCATCATCAGGAACGGGAGTTCCTTTTCTGACTTGTAATGTAAATGGCATGAGTAAATTTTCGCGAACAGTACCAGACAGAATAACAGGAGTCTGTTGAACAAATCCGATTCTGGTTCGAAGCTCCGGCGGATTAAGTGTATCAATGGAAGTGGAGCGCAAAAGAATCTCGCCCTGCGCTACTTCTTCAAGCCGGACAGCAAGCCGAAGCAAAGTAGATTTTCCAGCACCCGAAGGTCCCGAAATCAATACGAACTGCCCCGCAGGCACCGCAAAAGAAACATCACTGAGCCCATACCCGCCCGGCCAGCTAAAATTCACGTTTTTGAATTCTAGGATGGGAGCGTCCTGTGCTATTTTATCAAGAGCTTGGGTGGTCATTTTAGTAATCTCTCAAATTAAAACCTTTTATAAATCAAACTTTAACCATGCTGGTTAAGTATTTATAAAACAAAGCAGAGATCCCCGCCACGTTAATGTTACCCTTATTTTTCCTTATCTTTAACCGTCCCGTTACTATGAAACTCGACAGGACTTTTCTGAGTTGCGAAATCAATATCACAAACATCTGAGCCGTCAGTGGGCAGGTCTTTCGTAAAGATTCTCTCAAACGGTACGACTACAGGACTTACAATAAATGAAACGACCGTCCCTACAAGATCCAATCCACTAACTCCAATTCCGAAATCCTTGAAAGTCCCATGCACAGCAACAGGCGTTGCGAGGCTGAAAAATTCAGGCCGTTTAGGCTTGGGTGCAACTTCGAGATCGATGGTTCGTTTTTTAAAATCAATGGAGGATTTTCCGAAAATACGCATTTTTGAAGTGTCAGCCATTATTGTTTCGGAAGTCATTATCCCATCTGTGATATCAAGGCGCAATAGAGCGCAATTTATCTTCGATTTTTCTTTCGAGACATTGTCCATAACTGCGGTAAACAGGTTCACAGCCCAGAGGTCAATGATTCCTGATTCCATATCTTCTGGTTTAGCACCGATGCGGAAATAACCATTTGCATTTTCCATTATTGAATTAAAATTCGGTGTTTTCGATTCCACGGCTACATCGAGACTGATAAGCCCCCCCATTTTGGTATCGGGATGAGAACTCCGCGCGATTACACCATAATCGAACTGGTTGATATTGGTTTTAAAACCGGCCTCAACGCCCGCTTTAGTTATAGTAAAGATGCCATCAAAATGAGCTGATCCGCCCGGTATATGAAGATCTAAAGGATCAATCGAAAGCACTCCGTTTTTAAGCCCAATAACCAAAAGCCCACGTCCCAAACTAGTTTCACCCTTTTTGACCTCGCGGGCTTCAAACTTAAAATCGGCATTCAAGCTATTCATGAATTCAGGACTGAGAAGCTGTTTTACCTCTTTGCTCTGATCAATTTCAACATCCACTTTTGCACTAGTGGAGTTTGTCTGGGTTGAATTTGTCTGTATTGATTTTTCACTACCGCTGGTAGGGGACCAGCCATCAAGATTGAAATCGTCAAGCTGTATAAGTTCGGCAGTAAGCTGGGCGCTTATACCAAGCTTTGCATTTTTATCTGATTTAGATGCGAAAAAATTCGTCATAGTACCATTACCAATCAATCGACTCGCACCGACATGCACATCAAGCTTCTGCAAGCTTGCCTTCCCGTGACGGGCGTTAAGATTGCAAACAATGCCATAATTTTTAAACGGCGGCAGATCGACTTTCAGTAGTGAATTAAGTGTATTTATATTTTCACCCTGTACTGAGACACTCAAGTTTGCAAAACCGGTCTCGGCCGGAAGCTGTAGATCACCCGTTAAAGTAAGCTGGGTCTTAGCTATATCCACGTTAATTTCAGCCCACCCTTTTTGCGAGGCAAGAAACTCAGCAAGTGAACCAATTTTTACGCCGATTTTATATGGATGCTTATCAAAATTACCCACGAAATTCAGATTGAAAGGCTCGCCGACCTCACCTGATCCAGTACATTCATCTATACGGAATTCAGCCGTTTTTGTTGGAGAAATGCTAGTAACTTGAATATCTTTTAATAATATTTTATCGATGCTGAATGAGTCAGAAGTCAACTGAGGCCTGAGACGCGGAGCTGTTTCATCCGGCTTCGGATCAGCGGCAGCCTTCGCTTTTGCTCCAGTCCCCTTTACTTCTATATCCCAGTTGACGGCACCATCAGCTTTACTCTCAAGATTGAGCCTGATGCCCTCAATAGTGATCTCGTGAATTTCAAGTTTTGCAAACAAGAGTTTGTAAGCATTCAAGTGCAATCTTGCATACTTTAAGGCCGCGAAATTTTGACCAGAATAACCAGGGGGATTAGCTATAGTAATATCCGCAACTTCAATAGCGGGACTAAGTGAAGTGACAAATTTAAGTTCACCGCCAAACGTAACTTTACGACCGAGCGCATACGATGAAACCTGCTCTAAAGAAGGTTTCAGAATCGTTGCGTCAATGGGAATCTCAAAAAATAATATAGCCCCTACGGAAACAATCACAAAGGCGACTAAACCTAGAAAGGTAATTAAGAGCACCCGCAAAGCTTTAAAAATGAACATAAATCCCCCTGATAATGC
Source organism: Maridesulfovibrio frigidus DSM 17176 (assembly GCF_000711735.1). NCBI lineage: Bacteria > Pseudomonadati > Thermodesulfobacteriota > Desulfovibrionia > Desulfovibrionales > Desulfovibrionaceae > Maridesulfovibrio > Maridesulfovibrio frigidus. The sequence continues at coordinate 851,116 of NZ_JONL01000001.1, forward strand.
ATTACTCGGCTGACATGTAAATATTTCAGCATCATATAGGTCTATCCGGATGGATGCAATGACGATGTTATTTTAACTTCCACATCATGCAAATAAAGAATAATGTGCGGGAAAAAATAGAGTTGTACATTCATAGGAGTTGCCGTGTTTAGTCAAAAAGAATACATATTTAAAGGTTTTTCAGGAACAGATTATCCGTTTGAAATCATGAAAAAAAGTTCAGATTTTGAACCCGCTACAGCAATTTATATTTTCACATACAAACACCTACGCGGACATATGGCAGGGTTTGCCGTTAATCCGTTACACATCGGACAGACGGACAATTTAAAAAAAGCTTTAATAGATCATCCTCAAAAGGATTGTCTTTTTAATGAATGCTCCAACTGCATCCACGTGATGAAGCTGGACGCTGACGAAAGTGCAAGAAAAGCAATAGTCGAAGATTTACTAAAGGCTAATCCGACTCCCTGCTAACTTACATGAAACCGCCATTCTTTTCGATATCGGCACAAAGATTCTCAGCAAACTGAGCACTTGAAGAATAATTTACAACCACAGTCGCGCCAAGCTCACTTATTTTTAAAGAAATTTCTCCGCCTATACCTCTCGCCCCGCCTGTTACAATCGCAACTTTTCCCTCTAAAAATCGTTACATGAAAACCTCTTCTATTAGTTATGAACCGCTCCCAAAGATGAAACGAACGAATTTTCTAAACTAGACGGCCTTGAAAAATACTATGCTCAACATTCATAAAATTTTACTTTGTCTAATCTATAGACTTTATTCTTTTTACCGAAAAGAATTACTAGAAGCTATTTATAAATGACATCGATTAAAAGTAATGATATTTATTCCTAACTTGCTAAACAATAAGTATGATTGCTTTTATCACATATATCCAACAATATTATAACTAAATCTGGAAGTTCTTATATGAATATTTCTAATCGCTTATACCTCTCTGTGATTCTCTTAGGTGCTATCCCTGTCTTTGTTGCAGCGGCTTTATGGGCTGCTTTTCCAAGTTCAACAGATCTGGGCATCATCCCGACTGTACTTGGCGGAGGAGCAGGAATAAGCATTACTATAGCTATATTTGTCCTTTTCAATGTAAGCCGTAATCTTACAACTCCTATGGCAAACCTGAAAGAATATGCTTCTGCCATTCAAAAAGGTAAAAAGACTAACAAATGTGATGGTGAATATTCGCACGAACTTCTTGAACTGAAGAACGCAGTCTGCGCTATGGTAGATAGCCTTGACGAAGCTAAAAGCAAATCCGATAAGCTAACCGAAACAGCCAAAATAAAAGCACAAGAAAGCGAAATAGCACTTAATATCAGTAAAGAAAAAGAAGAAGAAACCACGCAGCTGTTAACTTCCATGCAAAAAGTAGCAGACAAAGCTAAAAGCGCATCTTCCATGATTTTTTCGAACATCAGAGAACTGACGGAGAAGATTGAATCTGTAAGTGAAGGCGTAGCTGTCCAAAGTGACCGCATGACTGAAACAGCAACTGCAATGGAAGAGATGAACTGCACGGTAACAGAAGTTGCCCGTAACGCTTCCGCTGCGGCAATGAACGCTGATGAATCTAAAAACAATGCAACAACAGGAGCTAAAGGCGTCAAAGCTGCTGTTGAGAAGATTAATGAAGTTCAAACTGATGTCCTGTCTTTAAAAGACACCATGGCACAGCTTGGCCAGCGGGCAGAAAGCATAGGACAGGTCATCAACGTTATTAATGATATTGCCGACCAAACTAACCTTCTCGCCCTGAATGCCGCGATCGAAGCGGCAAGAGCCGGGGAAGCGGGACGAGGCTTCGCAGTCGTTGCCGATGAAGTCCGTAAACTTGCTGAAAAAACAGTAGTTGCCACCAAGGATGTCGGCGACGCCATTACTGATATTCAAAACCATGCCAAGGAAAATGTTAAAGCTGTAGAACGCGCGGCAATCGGAATCACTTCCAGTGCAGAGACTGCGACTGAATCCGGCAAATATATGCAAGGGATTGTAGAGATTGTTGACTCTACAGCCACACAAGTAGACTCAATCGCAACAGCATCAGAAGAACAATCCGCAACCAGCGAAGAAATCAATAGAGCTGTTTCTGACGTAACCCATGTTGCTCAAGGCACAGCACAAGGTATGGACGAAGCAAGGCAGGTACTGCTTGAAGTTTCAAGTTTAGTACAGGAGCTGGATTCATTAATTGACGGTATGGCAACAGGCCGACTTGACTCCTCGACCGGACAGGAACTGGTCACATGGAATGACAAAGACTATTCTGTAGGCATCACCCGATTTGATGATCAGCACAAAAAACTCGTCGGCATGATAAACGGGCTACACAAAGCCTTGCGTGAGCGGGCATCTGACTCAGTCATGAAAAAACTTGTTGATGAACTGAAACTCTACACGGTTGAGCATTTCAAAGCCGAAGAAGATCTTTTTGATAAACTCAAATTCCCAGATACCGAAGCACACAAGAAAATTCATGTGCTGTTCGTTAACAAGGTTGTGGAATTCGACACAGCCCTACGAAGCGGTAAAGCAAAAGTAACCATGGAAGTCATGCAGTTCCTTGTTGACTGGCTTGTTCAACACATTCAGGGTGTTGACAGAAACTACACGGCCTTTCTTAAAAAGCATGGCATTAAATAAGCTGGATTTAATTCCCCGTTAAAAAAGAAAAGAACTTCCCTTCAAAACATCCTGAGGCTTACGTATAATAACGTGAGCCTCTTTTTTTTACTATTGCCAAACCTGATAAGGCGTCATATTTATATTATATTGGGCAACCACCGGAGGAAACATGACACATAAAAAAAGTCCTAACGATATATCCAGAAGAAAAGCACTGAAACTCATTGCCGGTGGCACGCTTGGAGTTCTAAGCGGTTGCGCCATTAATCCGGTGACAGGGCAACAACAGCTCATGCTTGTTTCGCAGCAGCAGGAAGTTCAAATGGATCAACAGAACTCTCCGCACCAATTTTCCGCAGACTACGGATCAGTTCAGGACGCACAATTAAGCCAGTATGTTTCCAACGTAGGCCAATCCCTAGCTCTTGCTAGCCATAGACCGGACATGCCTTACAATTTCCGATGCGTTAATGCGAACTACGTAAATGCCTACGCCTTTCCCGGCGGCAGTATTGCCTGCACTCGAGGCATAATGCTCAAACTTGAAAACGAGGCAGAGCTTGCCGCCCTTATGGGGCACGAAGTCGGCCATGTTAGTGCGCGCCACACAGCTTCGCGCATGAGTTCCACCATGGCAACCCAAGGGATTTTGGCTGTCGGAGTAGGTGTTCTCGCAACACAAAACGCGGACTTAGTACCGCTTGCGGCAGGGCTTGGAGGAGTTGGTGCGGGGTTGCTTCTTGCCAGCTATTCCCGTTCTGATGAAAGACAAGCGGACAGCCTCGGCATGAACTATATGGATAAGGCCGGATATGATCCCGAAGGTATGGTCGGCCTCATGGACGAACTCAATAAACTTCACAAATCTGAACCTTCATTCGTACAGCAAATGTTTGCGTCACACCCCATGAGCACGGAACGCTATGACACCGCCGTAGACAAACGAGCCACCACCTACGCAGGGAATAAAGGTAAACTTCTGCGCGAAAGATACATGGATAATATAGCTTCTATCCGCAAAATTGAGCCAGCAATTGAAGAGATGCAAAAAGGCGAAGAATCGATGCAGAAGAAAGCCTTTGCGAATGCGGAAGAACACTTTTCGAACGCTCTTAGAATCGCGCCAAACGACTATGCGGGTTTATTGCTTATGTCCAAGTGCAAACTGGCTCAGAATAAAAAGGGCGAGGGTTTGCAATACGCCGAACGCGCAAAAGACGCTTACCCTAGTGAGGCGCAGGCTCTACATCTTTCAGGAATGCTGAACCTTGATTCAAAACGATACAACCGCGCTATTGCGGATTTTGACGCATACGATAAAAAATTACCCGGAAACCCCATGACAACCTTCTTTAAGGGAGTATCGTACGAAGCTCTTGGCAACCGCGATATGGCAGCTAATGAATATTCCAGATTCCTGCAAGTCAATAGGCAAGGTGATTACGCCAAGCATGCTTACAGCAGGCTTAGTTCGTGGGGGTATTTGCGATAGATAAAGACACTTGCTAATTTCTCAACACATTCATTTACACAATAGGGAATCGAGGTTAATTAATCTTGCTTAACTGTGTAATTCTTTGTCCCAATTTTAACAGGAGATTTAGATGCGCCATAAGGCAATCTTAACATTTTTAGCATCAGCAATACTAATCATCACAATTCCTTTTTTAGCACATGCTAATGAAAAGCTAGTATTTTCAAGTATTAAATCAACTCTCTCTGATATTTGTTTTAGGGTACTTGAAGAGGCTTACGGCCGCATTAATATTGAAATTGAGTTAAAGCCTTATCCAGTATTGCGCTCATTGCACTCATCAAGCACAGGCCTTGTAGATGGTGAATTATTTAAGATAAAAGGACTTGAGGAGAAACATCCAAACCTCATAATGATTCCAGTTCCGATCAACACCGTCGAGTCTATGATACTTAGTAAAAAAAGGCCTGAACCATTTACTGGTTGGCAATCACTGGCACCACTTAAAATTGGAATTTACCGGGGCGTACTTTTTACAAAGAAAAAAACTGCAAAGGCTGGTTGCACCAAGGTCTTTGAGATAGAAACTCATGATCAAATTTATAGAATGCTTGAGCTTGACAGAATTGACATAGCAATCCTGACAAGAATTTCTAGTCTAAAGCTTTTAAGAAAGTTCGGACCAACCGATATTAAACTTATCGAGCCTCCCCTCGAAACATTTCCTGTCTACCATTACCTGAACAAAAAGCACTCGAATCTTGTCCCCAAGATAACTGCAGCTCTAAAAGAAATGCAGAAAGAAGGTAGGATACAGCAAATTAGAAATGAGGTTATTCAGAAAGAGTTTGGTGAACTCCTTAGGCCCAATAATTAGTTCTTTCACCTTTACCAGATATTACTGGCACAATTTATTTTTTCAACTTCTTCGCTACCAACTTCAGCAGAATCCACAATCCAAATAGAAGAATTAATCCTAATACTCCAAAGACGCCCTTTAAGAGCTACCTAATTGTTGTTCTTCCATTTTCTTGCGCTAGACTCTCCTGCTCATAAGCCTATTGATCAGATTCAATTAACGAATTTGGATTATCAGCAATAATCTGCTTTGAAATTTTATTCAGTTTATTCTTAACATACTTAATATCTTCATCACTCTTCATTACTTTGTATAGGTATACTGAAATAAATCTATCCGACGCTCTCATAGAACTGACCCCAATAACTTGAACATAAGTATCTTGCACGCCATCAACACTCATTGTCATTTTACTTATAAGAACCTGAGCAATATAGTTACGTTCTTCACCAGTTATCCCTAAAAGCTTAGTTTCATTATGTTCTACATCAATACCCCATTCATACTTATCATTTGCTTCAGTTTCAGCTTCATCCAGAGCATCTTTAATATTTTCCCCCTCAAATAGCACTGACTGTGGCCCGCAATCTTCCCGTACATACCCTTTCATAGTGTCAAAGTCGGATTCATAAATATCCATATCTATCAACTCTTTCGCAACTTGTAAGAAAAAATATTCATCAAGTTGATGACCTTTTCCCTTAATTAAAACCTTAAGCTCTGAATCTTTAAGGTAAGCCGCTAAAAGTACGTTAGTTTTCGGCACAAATGTAGTGAAAAACTCTTTCAACTTAGGAAACCTTAACACATCTCCATCAAATCCATTAATTTCGGGAAGTACAACCTTCGCTCCGCCTACATCAACACTCACAATTTCAGTAAAAGCTTGAGACTTTTCTGCAATCGTAACCACCACAGTAAAACAAACTAATATAACAAAAATCAAACTTCGCATTTTCTTCATGAATATTCCTGAGTGAGTTCTTTTTTAGGAGTTAAGATTACGACAAAAGACAATTGCGTATTATTATATGAACATTGATATCAATGTAAAGATGCGATTTTAGGAACAATTTCCAATGCAATACATCTCGAAGCCAATAAAGCTAATCCGCAATAAAATTCTTTCACCTTTACAACCCATATCTATTAACATACGCTTTGCCGAGCTAGGGGTGCCTTTTGGCTGAGATGGTGTTTGCACCTGACCCTTCGAACCTGACTCAGTTAATTCTGCCGTAGGGAAGCTGCAATAGATTTGTATTATATGTCTATACGCGCTTACCCTTCATTGGAGTAAGCGTTTTTTTTTGCGGAGCAAAAATATGAATGTTACAGTGAACGGAATTGAAACCGAAATACTAGACCAGATGAGCGTGTTTAATCTGCTTGAATCCAAACAGATTACAGCTGACACTGTTGTGGTCGAACTGAATAAAGAAATAGTCCCGTCTAATAATTTCGAAAACGTAATGCTAAACGACGGGGATCATCTTGAAGTTCTCCGCTTCGTAGGCGGGGGTTAAAGGAACATCATGAGTGAAGATATATTTGAAATCGGTGGCCTTAAGTTAAACAGCAGACTGCTTACCGGAACGGGTAAATATTCCGATGATTCAGTCATACCCGCTGTGTGTGAAGCTTCCGGTTCACAGATAATCACCGTAGCTCTCAGACGTGTTGATCTGGAATCAAAGACTGGCAATGTTATAGATTTTATCCCCAAACATATGCAGCTTCTGCCCAACACATCTGGCGCCAGAACAGCGGACGAAGCGGTACGCATCGCCCGTCTTGCTCGCGCCATGGGTTGCGGAGACTGGATCAAAATCGAAGTTATATCCGACAGCAAATATCTGCTTCCCGACGGCTACGAAACAGCCAAAGCAACCGAGATTCTCGCTAAAGAAGGTTTCGTGGTACTGCCATACGTAAATGCGGATCTATATGTAGCGCGTTCACTAGTTGATGCCGGAGCTGCCGCAGTCATGCCTCTAGGCTCGCCAATAGGGACAAATCGCGGACTTAAAACTCGCGAAATGATCCGTATAATTATCGAAGAAATTTCCCTGCCTATCATCGTTGATGCAGGCATCGGGCGCCCTTCTGAAGCTTGCGAAGCTATGGAGATGGGAGCTGATGCATGCCTTGTAAACACTGCGATTGCTACAGCCTGTGATCCAATCATGATGGCGAAAGCTTTCGGACGCGCAATTAAAGCTGGACGCGAAGCGTATCTATCCGGCCCCGGAGCAAAGCAGCGCAATGCAATAGCGTCATCGCCCCTTACCGGCTTTTTGAGTGAAGGTTAACTGATGAGCTTTTACCAAATATCTGCCGAATACAGCAAGTTACCGCTCCTAGAAAAATTCGAGTCAGTGACAGAAGCTGATGTGCGGCGTGCAATAAGCGCAACAACAGCAAGTCCAGAAGACTTTCTTGCACTGCTCAGCCCTGCGGCAATTCCTTTACTAGAAGAAATGGCGCAAAAGGCTAGCCAGCTGACATTGCAGAATTTCGGTAAAACTATTCAACTGTTTACTCCACTATATCTTTCTAACTACTGCACGAATCGGTGTATTTATTGTGGTTTCAACACCACAAACGAAATCCCGCGCACGCAGCTTGAACCATCTCAGCTTGAAGAAGAAGCTCAGGCCATTGCCGCAACGGGGTTAAAACACCTGCTAATTCTTACAGGAGATGCACGCAAAAAATCTTCTCCTGAATATCTTGAATCCTGCATGAAAGTGCTCAGCAAATATTTCCCATCCGTATCAATTGAAATATATGCCATGGACGAGGATGAATATGCTAGCTTGGTCAAATCCGGCGTAGACGGCATGACCATGTTTCAAGAAACCTACAATGAAGAACTCTACCCCACCCTGCACCCAGCAGGCCCTAAAAAAGATTTCCGCTATCGCTTAGATGCACCTGAACGCAGCTGTAAAGCGGGCATGCGAGTAGTAAACATAGGCGCGCTTCTCGGCCTCGACAATTGGCGCAAGGATGCACTTCTCACGGGAATACACGCTTCATATTTACAGAAAAAATATCCTGATGTGGACGTAGCCGTATCGCTTCCAAGAATGCGCTCCCACGCCGGATCATTTAAGCCTGCATCCATCGTCAGCGACCAAGATATGGTGCAGAACATGCTCGCTCTCAGAATCTACCTACCGCGCGTAGGCATAACTGTTTCGACACGTGAAAGCCCAGATTTCCGCGAAAACATTCTACCGCTAGGCGTGACCAAAATGTCTGCGGGAGTTTCGACCGAAGTTGGCGGACATAGCCAAAAAGGCGAAAAGGTCGGACAATTTGATATTTCCGACGAACGCAGCGTTGAAGAAATGTGCGAGGCTCTTATCAAACGCGGCTACCAGCCAGTTTTCAAGGACTGGGAGCCTATCGTAAATAATGGGGATCATAAGTGAATAAAGCGGAGCAAGGTTTAGCTGCTTACCTCGGGGAAGATCGGCTTAAATACCTTCAATCCATCACCATCGGTATAGCTGGAGCAGGTGGACTCGGGTCCAATTGCGCCATGAATCTGGTGCGTAGTGGGTTTAAGAAATTCGTGATCATCGACTTTGACCGAGTGGAAGCTTCAAACCTTAACCGCCAGTATTACACATTAGATCAGGTCGGTGAATTTAAGGTAATTGCCCTTTCCAAAAACATGTTCGCGGTTAATCCCGGGCTGGACATAACTCAGCATATCGAGACAGCTACAGCGGAGAATATGCCAAAAATTTTCCGCAAATGTGAAGTTATTGTAGAAGCATTCGATGCGGCAAGAATAAAGCGAAGTCTGGTAGAAACATTCCTGCCCACAAACAAGCTGATTGTAGCAGCATCCGGTATTGGCGGTGCAGGTAATGCGGACACCATTCTCACCCGCAAGGTTCGCGACAATTTTTATATGGTGGGAGATATGGAGACCGAATGCAATATGGATACCCCTCCATTTTCACCGAAAGTAGCTATCTCCGCAGCCAAGCAGGCGGACATTATCTTAAGCCACTACCTTGATAAATTCGAGAAAGAAGGAACCGCAAAGTGAGCGTAAAAAAAATTACCAGACAAAACATTCTGGACACGGACATTTACTGTCTGACCGCAGAAAAATTTTCGCAAGGGAGGTCCAACCTTGAGGTGGTCAAAGCCATGCTGGATAATGGAATCAAACTTATTCAGTACCGCGAAAAAGAAAAGAAAATGGGACTCAAATACGAAGAGTGTTTAGAGATTCGTAAAATGACACGCGATGCCGGAGCCGCTTTCATCATTAATGATGATATCGATCTTGCAATTCTTGTTGAAGCTGACGGTGTTCATGTCGGTCAAAAGGATTTCCCAATTGAAGCTGTTCGTAAACTGGTGGGTGAAAATATGGCAATAGGCCTATCCACTCACAGCCCGGAGCAAGCAAGAGACGCGCAAAAACGCGGAGCAGATTACATTGGCGTAGGGCCGGTTTTCCGTACCTTTACCAAGGACGATGTCTGCGATCCCGTTGGATTTGAATATTTGGATTATGTGGTAAAGAACATAGAAATTCCCTTTGTCGCCATCGGTGGTATCAAAGAAAACAATGTGGCGGAAGTGGCAAAACACGGCGCAAGCTGTGTGGCACTAGTCACTGAAATAGTCGAAGCTGATAATATCGGCGACAAAATCAAAGCGCTGCGTAATGCTATGCAGTCCGCTAATGACATTTAAAAACTAGCCTGAAAAGGAGATATCATGAAATACACTACTCAAATGGACGCAGCCCGCAAAGGCATCGTCACACCACAGATGGAAATCGTTGCTCGCAAAGAAAATATTCGCATCGAAGATCTCATGGCGCGCATGGCGAAGGGAACAGTTATTATCCCTTGCAACAAAAAGCACACCAACATCGACCCTGAAGGTGTAGGTGAAGGCATGAGCACCAAGATCAATGTAAACCTTGGTATCTCTAAAGATTGCAGCGATATCGAGCCTGAACTAGTCAAAGTACAGATGGCTTTGGATATGAAAGCGGAAGCGATCATGGACCTCAGCTGTTATGGTAAAACACAGGAATTCCGCAAACGCTTGATTGTAATATCACCAGCTATGATCGGAACTGTTCCTATGTATGATGCGGTTGGTTTCTACGATAAAAACCTACAGGATATCACCGTAGACGAATTTTTTGATGTTGTTCAGAAACACGTGGATGACGGAGTAGATTTCCTGACCATCCATTGCGGACTAAACCAGCACACCGCTGAAAAAGTTAAAGCCGGCGGCAGACTCACCAACATCGTATCCCGAGGCGGATCACTGCTTTTCACATGGATGGAGCTCAACAAAGCTGAGAACCCATTCTACGAACATTACGATCGTTTGCTTGATATCTGTGAAGAGCATGACGTAACATTAAGCCTTGGTGACGGTTGCCGTCCCGGTTGTTTGCATGACGCAACTGACGCTTGTCAGGTTGAAGAACTCATCGTACTTGGCGAACTTACCCTGCGCGCATGGGAACGCAACGTACAGGTTATGATCGAAGGCCCGGGCCATATGGCGATGAACGAAATCGCTGGCAACATGATGATGGAAAAACGTCTCTGCCACGGCGCACCATTCTACGTGCTTGGACCGCTGGTAACAGACGTTGCCCCTGGATATGACCACATCACAGCCGCTATCGGGGGTGCTATTGCAGCAATGAATGGAGCTGATTTCCTCTGCTACGTAACACCTGCTGAGCATCTTCGTTTGCCGACTCTTGATGATATGAAAGAAGGCATCATCGCAACACGCATCGCGGCTCACGCGGCTGACGTTGCAAAGGGACACCCCGGCGCAAGAGATTGGGATGATAAAATGAGTAAAGCACGCGCGGCCCTAGACTGGAACGGCATGTTTGACCTTGCTATGGACCCAGTTAAGCCACGCGAATACCGCGAATCCTCCAAGCCTGAGCACGAAGATTCCTGCACCATGTGTGGTAAGATGTGTGCGGTTAGAAATATGAATCGCGTTCTTGCCGGCAAAGACATTCAGCTGGATGATTAGTTTTTATAGCTTGTAAATAGCTTAAATATTGAGAATTAGATTGCCCCGGCAGATGTTATGTCTGTCGGGGCTTTTTTGGATTACTTTTTCATGAACTCAGATTACTCATTAAGACCGCTCATGTAAAAAAATGGAGAGCAAATGTCTAAAGACGACTATAAAGAAAATATTATTAAATTATCCGAAGCCACAACTTGGGATATAGCAAAACTAGAATGGTCACTTCGTAAAATATATGAAACGGAAGAACCCGAAAATTGTTTATGCTGTCATTCTCCTATACAAGAATTTTCTGTTATTAAAAACACACAGAATAACAATGAGGCAATTATCGGAAGTTGCTGTGTAAATGAATTCCCAACCATTCCGTCGGACAAAATATTTCAAGCAATTAAAAGAATTCGAGATGATGACCAGAAGGCACTGAATGAAGAAGCTATACAATATGCCTATAATAAAAAATGGATTAACTACTTTGAATACGGGGTTCTACTCAAGTCAAAAAGCAGAAGAAAACTATCTTATAGTCAACTTCAAACGCGAATGGGTATTAATAGAAAAGTTTTACAGGGGATGAAGACAAGAAAAGCTTAGGCTGTGACAGTTGAAATGTTTGGGATTAGATTGCTCCGGCGGACGTTAGTCTGTCGGGGCTTTTTTTGTTGCGCAAAAAAAGAACACCATTATTTAATTCTGATCATAACCTTTTAAAACATGTACGAGTATTATTTATTAGGCATTTGCAACTAGCATTCAGACAACTAATAGAGTAACGAGTAACCAGATTTAAAATTACTATAATTTAATTACAATCGAATACACAATTCTCATAAATTTAGAAAGACATAGAGGATGCGGACATGTTATTACTTGGGTTAGGTCTTTTAATCTTATTAGTTTCAGCTTACTTCACAATTCGCTACTATATTAACCGAAATCGCTTCACGCGTGAAAGATTTGCCTTTGCAGCTCTTTCAATGGCCATGACTTCATTCATGCTTACTTTTAATACATTTATAGGTTCTCCTCCATGGGCCCCAATTGCCTCTCTAATAAATACGACCTTCGGCACAACAATCCAAACCCAGCAAGCCAACAACTCTGACAAAGTATTAGTATTATTACTGCTTATCATACTATACGTATTCACATTTTTAATACATAGAAATTGGGATGGAGTTATCTCAGTTAATCAATTTGAACGCGACAGAAAAAACGGCGGGCAAACACAAACCTTCATAGCTGAAGGTTCCTATGAATTCATCAGAAAAATTACATTTCATCCACCATCTCCTGTATACGAGAAAAAAGAACCTAAACGACAGCACATTGAACTACAGAATTCTGATGATACACTTGTATGGAACGAGCAAGCAAAGACCCTAATCGAACTAACCCATCCCAATTTTAGCATTAGTATGGACGATTGGCATGATCGTTTTTCGTGCTGGACTGGTAAAGATAAAAAAACAGAGTTACCTGTTGTCATTTTTTGCCCCAAAATATCTCCAAACACTTCAGACGTACAAGAATTATTAACATATATTAAAAGTAAATATTTAAAAAATAACGCAGTAGAAATCGAACTGTATATTGTTACAATTGATAAGGCTGGTTCTATTTCGCCCAAGATAGCAGGAACCAGCATTACGCAGTACACAGAAGAATATCTATTGGATAATTTAGTGGATTTCTCAGATTACATTGCTGATGTTAAGAAACAAGTTGAAGAAGAAACTCTTCCTGACAGTAGCCTTACTTTAGCGGATACTTATGTTCAATCTTATTTGAAAGACTCAACTCAAAGCAATTTAGATTTGACTTTCGAAGGCTATCTTGAACAGTGGCTAGAGGATCCAAGCCGCCAACAAATTGCTTTACTTGGAGAGTACGGCCAAGGCAAAACGACTGGATCTCTAATGTTCACGTATAACATGCTGTGCTCTACAGAAAATCACACAAACCGAACTCCAATTCTTATCGACTTGAAAAGTAAAAGCCCATCTAGCTTATCACCTGTAGAACTGTTAGGAGTTTGGGCAAGTAAATATAATATTATTCCTAAAGCAATGCACAAGCTACTTGTAGCAGGCAAACTGTGCATCATATTTGAAGGCTTTGACGAAATGCAGGGAGTTGCAGACCATGATGCAAGAATAAACCACTTCACATCCTTATGGAAATTCAGTTACCCAAATTCCAAAATTATAATTACTGGTAGACCCAACTTTTTCCTAGATGATGATGAATTAAAACATTCACTTGGAATCCAAGATGCTCAAGGAGTCGGACCTTCGTGCAAAGCGTTATACCTTCGACCATTTACAAGTGATCAAGTTCATAACAGCCTAAGGAAATGTGATACAAAAGTTCAAGAAGAAATTCTTTCATTATTTGAAGAAAATTCCGTATTTAGAGATATTGCTTCACGCCCATCACTGCTCTACATAATTAGCATTATATGGAACAATGCTGAAATGATCGAACATCGTAATGCAAACAAACTAACCTCAGCATTCATAATCTCCACATTTATAAATAACTGCTGTAATCGACAAACTGAAAAGCAATTCAAGCACACCCCTCAACACCAAAATTTCATGATCCTCAATGAAAGCGAGTTGCGCTATTTTATGAATGGAATCGCAGTTTATATGGTACGTAAAAACGGCTTAAACCAAATTAGTAGTAAGGATTTGACGCGAATAACAGAAGTCTTATACGAATTTATACCTGACGAAGTTTCTAAAACAAATCCCATGACAGAAGGTACTACCCAATTAGCATTAAAGGAAAGATTGAAAGACACTCCTACCCCAGTAGACATAGTAAATACCAACGTTAGAAGCTACGGATTACTCGTAAGGGATTTTAGTGGAAACAACATCTTCAAATTTCCACATAAATCATTCCTTGAATACCTCTATGCAGAATATCTGGCTAGTTTTTTGTTAAAAGATAATAAACAAACACATCCAGCTATTAGAAATGCGATGAACGCATCAGGACACCCAATGATTGTTCCTTATTCAAAGAAAAAACCCACTCCAGAATCTATAAAATTTGCGGGGGAAATCTTTGGAGCACAACAAATTCATCCTCCATCAAACAACATTGAACAATTTTTCACAGCTACTTTCTTTTCACGCCATCCTTACTATCTGCGTTTTATGAGAAAAGTTGCTTTGCACCTAGTTTTAACCAGTGAAGAATCTAAGTGGGACAATCTTTTGGGTATCGGTCCTGTAGCAAGCTCATTTGCAAACACAAAATTATACACATTTATAGTTTACAATGCTTGCGTTTACATAACAGGTGACAGCCAACAAGTGGACAGTGAAATTAGGCTTCAGTACGGTGATTCAGTAGCAGATATATTAAAAAATGGATGGAAAAGCTCTTAACTCAACTTAATTCTAAACATTCAGTTCCAGCCAAATGGCTGACAGAATACAATACTGGCATGATCAAATTCTACGAAACAGGTGACCATGCAGAAATGATGAGCTTCCTAAAAAAATGCCACGAAACCATGTGCGGACGCTTTAACTAAATTCAAAAATCCCTAAACTCATAATCTCTAAAATCCCAAAAAATAAAACCCCGATACTGTCGCCAGCATCGGGGTTTTGAATCTAATAAAATATTTCAAATACTAATCATCAAGAATCTTCTCTTTCTGGTCTTTATATTCATCTTCAGTGATAACGCCTTTCTTGTACGCGGCGTCCAAGTCCTGAAGTTCCTGCCCAGTGGTTGTAGTTTTAGTCTGCATGGACTGATCAGCGCCGCCGCCTCCGCAACCTGTCATTGGCCCAAGCATAAGAACACCTGCAAGCGCGATCGAAACGATCAATCCTAATAATTTTACTAACTTCATTTAATACTCCTTAAAATATGGTTTAGTATCAAACATACAGCAACCACAAAATAATATCAATTAGTCTTATAAATTACTGTTAGCAAAGCGGATCACAAACCGTAATAATGGAACACAATTTTATTAACTCCCCTTCGCAACCTCAGGCACAATGATCAGCGATGACCCCGGAAGTTCCGCTTCAAAGGATTGTCGTATGGGCTGCAAACGCGCTTCGATTTGCTCTAGCGAATTTGTGGCAAAAAAGGATAATGTCAAAAGGATAAATAAATCTTTACCGGACCTACGCGTCTTGTAGCCGCTGAAACCATCGTACTGATCGAAATTTTCCGCTAATATTCTAAGTATTTGATAATGATCAGGCTCGGATATGGTACGGTCTAGAATTTCCGGCAGACTTTCCTTGATCAACCCATAGGCTATGAAAACCATGTAGCCGACAAGGATTATTGAACCACCCAAATCGACAATGCGTGCAGACCTCGGGTCCGGCAACCATAGTGCAAGCATTAGAATACCAACAACCACGCACGATGCTACTGTTTTAGCAATTCTAGCGGCGATCTGAGATGAAATAATCACCGAGCTTTCAGTCTGATTGGAACGGATAAAAGCCATTGAGAAATAAAAATTAATCATCAGGTTAAAATTGGCCACAATCAGCGTCAACATCAGAGCAGTGGTCGAAATAGGGACACTCTCATCCATGCCGATAACTTTTGTAAATATATAAAGACTACTCAGCAAAAGTCCGAAGGCAACCAGCAGATTTGTAATCCGCTCGATCTTGCCTGTTCCAAATTCAAACTCATTAAATCGACTTCTGTGAACTCGCCTCAAAACAATATACGAGACATATTCTATCACTAGCAAAAGTATGATTCTAATGATTTCGGATAGCGCCGTCATGGAACCGGATAGAAGCCCTACACTCATGAGAAATATTAAGAGAATTGTATCAAGAACAGCCGCCCATAATACGGAGCGTTCCTTCTCTTTCTGGTGAGGGGAAAGTTCTGGCCCGATAGCACTCATCTAAGAAAGGTTCCGAAATACTGTTCTACAAGTCCGATTCCTTCAAATTCAGCATAGGCTGTCCGCCCTACTCCGCAAAACATCTCGACTTCATTATAAAGCTTGTCGTCTTTGATTTGAACTAGAACGCGCCCATCACGAAATGATCTGCGTTTGATTGTCGCCGCGAATAAATTCGAATGCCATACGCCGCCTGACCCCATTACACGGGTGACTTTTCCTTCGATGAATTCGGGCTTGCCGAACAAACGTATTCGCGCGGGGTGCCCGGGCTTAATCAGTTCCAAAGTCGCGTCATCAACAGCAACTTCAACCATAAGGCGGCTTCGATCGATATAGGATAAAAGACGATCGCCTTTAGTCACTTCCATGCCGTTTTGGACGTCCACTTCCCACACTACGGCGGTGTCGGGCAATACTACGGAAGCTCTGGCAGACCTGTTATTCATATTCCCTTTGCCAGCGATCAAAGGAGCCGCTTCATCTATAAAAGCTGTATCGGCTTCACTCATACGCCTTTTGCACTCAAGAATTCCCTGCTTCAGTGTGTTAATTCGGCGTTGAACCTGAATAACTCCATCCGATAAATCTTGGGGAAACATACCTTGTGACAACATCCGGCGACGATGCTTAAGCTGCTCTATCTCCAGCTTGGTTGTTTTTACCTTGGCCTCGTTTTTACGATATTCTGATTCAACTCGATCAGCATCTTCTCGCGTTGCTACTAGATCCTCTACAAGCTTTATGGTCCGCTCACGGCGATGAAATGATTCATTTTGCGATGCTTTTTCTCCAATCAATCTAGCTCTTAAGATACCAAGACTCTGATCCAAGTCCGTTGAAATTTGAGCAATATATTCTGCTAACATTTTTTTGCTTTGAGTAAGACTTTCATCAAGAGAATTAAGTTCTTGCTCAAGCGTTTCATGCTGTCCCGCTTTTCGCTTATTACCCAAGCGCAAAGCGGTTTTACCCCCGGCAACAGTCCCGGGCACAACTGAAAGATTATCCACGATGCCATCAATAGGAGCACGGACTTCAAACCTAAAGGCTGTAACAACTCCATTGCGGACAACAAAGCGTTGCATATAATTAATGATGGAAAGAAGTGGAAGTAGAGCAATAAGAATTACCACTATCCACGTTGCCTTTTTACTGCTTATACGGATCTTCATTCGTCTGTCTTCCGACACACAACCTCGACCCTGTTTCGCCCGTTAGCTTTCGCCTCATATAGTCCGTCATCGGCCCTGCGGATTAAGCTAGCATCCTTTTCTCCACTTTCCATCTCAGCCACGCCGAAACTTCCAGTAACTGTTACGCCTTCTTCAAGTTCAGTACTTTCCATTATTACACGGATTTTTTCAGCAAGAGTGTTTGCACCTTCAAGAGTAGTATCAGGACATATTATTAGGAATTCTTCGCCGCCCCAACGCCCGACAACGTCAGTAGCACGAATGCTACTTCGCAAAATTTCTGCTACGCCTTGAAGAACCTTATCTCCAGCCTGATGGCCCAAATTGTCATTAATCCGCTTGAAAAAATCAAGATCCATAATAATGACTGAAAGAGAATGCTGGTAACGGATGTTTCGAGCAATTTCTATTTGAAGCGTACTGTCCAACTTCATACGATTCCCGAGTCCAGTCAGCCTATCCGTGACGGCAAGCTTTTCAAGCTCATCGTTTTTATCCTGCAATAGACTTTGAGCCGCGCTCAGATCTTCCAGAGTTACCTGAATCTGACGCCTTGCCAGCGCCAATTTGCGATTCCAATACATACTTGCAAAAAGTAAGATAGCGGCAACAATTATGACTTTCCACGCAACGGAATAGTCAACTCCACGCTCATACTTAATAGCAACCCATCGATTATAAATGCGCTGCTTATCTTCTCTAGTAAGACTACCCACGACCTTCTGAAAAATACTGTTCAGGAGCGGTTCATCAATACGTGTTGCTACCCTGAAATCATGATCACGCGCAATCTTCCCGGCTATCTTAATGTCCAGCATCAGCTCTTTTTGTATGGCATATCCAATCGCAGCGGAGGTATCTATGTACCCGAAAACCTTGCCTTCACGAACCATCCCAAGGCCATCCAATAAGGATTCAACTTCCACAATCTTTATGAACGGATGCATATTCCTAAGTTCTGGTATAATGGGAGAATCTTTTATTACAGCGAAATTATTACTAATCACAATTGCGATATCTTCGATAAATAGTTTGTCGCTTGTCGTCGCAATTACGTACGGAAAGGAAAGATATGGAGTCGTAACATCTACATATTTTCGAAGTTCAGGAGACTCATTAGTCATAAGAAGGACATCGGTTTTGTGTAACTGGATAGACAGAACTGTTTCTTCGAATGTTCTGGTGGGCAAAAACCTGAATGGTTCCCCAACCCGCTCTTCAAATAGAGAAAAGTAGTCAGCAGCCATTCCATCAAGCTGTCCACTTCCGTCAACATGCATATAGGGCATTTGATCCGGATATACGCTAATAGAGATCCCACCCTTTTTGGCAAGGTACTCTTTCTCTTCATTGGTAAAATCTGCAATACCTTCACTATCGCTGAAGTTCTTTTTATTTTTGCCAAACCATCTTTTTCTAATGCTGTTCTTTTCCTGCTCTGATATCGTTCTCAGTCCTTTATTGAAAATTGATGCCAGCTCAGGTTTATCATTCCTTAAATAAAACCTGATTTCCATAGGCTCACCAATTGGGAAAGTCGTCTCGATGAATCCGCCTAGCCCTTGCTGATCGGCTACGTAATATGCTGTCTCATCTAAAATCGTAAAGTCTGCATCACCAGCAACCACAGCCCTGATCAATTCATGCATAGTGTCATAATAAACGATCTCTACTTCATCCAAATAAGGATCAAGAAGCTTTTTAAAACCCAAGTTCCCCCGCTGAAGAGCTACTCGCTTATAAGCAAGGTCATTAACACTATATATCCGATTTGGGTTACCATTCCGAACAATCACTAGACTGGTCATCGTGAGATAGGGAGAAGTCTTAATTAAATATTTATCACGACTTTCATGAGCTGAAGCAGTGCTTATACCATCAACCTCTCCCCTTTTAGCCTTATCTTGAACATCGACCCATTTGCCAAGTTCGAACCTAATACCCAGCCCGGTCCTTTTGCTGATTAACTTCGCTATATCGGAATCATAACCACTGATAGACCCATCGTCATTTTGAATCAAAAAAGGATCAAAAGAAATACCGCCCCCGAGTACTATTTCAGGGTTCTCATCAATGAAAGTTTGTTCTTCGAGGCTCAAAGCAACCTGTCGTTGTTCCCCACCTAATACTCCAAACCACTTGCGCTCAAGAATTTCAATCTCCTGAGGAGTCAAGGAAGCCAGAGCTTTGTTCAGCATAGAAATCAGTTCTTTTTCATTTTTGTGGGCCATGAAATGCAGAGTTCTTCTTTGACCCCGATCGAATGTCTTCGCCCAGCCTGATATTTTAAGATCTTTTATATTACGTTTAGCAAATAGGTAGCTCATGACAGGTATGTCGGAAACCATAAAATCGGCATTACCATTTGACACGGCCTCAACCATCTCTTCAGCACTATTTAGCGACAGAAGCTCGACCTCAGGATGATGTGTTTTGAAAAATTCTTCCTGACTCCACCCCTTACCAACAGCAGCAACTTTACCTTTAAAGTCAGCTATATCGGCCATTTCAGATGAGTCTTTGCGCACAACATAATGGCTTTTATAAAACCTGAAAGGATTCGAAAACAGTCCTGTTTCAATTCGCTTAGGAGTTTTGCTAATTGTATGAAGCAAATCTAGTTTGTTATGCTGATGAAGACCTACAAGCTCCTCCCATGAGTAGCCGTTCACATACTCAATGGAGAATCCAATACGCTTAGAAAGCATATTAAGCAGGTCTATAGAATATCCCTGCGGCTGTTTGCCTATGGCGAAGTCATACGGCGGATAATCCTGTTCATTACTAATACGAATTACTGGATGCTTAGCAAGGTAGGATTCTTCAGCCTTAGAAAGAGATATTTTTGCAGCATCGCTGAGTCTAAAAGGATTAACATCCCACCTATCTTCAAGGGTCTGTAATTCTTTGACAGACACTGAATTTAGCGCTTTTTGAAGTATACTACGTAACAAAGGCCAGTCTTTTCGCACCCCAACATGCATAGAAATTTCAGCCTGATCTGTCTTTGTCAGTTCAACGTAATCAGCAAGACGAATATTATTTACCTGACTAGCCTTTGCGTAATAGTAAAACAGCAAAGGATTGCCGATGATTGCATCTAATTTATCTGTTGCGAGACCTTTTACCAAATCAATAGGGCTATCGATTTCTATCAGCTTAATCCCCGGAATCTGCCCATAAATAAAAGAAGCGCTTCCGTGAGATTTTTGAATACCTACTCTTTTGCCCACAAGATCATTCAAGTTATTAACATTACTATTAGCATCACGAACAAAAACACCAAGTTCGCCCTTATAATAAGGTGTAGTAAAAAGAGTAAAGGCTTCACGTTCACTATTTTTATACAACGCAGGTATAACATCTATTTGTTTCTCTTTAAATAAAGCCAGCAACTCAGCCCAAGAGTAGCCGTTAACAAATTCTATTTTAAGACCGGCCTTCTCAGCAAGCAGTTTGATATAATCAATGCTAAGCCCTTTAGATTCGCCAAACTCAGAATAGTCAAACGGCGGCCAATCCTCTTCGTTTGCAACACGTATTACAGGATGGTCTGTAATAAATATTTGCTCTTGAGCATTGAGATTTAAACCGCTTTGATTGGCATCTGAATCTTGAAAATCAGCGCAGAGCAGCACAAAAGATATTAATACAAAAAAAATAAATCTTACCTTCATAACTTCCTCTATACAAAAAACTGAACTTCAAACTGCGACTCTGAATAAAAATATAATATAAATATCATTCATTTCTGCTAATTCAATAACATTACAATCGACACACCGCCACATCATAATAAATTCTAAAAAACCATATTCATGATCTTTTCAAATTTGTAATATTACAAAAAACTTCTTCGTAGCATCAAATACCCAGCACTGTATCCACTGCGCTCATTTAACCCATTCTATAATGAAATATTGTTAATAATAACTTTTACGTTTCAATAGATGAATGCTTGAAATGCAATTATTAAATAATATCAGTTAATTGGAAAAAAATATTAGACATATCTATAAATTTAGCTAGAATAAAATTATCAAAATATTTCTATTTAAGGGAAGGGATTATTATGAACTGGACAATTAAGAGAAAAATGACAGCAATGGGCGCAATCGTTGTACTGGCCTTGAGTGTACTGGCCATCATCAACATTTTCGGATTTAAGTCTGTTGAAAAATCAAGTGATATGCAGAACTTAAGAAGCAATCAATTTGAGTTAGCGCAAGACATGAAATTTGCGCAAGCTGAATTGTTACTTGCCGCAATGGATTCCATCGTAGATAAAGATGAGGGAAAAATTGCAAACGAGTTAACGGAAATAATCAATCGTACATCTAAATTCTTGACTGATAATTCCGAAGGAATAGTTCAGGCAGCGGATACTGATGCCGAAAGAAGATCGGCCCAGCAAATTAAAACAGGTGTCCAGGGCTTGATCAATGCAATTAAAGTTGATCTGACTAAACTAATCAATGAAAGCGCCATCAGAAGCTCACAGATTGAAAATGATTTTGCAGAGATTGACAACGTACTCGATACAAATGGAAATAAACTTCAAAATAAACTTCAAAAACTTCAAGACAATCTAGAATCCCGTGACGATAAAGAAGGCGTGCTCATTTCAATGAAGATGAAGCTTTCCTTAACTGAGCTTCTTCTAGCCGCAATGGACTCCATTATTGACAAGAATGAAGGGAAAGTTAGTTCAGAGCGCATGCAGATTGTAGATGAAAACATTCAAGATCTCCGTAAATTTAGCAACCAACTTTCAGCACATACCACCACTCGGACTGAAGCAGCTCTTGTTCCCGAAATCAACAATGCCATTGACGGTCTTGCACTAGGGATCCAAGTCAATCTGGTTACTCTGATTGAAGAAGGTGCTCGTGAACAAGTAAAAATTGCTGAAAAATTTGAAGCAATAGATGACTCACTTGATTCAAACGGTGCAATAGTAAGCGAACAGCTAGACATATTCACAGAATCCATCCGCGAAGAAGTTGTTGAAGCTTCTGCCGGTCAAAATGAAGCCATTAGCTCTGCCTTATGGACCTCACTTGTTGTCTTTTTCGTCTCTATTTGTATCATTATTCCTGCTTTTATTTCCTTCGCAAGAAACATTATCGTCCCTCTTATTAAAGGAGTTTCCTTCGCAAGAACTGTTGCAGAAGGCAACCTGAATACTTCTATAGAAGTAGACTCCACTGATGAGATTGGAGATCTGGCAAGAGCTCTTACCGAGATGAACATACGTTTGCGTGAAGTTGTCGGTGAGATACAGTTTGCGTCAGGCAATGTGGCCACAGGTAGTGAAGAACTTTCCTCAACTTCAGGAGCGCTATCACAAGGCTCAACCGAGCAGGCTGCATCAGTGGAAGAAGTTTCTTCATCCATGGAGCAAATGGCTGCAAACATCAGACAGAATGCAGACAACGCAAGACAAACTGAGACAATTGCACAAAAGGCATCTGCCGATGCTCAAGAAGGCGGTACTGCAGTAGCTCAGACAGTTGGAGCTATGAAGGAAATTGCCGAAAAAATATCCATCATTGAAGAAATAGCCCGCCAGACAAATCTACTTGCTTTGAACGCGGCAATTGAAGCTGCACGAGCCGGCGAGCATGGAAAAGGATTTGCAGTTGTAGCTGCCGAAGTTCGCAAACTTGCAGAACGAAGCGGAGCTGCTGCTGGAGAAATCAGCGAACTGTCATCAACCAGTGTAGATGTTGCAGAACAAGCCGGTAATATGCTGAACCAGTTAGTTCCAGATATTCAGAAGACCGCTGAACTAGTTCAGGAAATAAACGCATCTTGTAACGAACAGGATTCTGGAGCTACTCAAATCAACAGCGCTATCCAGCAACTTGATTCCGTGGTTCAGCAAAACGCTGCTGCAGCTGAAGAGATGTCTTCCACTTCAGAAGAATTATCCGGTCAGGCAGATCACCTGCAGAAGACCATTTCATTCTTTAATGTCGATGGCGGAGGCAGGCAATATACCCCAGCCAGGGTAGCTCAAAGAACACCACCAAGAGCTTTACCTACACCAAGAACTGCACCAGCACCAAGAACTGCACCAGCAAACCCGAAACCTCAAGCAAATAAAGGTTCAGGGGTCGCTTTAGACATGAACTCTCATGACGATAACGACTTTGAGTTGTTCTAGGCCAATAAGTATCATAATCAATATAAACCCCGTACAGCCATTATGGTTGTACGGGGTTTATTTATTACAATTCTCCGCTTTCGAAAATATATCTATAAAAAAAGACCTGGAAGAATAATTCTTCCAGGTCTTTTCATTGCAGGCAAAAGCTAAACAAAGAGAAAAAGCTCTCTTTCAAGGCCTTACTCTATATACTTATCAACTTATTTTAAAAAATCCAGTAATGCTTCTTTGCCTAAGCGGTTAACAGTTCCACTAGGGCGCTCACGTTTCCTACCACTTTCACGGTAAAAACCAAGAGACTTATCAATCATATCTAAGGCTTCATCTTCAGTAACATTCTTGCCAAGCTGTACTCCAACTCCGGCATTTCTAGTGGCAGCTCCGCCAAAGTATACGTCCCACCCCTTGGGTCCGCCAACAAGGCCGACATCGCGAACAAAGCTAAGTCCACAAGCCATTTTACAACCCGAGACACCGCTTTTAACTTTATAAGGGTAAGGCCCGTTCTTTTTAACCAACTCCAGCACTTTATCTGCAATTGCGCGGGTTTCCTGCTTACCGTAAATGCAGATGCCTGCCCCCGTACATACAGAGATGCCTGGAGGAGCCTTTTGAACGGCCACACCGAGACTTGCAACGACATCATCCAGCTTGTCCTCAGGGATGCCCTCGAGATTCATACGCTGCCCTGTCGTCGCTCTAAGTGAGGTCAGGTTGAACGCCGCCATGGTCTCAGTAATATTTTTAAGCATACCGATTGTAAGCTGCCCCTGATTTACACATAAACGCAATGCATAGATTCCGTTTTTGCGCTTAACTGGCAAAACCGAAAGAGATTCAGAAATAATATTATCCATTAAAAACTCCTAATTAATGTATTTAGCCAAATTTGAATTAACTCATAGCAGAGGGATCTGCAATAGCGTGGTAGAACGCTACGACCCTACGGAAAATTGAACATGTTGAGAGCTTAAAAGACAGGTACGAAATAAAGAAATACGATATAATAAAAATCCGCTATGCGTTAACATCCAACTCTGATACTAAAAACTTTTTCAATATATCAAACTCTTCATATACCTTTTTCAAGGCATTAGCAGTTTCCGGACTTTCTTCTTTAGCAACTGTTTCAAGCGTGGTTGCCGCAATAGCTAGAGGATCCGCGCACAGATTAGCAGCTCCGCCGCGAATAGCATGGGCTGCCCGAGACACATTTAATAATTCACCATTTTTCATGGCTGTATCCATTTCAATAAACTGTCGAGCGGCAACTCCTAAAAAGGAATTCACAATCTCAAGCAAAAATTCTTGGTCATTTTCAAACTCATATAAAGCCTTCTCTATATCAATAGGAGGGGTAGAAAGATCACAATTCTGTTCAACAGGATCCGTCCATTTTTTAACAACTTCTATCAATTCAGATCTACGGATTGGCTTAGCAATACAGTCGTTCATTCCAGCTGCAAAACATTTATCAATGTGGCTTTGTGCGTTGTGGGCACTTAAGGCAACAATAGGAACCTGCTCTAAATTAGCATTTTTTTCCAATTTGCGAATGTGTTTGGTGGCCTCATAACCATCCATAATTGGCATATGAATATCCATGAGAATCAAATCATAATTTCCCGACTCAAACCTTCGAATAACCTTAGCTCCATCGCCTGCAACATCCACAGTAATACCATACTTGTTCAAATGCCTACAAACCAACATACTATTCGGCTCATAATCTTCAGCAAGCAAAACCTTTAAACTGCAATCGCTACTGAAAACATTTTCATCAACTCTTTTTTCTATCTGAATGTTTCCGTTTGAACACAATATTCCAGCAACTTTCCCAAGCAAGCCAGGTAGTGACACGGGTTTAACGATAGATGCAGCAGAGCCAAGTTTGTGAGTTCCTACTGTCAACTGACCAAGTGACTGCATCAAAACAGTGGGGATATCCAGTTTGGAAACTCCCTGCCCCCCATCCCATGGGATGGCTACATCGGATTTTGAAACTAGCTCTGCATCTGCAAGAACTATATCAAAAACCCCAGCATCTGGATCTTCCAACAAAACAGCAGCATCACGAACAGACTCAACAACCTCAGTGGCAACACCAGCGAAGTTCAAATATTCAACAAGCATTTTACTTGTAGCGGACTGAGAGTTTACAATAAGAGCCCTGAAACTCCGTGCGCGCAGCATTGCAATTTCATCAAACTCTTTGATTTCAAGCTGCTCTTTTAACACAATCGAAACATAGAAAGTTGTCCCTGTTCCTTCCTTACTTTCGACGCTGATCGCCCCATTCATATTCTCAGCAAGCTTCTTAGCAATTGTGAGCCCAAGCCCTGTTCCACCAAACTCGCGGGTAGTAGACGCATCGGCCTGCGTAAAACTTTCAAAGATAGTTTCCTGCTTTGAAGCAGGAATCCCGACACCGGTATCCTTAACTTCAATATCCAGTTTCATAAATCCATCCGGGGCATATCCTGTGCTCACTTTGACGAGAACGGACCCTTCGGACGTAAATTTAATAGCATTGGAAACCAAGTTAGTAATAATCTGGCGAATGCAAAGAGGATCACCAACAAGATGAGTTCGAATATCAGGAGAGACGTGAGTAACAAGCTCAACACCTTTTTCTGAAGCGGCAAGAGCCATGCTGAATCCCAGCCTTTCAACTAGATTTCGAATATCAAAAGGAATTTCTTCAAAATCCATTTTACCGGCTTCGAGCTTGGAAAAATCTAAAATACTATTGACCAGTCCCAGCAGGATACTGGCTTCATTATTAATAATACCGGCAAATTGTCTTTGTTCAGAATTCAGAGGAGATTCGAGGAGCAAATCATTCATACCAATAATACCATTGATAGGAGTTCTGACCTCATGACTCATGTTTGCGAGGATTATATCTTTTGTCTGATTTGCTGCTTCCGCAAGAAGCTTTTCCCGCTTAAGCCTTTCTGCTCTCTTCCGATCAGTAATATCAACAAAACTCTCAAGTAGGAGCTTTCTACCATTAATCTCAAACGGAGTGACGCTCTTCAATACATTAACTTTACGTCCAGAAGCCCTCAACAAAATACGTTCGGTGTTATCTAATATTACACCGCAATCAGTAACCGGACACTGCCCTTTCTTTTGCTGACATACAAAGCCCTGACATCTGCGACCAATAATGTCCTCCTTCGAGGCTCCAATGATCATAGCTCCGGCCGTATTAACATCAACTATGGTGTGATCTTTCCAATCAATAATTGCAATCCCAGTCTGAACTGTCTCAAAAATAGCATCAAGTCTAGCTTCATTTTCTCTGAGAACCTTGGCGCCTCTACGCTGGGAAATTTGCATATCACGGAAAGCTTTATTCAGAACTCCGAACTCATCAATTCTGGAATAGTCAAGGACAGGAATACTCTTATCTCCCTTAGAAATAGCAGATGAAGCCCTAATTAAATCATCTACAGGGACAAGCATATCACGGATAATTCTTCTGGATTGAAATAGAAAAAATCCAGCAAGTGATGCAATCACAATAATAATAGCTATAAAAATAGACATATGTGCCTTAATAGCGCCAGCTCGCGGACTATATATGGAAAAAGTAATTATACTGTCCCCTACAGTAATTTTTTCAGTACGAACCATATAGTAATTACCGCCAATCTCCTGCTCCCTCGACCTCGGATGATCCGGAACAGTCAGCTCTTCCGGATAAAGAGCACCTTTTTCAATCAAGTTTGAGTCTATGAGCTCACCATCGAACCATAGTGCAAATATCCCACCAGTTACCCACTGCAATGAATCAATAAAATCGCTTTCGGAAAGATTGTAACAGCCAACTACAGACCCTAAATAATGACCACTCTCAACCTTCTTTTGATAACAAAGAAAAACTCCTTCGGAAGTGCGATATACGAAAAGGTTCTTTTTAGCACGGTTAATCAACTCAATTTTTGCATCCCCAGAGGAAACTATCAATTTTCCTTTGTTATTAAAGACGGATAGATTTGAAAGTTCGAAACTCTCAGCCTGAGATACAATATGTTTTTGAAGCTGAGGAATAATTTCCAGTTCGAGATCGGCTCGCAGTGTATTATCAAGTGATATATTATTGACTGTACGCTTTAGCTCGTCTGCGCGATTATCCAAAAGAAGAATGGCCATGGAGACATTGGATTCAAGCATCTCCATGTGATTCTCCCGAAACTCCTCAGCAATTAACCCGCTCCCAATTGTTCCGGCTGTAAGCAACGGCAGTAAAATTGCGGCCACAACCAACAGTATAAGCCTAGTTCTGAACGAAGCGGATAGTTTTTTAATTGCAGAAATATCAATATTCATTTTATACATATCAAGCTCTTATTTATAAACATAATCAAAATCATCCAGAAGCGAGCAAAAACGGTAATCACCAATTAGTATGTACGCTTAATATTAAAAAAAATTATTTATTCAAGAGTATCTTCAATGGGCATTAAGCCAGCATCTTTAACATTTAAAATCTCACGGACTTTTCTCCGATCAGTACTCTCATAGCTTTAAAATCAGCGACTACTCCGCTCAAAACACCTATCTTAGCGAAGAAAGAATCAAGAGCCATTTCCGGCTTGTTGCCATTTGCTTATAGTACTCTTAAAAATTGCGCTAACGGTATACGTCTGCAACAATAAATACTGCGGTGTCACCTGAAAGACTTGGAATTGCATTCATAACCCGTACAGACTGCTCTAGATAAAGATTTTCATAAACGCCTGTAATATTTTTACATAGAAGCTCGCGGATTTTAACAAAGGGCAATATCTTATCGCAATCTTACAGTTGACCATTAAATCCCTAAAAACTACGGAAATAGAACAGGTAATTCATATACACCCCGACCATAAAAAATATCGATTCAGTAACTAGAATAAACGCAAACGGCGATTACATTTGCTACCCATAATCGTTATAACCAGACAATGCAAACCAATTAATACATTGTAGAAACTAAGGATAGCTACACGCACTGCATCGACCGAACCCATTTTCATGAGCACCTTCTCATACATACATTCAAGAATTTATCACAGACTGTGAATTGCACAAATCTTAAAAACACGACAATACTCTAAATGTAAACAACCATAAAAAAACAGGCACGCCTCCCTGCTATTAAACAAAGAATCATGCCTGTTTAAGATATCTATAACTTTTAAGCAGCTTCTTATTCGCTACTCTTATTTTAGTTCATAGTAAGTAGGATATTCCTATATTGTCGGTTCTTTTATTCGAAAGAATCGGCAGTCACTACGGATTCACATATTAAAGAGGAACCTAAACATCATAAATTAGAATCTTTCAAATTCATCATTATCGTCTGAATTAATGCTCATAATAATACCGGCTCCAGAGGAAGGAGCTGGTTGAGATGGGGCTCTGGAAACATTTGGTAAAGACTTAGGAGCAGAACGAGTCACAGCCTGCCTCGGTGTACCGAGCCTTGCACCTGAATTACGCAATCTGAAAAAAGCCATGGTCTGCTCAAGTTGCTCACTTTGCATAGCCAACTCTTCACTGGTTGAAGCCATTTCTTCAGAAGCAGAGGCATTCTGTTGAATAATTGAGTCAAGCTGAGTAATTGCACGACTAATCTGCTCTGCGCCAGAGTTCTGTTCCGCACTTGCGGATGATATTTCCTGTACAAGTTCAGCGGTCTTCTGAATATTGGGAACCAATGTTTCCAGCATGGATCCAGCTTTTTCTGCAACATCAACGGTTGAAGTCGAAAGTTCACTTATCTCTCCCGCAGCCTGACCACTACGCTCTGCCAACTTACGAACTTCTGCGGCAACAACGGCAAATCCCTTGCCATGTTCACCAGCACGGGCAGCTTCAATTGCGGCATTAAGAGCAAGGAGATTTGTCTGGCGGGCTATCTCTTCGATAATAGATATTTTTTCTGCAATATTTTTCATAGCAGTAACGGCTTCATTAACAGCTACACCACTTTCTGAAGCATCCGATGCAGACTGTGTTGCCAGACCTTCAGTGGCCAGCGCGTTCTGTGAGTTCTGTTGAATATTAGATGCCATCTCTTCGATGGATGCTGAAACTTCTTCTATTGCGGCGGCCTGTTCAGTCGCACCTGAAGATAGACTCTGTGCAGCTACAGAAAGTTCATTACTACCAGCAGCGACATTGGCAGATCCTTCACGGACATCTGAAACGACTTGCGTTAGTTGAACGGCCATATTCTTCATATTTTCATATACGCCGAACGCAACATTAGCGAACTTGATATCCAGATTACCATCTGAAATATCCCCAGCAATCTGAGCTATTTCAGAAGGGTCTTCACCAAGCTGTCTATGTGTGGTTCTGATAATAAAGGCAGCTGTGCCAATTCCAAAAATAAGAGCAAGCACACTGATTGATACTGCCAGCATAATTGCACGATCATTCGTAGCCTGCAACTGAGAACCAATAACATTCTGATCAGCCATAACAGACAACTTTATATCCTCAACAGCCTTAGCTACTTCCGGACCTATCTCCCTAAGATTTTCATTTGCTATTTTGTTTCTATTTGAAACAACCTTCACAACAGAAGTAAACGCCAGAGTATAGCCCCTCTCCAGCTCTTGAACCTCGCCAAGAAGCTTACGAAGCTCTGGATTCTGAAGAGTCTTATCAAGATCGGCGAACTTTTCACTCAGAGCCTCGATTTCCTTAAGAAATAAGGCGGAGTCGTCCAAAGAGTTACCATCGAGAAACTTGACTACATAAAGACGAGCCAAAAGTAGATTTCGCATTGCCACACTGCTTAAATATGCGGCATTCATATCTCCGTCTCGACGAGCTGTATCCAAAATACGAGTTAAGTCACGCTCCATCTGGGGACCGTTAACATTCAAGACATCATTTACAAGCTTGTTGCGCTTAACCCAGGCTTGCCTAACTTCATCAAAATACAAACCATAACGCTTAATCAAGGCATCCGTCTGATTAACAAGCTTTGCTCTTTCGGGCTTTTGAATCTCAGACTGAGCCGTCCCCATAAAATCCTTCATCTTGTCAAAAGAAATATTGAATTGCTTCAAATCTGCATCACTACCAGATGCAATAAAGTTCACAACGCTCATGCGCATCATAAGCATATTAGCCTGAAGGCGTCCGGTGAGATTAGTGACTCTTGCAAGTCCACGATATTTTGAAAAACCCTCATTAGAATTTTCAAGAGCCCAATAAGACGAGCACGAAAGAATTAGCAATAGAGCTAAGACCAAACCGAAACCAAGTGACAACTTAGAAGAAAGTTTCATTATACGCTCCCGCGTGAAATCAATTAACAACTAAACAATCTATCTCTCAAATAGAGGTAGTCCTGAACCATTATCTTGACTATAACATCAACGACTATGTATGTGTTGATACACGCGGGGTTTCGCATACGATTCAACCTTTGTAAATACAAAAAAAAAAGTTTATAGGGTGCTTATGGAAAAATTTGGAAACTACATCAGATCAAAGAGAGCGGCCCTGCAAGAAAATGATAAATCGTTCTCCCAGCGACAGGTAAGCCTCCGCATTGGGATAGAACCATCATACCTAAGCAAAATTGAAAGATGCCTACCAGTTGCATTATCAGAAGAAAAAACTATTGCACTAGCTGAAGTCTTAGGTGAAGATTCTGACTACCTCTTAGCTCTTGGCGGTAAAATATCCCGCGATGTACAGGACATCATAAAAAAGCGCCCAATGCTTTTTTCAAGGCTAGTGCGAGAATTGAAAGATCTACCAGATGAAGCAATTGAAGCCAGTCAGGAATTCAATCAAGTCCAGGAAAAGCTTTCCCAATTACACGATTTAGCTTCAATAGGAGCCTTCCAGTTCAGCGCAGACCAAGATAGCTCACATTGGACAAGACAAGTCACGTCCATACTAAGGATACCAAACGACTCTCCCCCAAATTTCTATTCCCTTTTGATTGCCCTTGCTCCTGAAGAACAAAAGACAATTAAGCAAGTCACTGACAAAGCTCTTAAAAATAATACTCACTTCCATTGCGAGCTCAAACTCGGAAAACATACAGATAAGCCAGTCTACATTCTTATGTGGGGTTATTTTGAAAAAGATGACAAAGGGGAGCGCTCTGCAACATTTGGCGTAATTCAAGATATTACAGAAATTGTACAGCTCAGAAATGAAATCCAATCTGCCAAAAATTCGCTGGAAATAAACTATAATGAGCAGGGTATTGAGCTATCGACCGCTATTGAAAAGCTTAAATCTGAAATATCCTCGAGAAAAAAACTCGAAGACAAATTAAAAAACATCAATATAGAAATCACTCAGCAGGCTAACATTCAAACAGAATTTTTTGAGAATAGAGCATATAGCCTGAGATCGCTGATGACTCGCTTTATTGCTGAGCAATCTGAAAAAAACAACGATCATTCTTCATCCCTCAAACTCAAGAGAATCTCATCTAAAATAAATGATATGGGTGATTTTTTCACATGGAAGAAAGGACTGAAAGTTGAAGAAATAGCCTTCAACCTGCATGAAGCTTTAGAAGGCGTAGTCCAAGAATTTGAATCTGATTTTTCGCAAAACGATCTTAATGTTTCTTTCACAAAATCTCCAGACCTGCCCACTTTCATAAAATCTGACAAACTCCGTATTGAGCAGATTTGCACAGCATTGCTCGAATTGTTTATAACCAATACACCTTGGGGATATGTACAATTTTCAGCAGCAGCAGGAGGAGCGGACCAGGGCACCCTAGTGCTAGCTATAACATCAGCCTCTAAGAACAAAACCCTCGGTGAAAACACTTTTTATCCGAAGACTTTGGATCAGGACACTCCATACCAATCAAACCCAACTCAGCTGGTCGGGCCAATGGTCGAAGCAATGAGCGGACAAATCCAATTCGAAAATCCCTCCGGCATGGGAAGCTTGGTCAACATCCAAATCCCCATGAAATCTTGCGAACCAATAAGCAATGAGCAAGCTATAACATCAACGGAG
Organism: Maridesulfovibrio frigidus DSM 17176; assembly: GCF_000711735.1. Classification (NCBI taxonomy): domain Bacteria; kingdom Pseudomonadati; phylum Thermodesulfobacteriota; class Desulfovibrionia; order Desulfovibrionales; family Desulfovibrionaceae; genus Maridesulfovibrio; species Maridesulfovibrio frigidus. The sequence continues at coordinate 883,451 of NZ_JONL01000001.1, forward strand.
AAGCACGCTCTCATCGTTGAAGATGACAAGCACAGCCAGCTTTATATCGCTAAAGTTCTTGAAAGTCAGGGGTACGAAGTCGTTAGGACAGAAAATGGAGAACAAGCTTTAAAGGAAGCCGAGCGAGATCAGTTCAGCATAATACTGCTTGATATACAGCTTCCCGACATGACTGGAATTCAAATAGCTAAAGAGATCAGAAAAGATGAGCAATCTCCAAATTCAGGAGTACCCATTATCGCAGTTTCAGCACATGCTACTCAGGAAGACAGAGGTAAATATTTCGCAGCTGGAATAAATGGATTTGTTTCGAAACCTTTCGAGATTAAAACCTTAATGGACGAGATAAAAAAATTCGTTAGGTAATAGCAATACCCTGCCCTTCCCCTAGTTACTCCAAGGAAGCGGTAGAGGGAAATTCATATCGTCAGAATAGTCGTAACCATCAAATTGGACAGAAAACCACTCAAAAAAGTCTTCATCTGTAAAAATACGGCGACCGGTTTCAACTTTATCCCAAGCTTCATTTTCACAAGCTGAAGCTTCATTTTCACAAGCTGAAGCTTCATTTTCACAAGCTGAAGCTTCATCCGCGCTCTTGCCCATTACTGCAAAAATATCCGCGGGACACAAATAAGCAATATTTCCTTGAACGAAATACCTTATTACAAATTCGCCATATTTAACCTGCTTCAAAGACAAATCACTCATAAAAGACCTCATGAATCAAAAGTTCCTGTTTAATTAAGCGAAGCCTACGGATGCTATCTCAAACATAAGATTTAAACACCGAACAGCCTACAATGCTTTCTGCAAATTCCACTTAAATCAAAACAAAACAGCATGCAATCCTTTACCCTGCGTACAAAGTAAACTGTGCCTTAAAAGCCTACGAACTACCATTCTCAATTAGAAACAGGCCAGCCTTCGTCAGCGAAGACTGGCCCGCATAATTATCTGTTTTCGCTTTCAATCTCTTGAATTATCGACTGGAGGCGTTGAGCCTGAGAGGCTAAGTCCATCACAGCTTCGGAGGATTGGCGCATCGCATCACTTGTTTCTGTCGAGATATTATTGATCTCATCTATAGCGCGATTAATTTCCTCAGAAGTTGCAGACTGCTCTTCACAGGCAGTGGCAATGCCTCTTATCTGATCTGAAACATTGTCTGTCAAAGACTGAATTTCAGTCAGTGACTTCCCGGCATCGGTCGCCATTTCAGCTACTGAGCCAACTTCTTTTACGGTATCCAGACACCTGGCCATGCTATTGCGGCTACCATTTTGAATTCCTGAAATAGCGTCTTCCACCTCTTTCGTCGCCGTCATGGTTTTTTCAGCCAGCTTGCGAACCTCATCGGCCACAACTGCAAAACCTCGTCCAGCCTCACCAGCGCGAGCGGCTTCAATAGCGGCGTTAAGCGCTAGCAAGTTAGTTTGATCGGCAATATCAGAAATAACGTCAATAATCTCACCAATCTTTTCTGCACTGTGACCGAGCTGTACCATTTCATTTTGAAGGTTTTCAGAATGTTTTTGCACAGTTCCAATTCCACCGATCATAGTGTCGACAATATTTGCACCGGAGGTAGCGGTTGCTTTGGCATCGTTTGCAGTGCCAGAAGCCTGCCCAGAGCTTTCTGCAACTTCAAGCACAGATGCGGTCATCTGTTCCATGGCTGTTGCAGTTTCACTTGTCCGCTGAGCCTGAATATCCGACCCAGTAGATGACTGCTCTACCTGAGCAGACAATTCCTCTGATGCTGTTGAAATAATTGAGACAACCCCTTCAAGTTCACTTGCAGCCTGTAGCATGCCTTCACGTTTAGCTATTTCAGCCGCAGCTCTGGCTTCCTCAGCTTCCGCCATGGCCTGTTTGGCTTTTTCAGTTTCTTCGGCGGCAAGATGAGTCTGTTCCTGAGCGTGCCCTATTTTTTCCTTAAGAGTTGCCACCATTCGATTTAAGGCTTCTGCAAGAACCCCAACTTCATCTTTAGTTTTTACAACAAGCTCACGGTCTAGATCTCCATCTGCGACAGATGAAGCAAATTCAGTGGTAAGAACGATTGGCTTAGATAAAGATTTCGCTATCAGCCAAGCAGCAATAATCATAAGCGGGATAATAACCAAAATAACAAGTAGAGAAGATGTCGAAACCTTGGATTGAGCCTGCAATATAGTTTCAACAGGCATGCCTATGAACCACATACCAAGATTATTTCCAGACAATCCCTTTATTGGCCAATAAGCTGTCTGATATTCAATCCCTAGGATATTGTTACGAGCCAGGAATGTAGAACTTTTATCAAGTACCGTTGCAATGACTTCAGGATTAGTCATTTTAGTACCAATTGCTCTCTTACCGGACTTAACGATTGTTGTCATAGCACGTGTTTCATCTTTGAAAACAGTGATTTCTAAACCAGTGAACTCTCTAATATCGTCCACGAAAGAATCTTTTTCAAGAGAATTACCGAAAGAAATAGTTCCAATTAAGTTATTACCGGATCGAATAGGGGATGTTGAGCGTATTGAAAAAGGAATTTCTGTCCCCTCAACTACACCAGATTTACTCTGACGACCAAGAGCCGCCTGCACTGTCGGCTGAGAATTTATGTTGTCGCCATATTTATCGGAATGTCCACGAGCAAGAACTCTACCAGATGAGTCAGTTATAGTAAGCAAGTCAAATTCAGTTTCAGCTAAAATAGAATCTACAATGGGCTTTATGAGGGAATAATCTTGAGACTGAACGGCTTCAATCAAACCACTGTCTCTAGCCGCTAATTTTGATTCTTCATAAGACTCATGTTCGAGCATCTCAATATGGTTATCAAAAACTTTTTTTAAGGTTGTAATGCTATTACGTGATTCATTAGCAAACCCTTCAGTCATATAGTGATCAACTGTAAAGAAAATTGATGCAGCGGTTACTATAACCATACTGACAGCCATCAGCACTATTTTATTTAAAATACTAAATCTCATATACAACTTACCTCTTACTAATCCAGTGCCGGTTTATCAACTCTCTAATTGTAGGGCCGCTAGGATTAACTGTTAAATTTATTCATAAATGATCTGCTAAAAAAAATCGGCACAATTATTATGGGGATAATTTCGATACAAAATTAAGATCAAACCCGTCAATTATTACCCCTGCTTATCTAAATCAACATTCCCTATCAAAGCAGTCTATAAATACTAATTAACTATATTCGGCAAACAACCTGATTATAATTTCACTCTTGAACAAAAAAAGAGGCAGATCAATTAATGACTGCCTCTAAATAATAGTAAAGAACTCAATACAATACAGCATTACTGCAACAATACCCGCTTCAGAATCTTTTAGGAACGAGTCAAATTACAATTCCAACGCTTCCCATTCCTTGATCTTAAAGCCCATAAGAACATAATCTTCACCCACAAGAAGAGGACGTTTAATGAGCATTCCATCACTCGCTATCAGGCCGAAAAGATCATCTTCAGACATACCATCTATAGTATCTTTTAGGCCGAGTTCTTTGTATTTTTTGCCATTAGTGTTCACAAACTTCTTTTTATCAACACCCGCAATCTGTTGCCACTCAAGCAACTCTTCTTTTGTCGGAGTCTCTTTTACGATATTACGAACAACGAAATCTACACCTTTTTCTTCCAGCCAAGCCTTGGCTTTGCGGGCACTTGTTCAGCTGGGGTAATGTACAAAAATCATAATTAGATCATCTCCATATTATTTAATACGAGGGGTTGTTATTAAACTATCAAGACTCAAATAGATAAAGCATGCAATAATAGACATAATTACCTCTATTTGAATATGAAACCATCATTACTAGTTGTGCCAATTCATCATTAAGTATAGCCTATCTGCGTTGTGCCAGATCACTGTAAAATATACCAAAGAAGCAGGAGACGCTATCATGCGCATATACGTAGGATTTGATGATACAGATGACAAAGATGCCCCAATCGGAACCGGCAGATTAGTCCGGGAGTTCGTCTATGCATTACCAGAAGATTACCACGTGCTGGGTGTGGTTCGTCACCAGTTGCCAAGATTAAGCGATATCCCTTTCACCTCGAACAACAGCTCAGCCTGTGCCATTATCGACATACCTCAAGAAAGCGCCCTTGAGCAGCTGCGCACTCAAGCAATAGAGCACATCCTGAACCTTTGCGCCCCGGGAAGTGATCCGGGATTGTGCATAGCTAAAGAGTCTGAAATAAGCAGCGAAATAATCGACTTTTCAAAAACTGTCACAGGGCAACTCGTAACGCAGCAAAACGCAATGGACGTAACCAAGTCAATAGACCTGATGGGCCTCGGCGGAACAAACGACGGCATTATCGGAGCGACAGCTGCAATAGGCCTGACTAAGTTTGGCTGGTGCGGAAGATTTATTGAATACGGAAAACTGCGCGATCTTTCATCATCCCTGCATGTCTATGACTTGAACGACGCAGGCATCCAAGTAGTCTCGGTGGACCGCGACCCACTTGTACCACTTCCGGGAGACCTAGTTCAAAGTGCTATATGGATTCGTCCATCACTTTGGGCCGGAAGCCCAGTATTGCAAGTACAAAGGATCAGTCACGGAGTATGGGAACCAGCTCACGGCAAACGTAAAAAAGGTCATAGCATCGACGTTCAACCCAAATCTACGGATGCTCAGCATACCGCAAAATAAACTTATCCAGCGAATCTCGCTGACGTTCCATGTGGATAATCCACGCTTCCAGTATTTCTAATCCCTCATCGGTGATGGAATAAACCCGTTTTGCCGGGCCATCCCCTTCTGAGTCCCATTTGGACTCGACAAGTCCCTCTTCATCCATTTGGCGCAGGTGTCTATAAATCATTCCCGGGGGGACATCCCCCCGCATGAAACCATATTCCCCAATAGTCTGAATTAATTGATAACCGTAGGAAGGCCCACCACGAAGGGCCATTAATAATGACGGCTGTACATATCTTTGGGGTTTTCCCCCACCAACTTTTCTTGACATTTTTACAAAGTCCTTCTTGACTATAGGTTCTTTAAGGATATATATGTAGTATAGACGAATATCCACAAAGACACAATAACATCCAAAGGAGAACTCTATGAAAGTATTTGTAAGAGAACGCCGCAGATCAGAAGATGGCGACAAAAAGCCTAGATACCGCGTAGTTGGTGTAGACGGTGGAGAGCTGACCCTTAAAGTTAAGCGTATCCGTAAATGTGAATTGAAACAGATTGCAGAGCACACTGGAGCTGAAATTGTCTACCTGACAAGAGACGGCAAAGGTAGCGAAGGCAAAAAGGCTTAAGACCACAAAAAAAAGACCGGGAGCGAATCGCTCCCGGTCTTTTTTTTTAGTTTATTTATAAACGATAGTTCCAACATGTTCGCCATTAAGAGCGGCATGGACTTCCTCAGGGTGACGCAGAACGTCAATGATTTGGAACTCTTTAAGAGTTTTGGCGTTCTTAAGGAAAGTCAAAACAGGGCGTTCAATGATCAGATCGTCAAGATCCATTGCTATTAACTCGTCTACATGAATTCTATCATAGAATTTCAGTGTCTCACGATCCTTAGCCTTTTTAGGATCATCTTCATACAATCCCTTTTCATCCTTCAGATACAATAGAGACTTAGCGCCAATATTCTCTGCGAGCAGACACGCACCGGAATCAGTGCGATGCGGAGGAATAGACCCCAACTCTGCGGGATGCTCAAAGAAACCATAAGGAGGAATACCTGTAGTAATAGGTAGACAACCGAGCTGGCAATACATGTTGAGCTGCTCAAGGTGCTCGCCATGACCGATTTTAACTCCGCCATGTTTCGCAAGAAGAACCGACAACATTTCGGCATTCTGCCAAGAGACTTTATCACCAAGTTTAGACAACACGCCTGTAGGCATGCCCAAATCAATTCCGATATTATATACGTGGCGGGCGCGAGTTCCACCACCAGTCATAAGCAAAATTTTATGATTCTCTTTGGCTATGATCAACTCATCAAGGATAGGTAGTAAAGCTTTTGCTCCACGGTCCATGATGGACTGACCACCGATCTTCAAAACATTTACTTCGGGCTGCATGTGGAAATATTCAGTAGCCTCTGTGCTACGTAAGCAGTCTTTTCCAACCAGAGATTCACCCAGTAAGCGAGTCTCTATGTGCAACCGACCTTTCTCTCCCTCTTCTTTAATCAACTTCCCCATACGACTTACCTCCAGATTATTAGGCTTAAGACCCCACAAAACAGGGCCCTAATTTCATACTGTTTTACCATATAAAATATACATACTGCGATAGAAAATTCAACATAAAACTTCTATAGAATAGCTTTACAAAATGAATTTCCAAAAAAATAACAAACATAGTTAAGTTCCGATTCAGAACTTAACTCAAAAAGCTTACGAAGAACCTTAGACTTTGCGATAAACAGATTTAACCAGCCCTATGCGAATACACAAAACCCGATCAGCAACTGGCATAACAGGCTAAGCCACTTCCAAAATAGATGTAATATCTAAACCTACAAATCAGTCATCACAGTATAGTCTGTAACCCAACCTTCTCCAAGAACATAATTTTCAAAATTACCGTCTAATTCTCTGGAGATAGTAGTTCCGTCGGTAAAAGTACCGTCGTTACGCTTAGTACAAAAAACTTTCAAATCAGCAGACTCGTCTCTAAGTACCTTTTCTATAGCAATATCAATTTTCATAATTTACATTTCCTTTGATTATTTTGATCTGACTGATGTTTTTAATTTTACTCTGCGTTCAAATTAATCATCCGGGAAGTTGTGTCAATCAGCTATTTCTTGCCCTTCCAGATGAATCAAACAATTGTAGGCAGCTTAGCAGAGTTCCTGCTTACGAAACCTTCACCTTTGCGATAAGTGCACTTAAAATAATACCTGCACCGAAAGCCCAAGCCAGATTAGAAATCAAAGTAATTCCCAGCATGCTAATTAGGACAATCAACTTTGGATACGAACGCATATCTCTAGCAGTTAAAGCAAGTTGCGAACCGGAGAAAAACAAAAGTACGCCGAGGACTCCCATAGGAATAAGCTGAAGTACTTTTACTGATCCAGCGCCGAAACCAATCGCAAGAACTACAAATAAGCTGCCAATAATAATATTTGCGCCGTTAGTCCGCGCTCCGAATCGGTAATGCGCAGCAAGACCTCCTGCTCCATGGCAAACAGGCATGCCCCCGACAAGTGCCGAAAACCCGTTCGCTATCCCCATGCTAATACACAAAGCGCGATCAGTAACTCTACGGCTTTCTTCGCCAAAATATTCGTGACTTAAATTTCTGTTTGCAATGACAGCATTGCCTAATGTCATGGGAACCTGAGGTAAAACCAAAGCAAGCAGTGCAAATGAAAAAGCTTCCCCCGAAGGAATACCGAACGGCATAATTTCAGGCAAGTGGAAGCCGAATTGAAGTTCTGAAAGCCCCTGCCACGCCCCTAATAAAATGCCTAAAAAAGCACCGCTACCAACAACAATCAGGCCAGCAGGAAAGCGCTTACTATTTCTTAAAAAGAACACAACTACTGCGAAGACGAGTCCAATAACAATACTCAGTGGGACAGATCCAACGGACTGAAAACTCAAAAAAGGTTCAACCGCCCCTCTAAGAACTTGCAAGCTACTTTTACCCAGAACCAAATCTATTCCTTTCAATATTAATAGTATTCCGGTGGAGAGCTGAACACCTCGAATAACAGGCAAGGGGATTATTCTTGCAGCCTGCTTCACTATTCCAGTCAATCCTAAAAAGAGTAAGAAAACCGCAATAATCATACCTGATGCAGTGATAACATCTGCGCTCAGAGCCTGTGCAATGGCGTAAGCTGCAATGACTTTCATGGGCTGAACTGCAATTGGAGTCCGGTAATACATTCCCCCGAGAATATAGAACAGCCCTACTGTCAAAAACAATCCTGTGGCTGACAAACCATTTATCATTATCATGGCGAAAGCTAAGGGCAGCAATGCACCCAAATCTCCCACTGAACCGGCCCACTCCATCCTATTAAAACTAATACGCACTTTAGCTCCTCAACCAAATAAGACCAACAGGACTATATTCTGACTTTTTAATAATACGTTAATGTAAAGAACTCATCTTTTATGCGCACGATACACACTCAATGATACTCTAGCTATCTACTCTTTTTTATCACAAAAACCTATACTACTTATCAATTACACCTATAAGTATATTTTCGTTTTTTACGATATCATTCTTGCTTCCAGCAAACCAGAAATATATGCTCACTAGCGACGATTAAACCTAATTATCCTAAGTGGTACGCCCTTAATACCCTACCTGCTGATTATTTAGCTAAGCGCTCAATAGAGCGACAAGATCGTACAAGACCGAACCTTCGATCCGAACTATTCTCCTCCGAAAACCAAGGAGACAACATGAATAATTTATTTTCAAAACTCGACACAGGCACTATTGCCGGCCATTTGACCGACACCTCTACGCAAAACCTTGCATGGAATCAGCATCCTGCTTTTAAAGGAGTTTCGCTCAAACATCTCGTCACGAGCACCGACACCGATGGAAAATTCAGTGCCCATCTGGTAAAACTTGAACCCGGAGCCAAAATCGGTGATCATACCCATGAGACAAGTTGGGAAATGCATGAGGTAGCCGAAGGGTCGGGCTACTGTATTCTGGATGGTCGCAACATACCCTATGAGAAAGGAGTGGTCGCCATCCTGCCAGAGAATACAGCACATCTAGTCCAAGCAGGCGATGAAGGGCTGTTCCTTCTCGCAAAGTTCATCCCAGCATTATTATAACTAATACTCATAAGATGGATATGAAAAACACGACCGCACTCTCAGCAATTAAAGGTATGGATGGGGTCGTGCGAATCCATCACAATGGGACCACCCCGACGGAGGCTCGTCATTTGCACGAATCCCTGTGTGTCGGGGCGGTTCTTAGCGGAACCCGACATATTGCCATTAATAATCAAACTTTTATACTCAAATCCGGGGATGTAGTGCTACTTTCTCCGGGCCAGGCGCATGCCTGTCCTGACGCGGGCCACAGCACATATATTATGTTTTGCATAACAGCAGAACTTCTTAACCGGCTAGGATTCGACTGCAATAAATTGGCGTTTCCGTCGCCTCGCTCAGATGACCCGATTCTCTTTGGAAGGATAATGACGCTCGCTGAAAGCATAGAACAAGCTGCCTCGAGTTTGGAAAAAGATATAACTCTTCTCAATATTCTGGAAGCCCTACCTCTGACCGCAACATCAGAAGAAAACACCGCAAAACAAATTTCTCAGCAGATTCAGTTGGCTCGTCACCACCTTGAAAAACATTGCACCGAAACGGTTAGACTCGAAGACCTTGCACGAAAGCTAAATATTAGCCCTTGCCGATTAAACCGTAGATTCACCGCTGAAGTTGGAATGCCCCCTCATGAATACCAAAGCGTATGGCGGATTCGTAGAGTTAAAAGCCTCATAACTACAGGATCTGGCCTAGCGGAAGCTTCTGCCTCAGCCGGATTCTCTGACCAGAGCCATATGACCCGATGCTTCAAGAAAATCATGGGAATAACACCGGGCAAATACATTCAGGGCATGCATAGCGTTTAACTATAGCCAGCATGATTAAGTTCTCGACTCAGTTTTATCCTTAGCCTAGCATAACCGTAGTTGTGGATGCGTTGTTAGTAACATTAAGAATTATCCTCTCTGCGGAGATTAGAATGAATAATATTTTAGATAAAGAAAATCCCAAAATGGCAAAGACGGCCAACGCCAAAGCGCAGGCACCTTTCCCTTCCAAACTCCAAGTCGAAGTCACTACACGCTGCAATATGAGCTGCTCCATGTGCGTAAAATATGCACCGGGAAATGACATTTCTGAGGCCGACCTTGATTTGGAAACTTTCAAGAAGTTAAAGCCCGCCCTTGAGCATTGCGAAGGGCTTGTTCTGAACGGCATTGGTGAACCCTTGCTACACCCCCAGCTGGCTGAAATAGTCGCATATGCACGAAAAAATATGCCTCAACAGAGCTGGATAGGATTTCAGACAAACGCCTTACTGCTCACGGAAAAACTTGCGAATTCACTAGTTCTAGCCGGTGCGGATACCTTCTGTATATCAGTGGATTCACTTGAGAGCAGAGATGGTCAGTCCGGTGAAATTCACGGTCAGTCAAGCGTTGAAAGGCTTGCACGTAGCTTCGCTCTTCTTAAAAATGCAGGCAAAAAATATGATCGAGAACTTAATCTCGGCGTAGAATTTGTACTGATGAAAGATACTGTTGATCAATTGCCCGGAGTAGTCCGGTGGGCGGCACAACAAGGTTCCGCATTCATGATTTGTTCAAATGTTCTGGCCCATAGTGAAGCCATGCAAGAGCAATCTCTTTTCAATCCCAACCCACCAAAAACCACTGCACTTTTTGAAAAATGGCAGAATCACGCCCTGAGTTTAGGTCTGGACATACATGACTACTATAATTTTGTCTGGAAATTTTTAAAAACTCCGTCCGGCAAGCAGCTTACTGACATGGTTAAAAAAATGAGACTGGATGCTAAAAAAAATGACATCTGGCTTCATTTGCGCAGCCTACTTGAGTGGGACAAAAAAAAGCACAATCCCACCATGGTTGCCGTAGATGAAATTTGCGCACAGGCAGAATTACAGGCAGCGGAACTGGGTATTGAACTTCGCATGCCGTCCATGATGGCAAGAGATGATTTGAGCTGCCATTTTATGGAGGACGGCGCTGCATTTGTTACATCTAAAGGAGATGTAGCTCCTTGTCAGTTTCTATGGCACGGCTATTCCTGCCATCTAGACGGAAGTGAAAAGCTTGTTAAACCTCAGATTTTCGGCAACCTTGCGGAAGCTGATTTCAGCGAAATATGGCGCTCTACCAAGTATTCAGGATTCCGCAACGAAGTGCTCGATTACTCATTTCCATACTGTTCAAACTGCCCGATTGTCCCTTGCGATGATATCACTGGAAGATCCTATGATTTCGAAACGGACTGCATGGGCGCACAGGTTCCCTGCGGACACTGCCCATGGGCTATGGGAGCTCTTCAGTGCCTTCTTTAAAAAGGATAGTTACATCGCTATCTTAAGCCACCTTGATGGTTTATCTAATGTATGCAAACTGACCTGAAAATGCTAGAGGCTTGTAAAGCCAACGCTAGGCAATTTTCGCTTATGTTAAAGCAGAATTAGAACGTGGTAAAAATCTATAAAGTTAAAGGAAGAAATTCTACATGAAAAAAATCATCATCATTTGTTTTATATTGCTCTTGGCTGTTCCCGCCATGGCTGAAGATTTTAACTGTCAATTCCCCCCTTATGGAAAAACAGTTGAGCAGCTAAACGACAATGCTCTCTTCAGCAAACATAAAGAAAAAAATGGAATAACTTACTATAAATTTAATGGAGAATGTACTCTTAAAATCGAAGAAAAGGTCTCACCAATTGAGCAGTACTATGGATTTATAGACAATAAAGTGTACTGTAATATCTTTTCTTTTTACCTGCCAGAAACTCTCTCGATTGAAGAGTTTGAGGAATATGGCCTCAAACTAATGGATGCAGAGATTATCAAGCCTGTAAAAAGATCTGTAGAAGGCGACTGGCGCATAATCAAATGCAAGCATATCATGGACGGTCTTGTTATTAAATTTAAGTACAACAGCAAGACAAGAGAAGGAAAGGTTGGCTGGTACTATAAGCCCCTTAAAAGCAAGGACGATTTTCTGGTCAGTAACGAGTAAAGTGCTCTAAATATGCTTCTATAAGGCCAGTCTTTCTACGGAAGGACTGGCCTTTTTTTAATTGTTCAAAAATAGTTTAAAAAATGAAATGAGAAAAGCTTCCATGCGGACAAACATGAAAGCTTTTAGAGGGAAGAGGTCCGTTAAAGCTTACCCTCCTACGGAAACATTTGGGCAGTGAGGCAAAACTAAATTTTTCAGAGCCAGAACATGCTCACGGTCCGGTGGAATGACCCCGCTCAAAGCATATTTACGGTCAAGCTGTTCCCACTTTGGCTCTCCCAAGCGATGATATGGAAGAATATCAAGACCTTCGACTGCGTCTCCAAGAGATGCGACAAATTTTGCTGTAGCTTCAATGTTTTCCTCAGAATCATTGCAGCCGGGAATAAGCGGAATCCTGATGCGGAGAGTTTTACCCATTTCTGCCGCCATTTTGATATTGCTCAAAATCTGTTCATTCGGTGCGCCAGTGAGCTCTTCATGTTTCGCAGAATCCATATGCTTGATATCGGTAAGTACTAAATCTGTATGCTCCATTACTTTTGCAAAAGTATCCTGAGCGCAGAGACAGCAACTTTCAATTGCAGTATGTAAGCCACGGTTATGAGCTTCTTTCAGAGCCTTGATAAGAAATATTGATTGCAAGGTGGGTTCTCCACCAGAGAAAGTCACTCCTCCATCAGAAGTATTATAAAATGGGCGATCCCGCTCCACTTCTTCCAGTACTTCATCAACAGTCATATAACGACCTACAATGGTCATTGATCCGGCATAACACTTTTCAACGCATTCACCGCAATATGTGCATTTGTCTCTGGCAATATTTACTTTGAAATCTTCTTTGATTTCTATAGCCTGCTCTGGGCAAAGTGTCGCACATTTTACACAGCTGATGCAGTGATGCGGTATACGCATAATCTCAGGTTTACTGCTCATGGATTCAGGGTTCTGACACCACTTGCACTTTAGGGGACACCCCTTCAAAAACACCAGTGTGCGAATGCCGCCGCCATCATGGACCGCAAAACGCTGAATATCAAATACCAACCCGGTGAGTTGAGCCTTATCCTTATCTTTCAAACTAAATTTGTGCTGGCGTTCTTTCCATCTCATTGCATGTCCTGTTGGCGTTTGTTCCGGAGAACCCCATATTTGAGGTTCCCCGGTATATTGTGTGTTTTAGAAGTTCTGTTCAGTACGAGCGAGAATGTCGTCCTGTAGTGATTTATCAAGCGAGGTAAAGAATGCGCTGTACCCTGCTACCCGGACAACTAGACCTTTGTGCTTTTCAGGATTGGCCTGAGCTTCCAGCAGAGTATCCCTACTTATTACGTTGTACTGCACATGGAACCCACCATTCTGGAAATACGCTTCGGTTACTGCTTTAAGACTTTCCAATCCCTTTTCACCTTCGATGGCGGATGGGTGGAATTTCTGGTTAAGCAATGTTCCATTGGAAGCTATTTCATGATCCAGCTTTGCAACAGATAAAACTGAGGCAGTAGGACCGCAGGAATCATAACCGGAGATAGGTGATACACCATCTGCCAGCGGCGACCATGCTTTGCGTCCGTCTGGAGTCGCCATAACGACAGAACCCAAAGGAACGTTTGCAGATGCGGGATACAGACCGGGCTGGAATTTACCACCACGAGGGTTGCTGTATTTGTTGACTTCATTGCAATAAATGAGCGCGGCTTCCTTAGCAATTTCATCAGCGTAATCATCATCATTGCCGTATTTAGGAGCGCGGTTTACCAACATCTGGCGCAGATCTTCCTGTCCTTCAAAATCGTTAGCAAGAGCTTCCTGAAGCTGCTCAAGAGTCAGAGCCTTATCATCGAAAACGAGCTTTTTGATGGCGGTGAGAGAGTCTCCTGCGTTTGCAACGCCAACGCCCTGAGGCCCTGTGAAGTTGTAATGTGCGCCACCTTCCTGCAAAGAAAGTCCTTCGGAGATACAGTCATCTACGAGAGAGGACAGGAATGGAAGTGGACAATGTTTGCCATGGGTCATGTCGACTGCGTTGTCGGCAGCAGCCATGAGTTTCACGAAATGGGAAGTCTGCTGGGTGTATGAATCCATAAGATCTTCAAATGATTTAAAGCTTTTCAGACCGCCCGATTTAGGGCCGAGCTGTTTGCCCGTGCGCTGATCCACACCATCGTTAAGACAAAGCTCAATAATTTTAGCCATGTTGTAGAATGCAGCGTCATGCCAGCCTTCTGTTTTTCCGCCAACCTGAGGTTCAACGCAGCCTATAATACCGTAATCACGAGCATCTTCACGCTCAAGTCCACGGGCCAATAGTGCAGGTACGATAACTCTATCATTATAGTATGCGGGGTACCCCATGCCCATGCGGCTAAGTTCAGCAGCTTTTTTGTAAAGAAGGTCAGGTGTTCCTTCATGAATACGGACAGAGAGCGAAGGAGCATAGAGCTTGGTATTCGCACTAGCCTGCAGAATTAAGTAGGACATCATGTTAGTGGCATCTGAACCATCACGTTTTTGCCCGCCAACGATCAAGTTCATGAACATTGGATATCCGGCGAAAGCCATGGTGGAGTTTTCGTCACGCACTTTGTTGAGTTCAGAGAATTTAACCCAGAGCATGTCCAGCATTTCCTGAGCCTGCTCAACAGAAATGTTGTCTGACTGTAGGAATGGGTTCATGTATTGGTCAAAGCGCATAGGTGAGATAGAATGACCGTTTGATTCAATCTGAATTATCAGATGGATGAACCAGAATGCCTGCATTGCTTCCTGAAATGTTTCAGCAGGCTGAGCAGGAACTTTGCGGCAGATACGCGCGATTTCATTTAGTTCGGCTTTGCGGGTGGAATCTTCACACACAGAACCCATTTTTTCAGCCAGATCAGCGAAGCGTTCAGCAAAAGCGATGACGGCTTTGTTTGCGATGACTACGGATTTAAGGAAATGCATCTTGTTAAGCTGAGCCGCATCGGAGAAATCAATCTCGGCTAGCTTCTCTTCCGCTTGATTTATGACGGCATTAAGTCCGAGAGTAAGAGCTTTATTATAATCTGCAGAGATATGACCTACTCCATTATAGAAGTAGTTACCGACGGTGTAGACAACTTCGTTATGAGCTTCGAGGGATTCCTCGGGCATGAGCTGGGAAGCTATTTCGTTAACGGTTTTACCGTCCCAGTAAGTGAAAGCTTTGCGTAGCTTGGTTTTTACATCTTCAGAAATGAGGAAGATATCTGCGGTTCTTTTTTCAAGACGGTCCAACTCCTCTTCAACCCACTTGCAAGAAAACTCAGGAAAGATCGGAGCAGAACGTGGCATGGAACACTGGTTACCTACGGTAATTTCATCGTCCTGAATGAAGATGGACATACCAGCAAGGATTTTTTCCAGAGCTTTGGCGCGGCGAAGAGGCATAGGCTGGCCTTCTGTTTCCTTGTAGGATTCAGTGATTAGCACAGCACGTTCAGCACATATCGCCGGAGCAGTGTTCAAAAAACGATCTAAGGTTTTTTCAACACGATCAGAAGCACCAACAGTTTTTGGAATTTGCACGTTAGGTTTGTTTTTAGTCATTGTTCTATTCCTTCCTTAAAAGTTTATTATTCAAAGTTTTATGAACAGTAGGCTGCAAGACCAGCTTCCGCACAAGCTATGTCCTGTTCAACGCTGCCACCGCTTACGCCTATTCCGCCAATTACCTTTCCATTTTCTTCAATAGGCAAACCTCCGCCGAAGATCACAATCCGCCCATTATCAGCTGTATGAATCCCATATAGAGGACCGCCAGGCTGAGATACAGAACCCAATGTTTCGGTAGGAATCTTAACTGCTACGGCTGTGTAGGCTTTGTTCAAAGAGAGGCCTATGCTGACGATCAAGGCGTCATCCTGACGTAGTTGAGCAACAAAGTTGCCTCCCTCGTCGACCACCGCGATAACCATTGGGACCCCTATTTCGTCCGCTTTTGCCACTGCTGCCGCAATCATTTGCTGTGCTATTATTGCTGTTACCGGCATTGTTTTATCCATTATTCAAAAGTGTTATTTTATGATGTTAAGCATCAGGGTACCCACAGCTATGGCCGCTGCCGGAGGATCAACATGGTTGCTTCCATGGTTCCAGAACATGCGGGCCATAAGTTCCTGCAAGAGAGCTGCGCAACCTCCGACCAGTCCGGCTATCATAATATTTCCAAAGTAAAGGTAAGCGAGAGCAGACAAAATAGCTTGGCAATGCCAGACTGGTACCTGCTGAATTGCGCCTGTACCTAACTGAAGTGCAATGAGGCTAATGGCTGCTGCTGCCCAGCCCATTATGAGTGGAACAACAAAAGCTCCTGCTGCCGAGATAACACCTGCTGCCGCCATTGGGTCCATCACTGCTTTGGCCTGAGCTGCCATTGCAGCGGAAAGAACTCCCGCAGCACAGCCGTAAAGGACCATTTTAGGGAGAGGGAGCATCCAAGGCACCCATGAAATTTTATGATCATCCGTCTTGAGGTAGCCGAGATCTTTGATAGATTTAGAATTTCCCCAAGGCATTTCTTTCTGAAAGAGAAAGCGAGCCAGAAATGCTGTTGCAACAACGCTAAGAGCGATCATATCCGTCATGTTAACAACGGGTATCAGGGCAAAAAGCTGTAGCAGGAAATGTCCGGCTAATGCTGTAAGCCCCCCTACCAAAAGAACGTCCCATGATGTCCCCATAAGTGAAGACAGGATGTCTTTTGCTGCTCCGCCAGGATGATTTTTACTAACCGCAGCGGCGTAAGTTGATGCGGCAACTCCAGAAGCAAATCCACCTACGTGAGGCCCGAAGATTGGCCCTAGCCCTACTTGGAGCAATACAAAATCAGATCCGCTAGCCATTATTACTAGACATCCGGCCATGACCATGAGGCCACAGATTATGAATGAAAAAAGTCCGCCGATAGCACCGCCGACAATCCCGCCGGCAAAGCACATAACAAGGGTATTCATGCTGAAAGGTTCCATAGTAACCACACTCCTTAAAGTTATTCCCCAATTTCTCACATTTCTATTCGCAGCAGGAGCAGTAGCGCGCATACGGCTGTTGCTGCGTCTAAACCCCCTAAAGAGAAAAACGTGCCATGAATTAATATGCTTGCTATTGCGGGAGCTTAACTGAGTTTGATTACTTTTAAGACATAATGAAGGTAAAATGAACGTGTCAGCCCCGGTTGACATTGCGGATAAGTAAGGATGGCTTTCGCGGATAAAAACCACTTAATATCAACACTTTATGAGGTAATGTTAATCTGGTTGACGCAAGGTTTACACAGGTTGTCATGGGCTGATGAGTTATGAAAGAGCAAGGTTCTAAGCTAGGGGTAATGTTTAGGAGACTATTAAATTTTAAGTAGATATACACTTGTAATATCAGTACATTACTCAGGTTTGGTTATAACCGTTGCAGACCTGCTATTGATGAGGTTAAACTATTTAAGTTGTTATTTAAGGAACAGAAAGTGGCATTGATTATGCTTTAAAGATGATAATTAAACATGCAGTCAACTTGTAGCTCACAATAATCAAACAATGATAATGTCGGATGTAAAAAAGTAATATGGATTCAAAAAAAGAAAATTTCAAAAAACCAGTTTCCTGCTCTGACGAAGTTATTGAAGAACTCAATACTTTGCGGACGAGAGTCGCGGAACTGGAAGCCACTCAGACTTTATGCGGCAGTTTTGATAGGGGCTGCAATCTTAATAAGTCTGTCCAAGCACCTCAGAATGATGACAAAGATTATCGATTTGAGGATTATTTTGATGTGGAAGCCATCCAGCAGATTCAGGATTCTTTTTCCGAAGCGACCAATGTTGCCTCAATCATTACCGACCTAGATGGCAGGCCTATAACCAAACCCAGTCGCTTTTGCAGACTCTGTAACAACGTCATTAGAAAAACACCTAAAGGCCTTAAGAACTGCATGCGCTCTGATGCTTCTTTCGGCACTAAAAGCCCACTGGAACCTATCATGCGTCCATGTTTAAGCGGCGGGCTATGGGACGGCGGGACTAGTTTTTATGTTGGGGATCGCCATATTGCGAACTGGATTATCGGCCAAGTGCGTTGTCCACCCATCAATGATGAGCGGATAAAAAGATATGCAAATGAAATAGGAGCTGACGAAGATGAATTCATGGAAGCTCTTAGTGAAGTACCGGTTATGTCTCATGACCAGTTCTTGCGAGTCTGCAACGTTCTTTGCCTCATTGCCAACCAGATTTCAATTTTGGCCCGCAAAAACTTTCTGCAAGCTCAGGCCATTGATCGTCGAAAATTAGCAGAAGCCGCACTGCGTGAAAGCGAGGATCGTTTTCGCCAGCTTTCTCAATCTACTTTTGAGGCAATTTTCATCCATCATGAAGGTGAAATACTGCTTACCAATAAAGCCGGACACCGCATGTTCGGATATTCTCAGGAAGAGTTCGCCGGACTGAATATTGATGATCTGGCAGATCCTGAGTGCCGCGAGGAGGTTCGAGAACATACTTCAAAGAACAGGAAATCCCGCTTTGATGCTAACTTCCGTTGTCGGCACGGAAAAATGCTTATTTGCGAAATTCAGCAGCGCGACATTATTTTTCAGGGTGAGAAAGTTGGAGTTTGTGCCATACGCGATATATCTGAACGAGTTGAATCAGAACGGCAAACGAAGGAAAAAGAGCAACAGCTTATTCAAGCTGACAAAATGGTCTCACTAGGTGTTCTGGTTTCAGGGATGGCTCATGAGATCAACAATCCCAATAGTTTCATTACCTTGAACCTTCCTCTTATGGAGGACATTTGGAGAGACGTCACTCCTGTCCTTGAGGAATATTACCATGAGAATGGTGAATTTTTAGCTGGCGGGCTTGAATATTCAGAGCTTCGAAGTTTTATGCCGGACCTTCTTTCCAGAATGCACGAAGGGGCCACACGTATCAGCGGAATAGTGAATAGCCTTAAAGATTACTCTCGTTTGCAGCCCGGGGAATTGATGTGGGAAGTGGATATTACTGATGTCATCAATAACTCATTGCGGTTGCTGGAAAATATGATCAGCCAAAAAACAGTAAAATTTGAAGTCAATCTTACCGATTCACTACCTTCCGTGCGTGGTAATTCACAACGGCTATCACAAGTTCTTATTAATCTGCTTGTCAATTCCTGCGAAGCTCTGACTGATCGCCAACAAGGAATTTGTCTTTCATCTGAGCATATCAAAGCTAAAAATATGGTTGAGATAGTTGTCAGCGATGAAGGTGTGGGAATTGCCGAAGAACACCTTGAAAAAATTATGGATCCATTTTTTACGACCAAACGCAAAGATGGAGGGACCGGACTTGGGCTATCCGTCTCCTCCTCAATAGTTCAAGAACATGGTGGAGAGCTTGCTTTTACAGCAAATCCCGGCGGGGGAACTATCGCCAGACTTTCAATTCCGGTAATCGTAAGTGGGGATGAAAATGAACATATCTAAAGGACTTAATCCAAGGTTTCCTCTTTTATTAGTGGATGATGAGGATTCATGGCTGCAAAGCTTCAAGGCCACTTTACGCTCGCAGGGCATAGATAATGTTGTACTTCTAAATGACGGAACCAAGGTTATGGAGACCTTAGCTAGTCAGATGTTTTGCGCTGTTGCGGTTGACCTGATGATGCCGGGAATTTCTGGCGAAGAACTTATACCGCAGATAGTAGAAGAGTACCCAGAAGTTCCAGTGCTAGTCATTTCGGGAATCAATGAAATAAAGTCCGTGGTCAACTGCATCCGCAAAGGAGCATTTGATTTCATTGTTAAAACAGAGGACCGCAATACTTTGATTGCCGGAGTGCGTCATGCGATTGAAATATTCGAATTGCGGCAGGAAAACTCTTCTCTGAAACAAAGATTTTTCAAATCCGGACCGGATAAGCCAGAGCTGTTTTCAGAAATCATTACGGCTCACAAGGATATGATTTCCATCTTTAAATATATCGAGGCCATAGCAGAAACAGCAAGACCTGTGCTCATCACCGGAGAGTCCGGTGTGGGTAAGGAACTGGTGGCTCGGGCAGTGCACGATGCCAGCGGCCGCAAAGGTAACTTTGTTGCTGTAAATGTTGCGGGACTGGACGATAATATTTTTTCCGACACTTTATTCGGACACAAAAAAGGAGCCTTTACCGGAGCGGCCGAATCCCGCCTCGGTTTGATTGAGAAAGCCAAAAACGGCACCTTATTCCTTGATGAGATAGGCGACCTCGCCCCAACATCCCAGACCAAACTTTTACGCCTGCTTCAGGAACATGAGTTTATGCCTCTCGGATCTGATATGGCTAAACGTTCCAGTGCACGAGTCATTACAGCCACCCACCAGTCCATCACCAAAATGCAGGATCAGGGCAAGTTCCGCAAAGATCTCTTTTTTAGGCTCAGGGGCCATATGCTGCAAATTCCTCCGCTACGGGAGCGCATAGAGGATTTGCCTCTTTTAATTTCTCACTTTGTGAATGAGGTACAAACTGATACTGGAATGGATGTAAATGTAGATGTTCATGACATTGCCGCTTTTCTGAATAACTATTCATTTCCGGGAAACGTCAGAGAATTGCAGCATTTAATTCATGATGCGTCCAGCATATGCGGTCAAAGTGAATTGAAACAAAAACATTTTAGGAAGCTGATGGAAATTCCCGGAGACTCATTTTCAGGAGAATCTCTGCATGATTCGGGAGAGAGTGTATCGTTTGGCGCTAGACTGCCGACTCTGAATGAAATGCGCACCAAACTTATAGATGAAGCCTTGCGACGCACCAATGGCAATCAATCTTCAGCCGCGCAATTGATCGGAGTGACAAGGCAGGCTGTTAGCAAATATTTAAAAAAGAATGGGTAGCTATAAGTTTTTTTTAAATAAACTCAGCTATACTCATGTATAACAATCCTGATTTATTTAGGGCTGGATTGTGCGCAACTGCCGGATCTAATCAATTAATTTGTTTTTTACTCATCAAATCAGCACCTTGCTTGACATCACAATTAGTATCCTCTACTTATCAATACAGATTATCCTATTAATAACATATGACATACTTAGATTAAACATTCCAAGATAAGTATCAAAACAAAATTAACATTGCCTTATCTATTCTTTTTTTGATAATAGTTAGAAAAATTTTTTGGCTTTAATTCTGAATTACTACTTTAAATAAAAACTCTTACAGGCCAATAATTCCCATGAGATCATTCAATGGTAACCTGTTAGACTTAGGGATTTAGGAGCTCTTTTTCTACAGCGAATCAGCCAGTCTCCGCTAAAATGCATGATTCTAAAAAAATCATGGAGGAATAAGTATTTTTTATGAAACGGACAGTATCCATCATCTTTATACTCGCTCTATCTTTTCTTATGTCAACCATAGCTCAAGCACAAAATGATGTATTGCGCGTTGGCTTCAGCGAACATCCTCCGTGGAAAATACTCGAAGAAGATGGAATACCAAAAGGCATAGATACGACTCTGCTTCGCCTTCTCGCCGATCGCATGAACCTACGACTTGAGTTTATCGTTTATCCCTATACACGTAGCCTCAAGCTGATGGAATCAGGTAAATTAGATATAATGACTGGCGTGTTAAAACGACCTGATCGAGAAAAGTATCTCTATTTCATCTCCCCTCCGTATAAGAACCACTCCAACAAGACATTTTTTGTACTTAAGGGCCAAGAAAGCAGTATCAAAAGCTATGAAGACCTCTACCAAATGAGAATCGGAACCGGGCATGGGTCCAAGTACTTCCCACAATTTGATAATGACAAGAGAATTACAAAGGATGTGGTGCATGACGCTGAGTTAAGTATCAAGATGCTCATTGCCCACAGAATAAACGCCTTTATTATGACTGAATCCTCCGGTGACTATCGCATCGAGAAGCTTGGACTATCAGACAAAATAGGCAAAGCAGAATACGGCTACAAAGAAAAGCAAAATGTTTACATGGTGTTGTCCAAAAGATCCAAACATACTGGACGTCTGGAGGAATTCAATCACCATATGTCCGAATTAATTGAGAACGGCACTTACGATAAGATCAAGCTACAATTCTTTGAACAGATGAAAGCTGAATAACTACAAATGAAATCAATGAGGTCAAGCTCAACTACGGCCCTCTATCGGCAGCTTGATTGTAAATGTTGTCCCAAGGTTTTCCCGAGATTCTACCGAAATAGAACCACTATGTTTTTTTATTATTGCATATGCAATAGCAAGACCTTGGCCAGTTCCTTTACCTAGTTCTTTTGTTGTAAAGAAGTGATCAAAAACTCGATTAATGTTTTTTTCTGGAATGCCACAGCCATTATCTTGAATAGACAACACTGCCATTTCAGCTTCTTGAAATGTTGTTATTTTGATTAATCCTTTAATATTTTTATCTCCATCCTTTAGAGCAATTGCGTGGGCAGAATTAACAAGAAGGTTCACAATTACTTGGTTTATCTCCCCAGGATGGCAAAAAACATATGGCATTTCTTCATCAAGGTCCGTCTCAACCTCTGCAACGTACTTCCATTCATTTCTCGTGATAATCACGGTATTATTTATTATTTCATTTAAATCTGCACTACGGAAATCCATAGTACCAGGATGCGTAAACTGTTTCATTGCTTGAACTATCTTAGAAACCTGATCCACACCTTCTATACTATCGCCAATCGCTTGTTTCCATTCTTTCATTAATTCAATTGAATCATTCACTGCAGGAGAAAAAGTGGGGGGGGTATTCCCATTTTCCATAGACACACCAAGTACATCCTCAAACTCTGCCCATGAGTCTCTCATAAATCCTAAATTGCCAGAGATATACTGTATAGGAGTATTGATCTCGTGAGCTATACCCGCAGCCAGTTGACCAATAGATTCTAACTTTTGAGCCATAGCTAATTGAAGTTCCATGTTAACCCGCTCTGTGACATCTATATGAGTCCCTACAACCCTGACAACTTCCCCTTGCTCATTAAAAAAGGCCTTTGCTCTGGAAAGAATATTTACCCAGTGACCTTGCTTATGCTTCATTTTGAATTCGATCTTAAACTTGTCCTGCTCTTTGTTTAAGAGTTTTTCTATTAAGTCCCATGCCAACTTAAAATCTTCTGGGGAAGTCAATCTTTCCCAAACCGAAAGATCATTCGGCAACTCATTATAAGTATACCCCAACATGCTTTTCCAAGCAGGTGAAAAGTAAACTTCGTTGGAGTTAAGATCCCAATCATAGATACCATCATCGGTAGCATCCATTGCATAGCTGAATCGTTCTTCACTTAGCTGTAAGGATCGTTCAGATTCTTTCCGCGCTGTGATGTCTCTAACTACACCTGTCATTCTCGTAACATTACCGTTTGGGTCTAAACCTTGATCACCGCATGCATGAATCCACCGCACCTCACCATCAGCACGTTGGATGCGACACTCGAAGAGCCATGGTTTTTGTGCTTCAACAGCTTCTTGAAAAAGCCGATCCGTTTCCGCGCGGTCATCTGGATAAACGTGTTTTAAAAACATTTCATAAGTCCACTCAGCCAGAGGCTTATCATAACCAAAAATTTTATCATGAAGTGGCGTTCGTAGTGAAGTATGATCCACTAAATTCAAATCCCACAGCCCTGTCTGACTCACTTGCAATGCAAAATCTAAAATGGCCTTACGTTGATGAATCTCTTCCGTTTTTAAAAGCACCGTCTTTTCAAGTCTCTTTTGTTGTCGCGTCATAGAATAGACACCATAAACAATTCCCAACCAAATCACTGTAGCGAAAAACCGCCATATATAAAGAGATAGTAAATAACTTTTATTCCAGCCCATTGACGGTATAAGGGAAAGTTCCCAGCTCCCATCAGGTAAAGAGATTACTCCTGAAACAGGATGTTGATTAAGTATGCCCCCATCACCATCAAAGACTTTCCCGTCATTACCAACTAAAGCAAATTGAAAGTCATTTATCGGTAAATATAAACCAGCTTCCTCTAACACCGGATTTATGTCTAGAACCATAGAAACTAAACCCCAAAAGGTATCACCGTCAAAAACAGCCATACGACATACAAGACCAAGGCCTCCTTGCCTTAATTCATAAGGCCCGCTCAACACCATACCTCGATCACGAAGAGCCCTCTCTACATCAGCTTGCACATTCGGTCGCTCATCTTTAAGTTGGTTATGCCCAACTGCCTTTTGGTTACGCGCAATAGGATACACAAAGGTATTAATACCACCAGGAGCGACTATGAAATTGCGAATTCCTCTTGCTGAAGAGTAGAGTCCCGCCGCAAACATATCGAAATTTTTCTTTTTTCCTTTTATTTCAGTTGGAATAATGACTGTTTTAGAAAAAGTATTAAGCCCAATCAACAAAGCAAATCGAGAATTCACTTGATTGGATAACGAACTCGTAATCCTATCTACCGTGTAGTGAAAACTTGCTCTTTCGCTCTCAACCAAAAAATCATTATAAGATCTATCTATTACAAAGATCGCAACAAGAAGAACCAGCCCAACTAATGCGAAGACTGAGTTCTGATATTTATTATAACCATATCTGTTTTCATTTAACACGACTCCTCCTATAATAATGATAGTACAAGATATCAGAAATATTAAAAACAAACACGGTTAAATTAGAATCTAAATTGTAAACAATGAAGGCGTCAGGAAGAATCCGACTCTCAAAATCAGATTCCCTCCCACTCATGAGATGGCAATCTACCAATTAATGAACGTGACATAAGTATTGCAAATTGATAACTCAAAGTCCTATACTTTCAATATTAGCATATAAAAACGAGGAGTTAGCCTTGACAGATTTTTTGCATAGAACTCGGGCTTTGCTTGGGCAGCAGGCCCTTGAGACACTGAGTAGGCCTCTCGTGACAATAGCAGGACTTGGTGGTGTTGGAGGGCCTGCGTTCATGACCCTTGTACGTTCGGGCGTGAAGCGTTTCCGTTTGGCGGAACAGGGCATTTTTGATCCACCTGATATGAACAGACAATGGGCAGCTCTTGGCTCTACCATGGACAGGCCAAAACTTGCCGTCTACGTAGAATGGGCCAAAAGCATCAATCCCGAGATAGAAATCGAGGAATTTCCAGAGGGACTCACACTGGAAAACATGGACGCATTCCTACTCGGATCGGATATTTATATCGGCGCCATCGATATTGATGCCAGCAAAGAATTGATGGACCGAGCCGTAATCATCCTTCGAAAAGAAAAAATTCCGATCTTCACCAGTGTGGCGTGCGGGTTTGGTACTATCATGCTAAATTATGACCCATGTGGCATGTCACCCGATGAGTTTTGGCAAAAGTCAGCGGCGCAAGCGGATGAAGTTTCGCC
The DNA here is from genome assembly GCF_000711735.1 of Maridesulfovibrio frigidus DSM 17176. Classification (NCBI taxonomy): domain Bacteria; kingdom Pseudomonadati; phylum Thermodesulfobacteriota; class Desulfovibrionia; order Desulfovibrionales; family Desulfovibrionaceae; genus Maridesulfovibrio; species Maridesulfovibrio frigidus. The sequence continues at coordinate 908,638 of NZ_JONL01000001.1, forward strand.
ATTTTTATTTATAGCCAAGGACGTCTTTTCCCACGATTTGCTTACAAACATAGCGAAATCGTTTGAGCCGAATAAGCTGGCTACCTGTGCCGTGGGCGCAGGACAGGCAGGACTGTTAGTAGCCTCGGAAATTATCGCATACATCCTCAAAGACACAGACTACCTTGAGCGCGAAATTGTTTTCGCACCCTCCTTTGTTATCCTAGATCTGTTAAGCATGAAGATGGAGGTCAAATCTATTTTAGACTATGACCCGCCACATGATCCATCATGAAAGATGTAAACGAACCGCTCTATGATATTCAGCGATTCCGGCCGGAACACGCGCAGGGTGTTAGCCGCTGCTTCTTTGATGTGTATGGAAACAGCTATCCTACAGCGTTTGTTTACGAACCTGAAAGCCTTATAGATCTGAACGAGTCCGGAAATCTTATTTCTATAGTGACGATTTCAAATGAGACGAATGAGGTAGTCGGACACGGCTCAGCGCAACGCTGTTATCCAGGCGGCGCCGCAGAATCCGGCCTCGCCGTTGTAAAACGAGCTCACGAGGGACACTTTCTTTTGGCCCAGATGATCAAATGTCTGGATAAGGAAGTTCTTCTGACTGGTGTACGTTGCATGGTCAGCCACGAAGTCACTAGTCATCGAGCTAGTCAAGTGATCGCACGCCGGGCCGGTTTCAAGAATTGTTGCCTAGCACTGGGAGCAATGCCCTCCTCTCTCGATTTCAAGAAAACCACTGGAGTAGTAGCACAGCGGGAAAGCTGCGTGGTCAGTATGAAATTCCTTGCGGATCCCGAAACTGCCATTATCTGCGCGCCATCTCATCATCAGGACATGATCGAGCAGATATATGCACACTTGGGAAGACCTATTTCCTTTGAACAATTGCCCATGCAGGATGGAGCTGGATCGGTCACAGTTCGGTTCAACAGCAGTTGGGAGATGGGCGATATTCAAGTTCAATGCACAGGAACAGACACCGCATCGGATATAAAAAGATATTTGAGGGATCTACTAGATAAAGACGGTGCGGCTGCGGTTTTTCTTGAACGACCCTTGGATCAGAGAGGAATTGAGGACATCTGCAGAGCGGCTGAATCGGAAGGTTTTTTCTTCGCAGGCCTGGGGCCAAACACCACCCATGGCGGAGAATCACTTTTCCTTCAGTACGTAGCTTCAAAACTTGATATGTCTCTGTTTCAAGTAGCTTCACCCATGGGCAAGAAAATATTCAACTACGTGGCCAATGAGCGGAAGCGTTTAACTAAGTAAAAACCGCGAAAGAGCATGAGAACAAGCCTGAATGAACAATAGCATGTCACATCCGACTTTGATCAGAGTACCCCGAGCCAAAGAACAACTGCGCCGCGTCCTTTCTTTTGTGGAAAACGGAGCAACATGTTGCGGCCTTGGAGCCCGTGAGACTTTATCAATGACTCTGGCAGCGGAAGAGATATTTATATACCTCTGCCAGAATGCAGATCATGACCAAATGATCGACATTTCCTGCAGCCCTCAAACATACTATTTACGCCTTGATTTTAAATTTACGGAAAGTAAGTTTGACTACCGAGCCTTCAACCTTACGCACGAAACCAATTTTGGCGTTGAAGAGGATATGCTCGCGATCGGCCTTTTGTTAGCTTCCCGAAGCGTCGATCAACTGCGCCTAGTGCGGGAGCAACAGAAGCTATTCCGGTTGGTGCTGGTCAAGGAAAAGACCTATGCACTTCCACAAAGCATGTCCGATCCAAGTCCCGCTGTAGTTTTCGAATGTGAACCGCGAATAGCTACCCCAGAAGCAATAGAGCTATTTGCAAAGATGGCATCATACCATCTTAGCCCAGAACTGCTTCCCCAATTTTTTGCGAACCCCGGCAAGCTACGAGATATGGTTGCATCCGGTGAATATAACTGCGCCGTGGCATCCGATGCACACGGGCGACAATGCGGTGGTATGTTCTGGCGGTGCGACACTGCCAAAACTCTAGAATGTTACGGCCCTTATCTGTTTGAAGATCAGGCTGGGCTAGAAGAGCAAAATATTTACACAGGTCTTTTAAACTCATGCCTAAAGGATCTTACGAGAACACCCGCCATAGGCTTGATCAATCGCTATCCAGGCGCACCTCTCTCCAGCCGCGATTTTGAGGAACTCGGGTCCTACTCGGTGTATAAGAAAGATTGCGAAACCACGACAGAAGTAGTCTATTTTCGGCAATTACGTGAGGACCCCGGTGTAAAGGCATGGGCGGACACGGCGCTGGAGGACTTCCTATTACAGGAGTACCGTCGTCTCGTTCTTCCAAGGGAAGTTGAGTTTATACGACCTGAAGAGAATAAGATAGAATCAGAATATTCTGCTCTAACTACCAGTTTTCAGCGTGAACAAAATGTCGTCACACTACGGCCACTATGGCCTGGGTGCGACATGGAAGATAATGTGGCCAGACATGTGTGCCTGCTTGAAAAAGAGAACTGGTGTAACATATCTGCGGAAATAGACCTCGGAATCCCATGGCAGGCAGCCTTCACAAAGCCCCTACTAAAACATGGTTTCATACCACGGCTAGTACTTCCCCACGCCGGACAGGGCGATGTCGTACTGTTCCGCCGCCCTACTGTGCTGCATTGTCTCGTTCCCGCTTTCGTTAAGAATTTTGAGCCCTACATTCCGAGTCAGCCCGGCGACGTATTAAAAAAGAAATACAACTATGACGTCCTCTATCGTTTGAACAACAACGAAAACCCCCTTGGACCTCCTTCGGCAGCACTGCGAGCACAGACAGACTTTTCCCCAATAGACTCCGCCATATATCCAAGCGGAGATTCCTACCACCTTCGCCTCAAACTGGCTGAAAGTTGCGAACTACATCCCGACCAGTTCATTGTTACGAACGGTGCGAACGAGAGCATAACTTTGCTCATTAAGTCCTTTTGCGAGCCCGGCGACAACATTATCACTGCGGACCAAACATACGGTGGATATGAGTGGGTAGCTCGCTTTTCCGGCATCGACACCAAGTTGGTGGCCCTGAACAATATGGCTTTCGACCCAGCAGCTATGCTTGAAATGCGTGACGCCCGAACGAAGATCTTTTTTATTTGTAATCCCAATAATCCGACAGGAACTTACTGGAGTACGGAGCAACTGACTAACTTCCTTGAACAGGTGGACGAGCGTTGTATAGTAGTACTGGATGAAGCCTATTTCGAATTCGTTGATAAACCCGATTTTCCAGATGGCACATCACTGATAAGCCGGTATCCCAACCTTGTGATACTAAGAACTTTTTCCAAGATGTACGGTCTGGCTGGACTGCGTATCGGCTACTTGGCGGGCGACATTGACGTCGTCAACATGATACGCCGCACTGCCATTGTCTATTCCGTCAACGCAGTAGCGCAAGTGGCTGCGCAGGCGGCTTTAGGAGATCAGGAGCACATCATGCGCACTAGAGAAATGGTTGCCTCGGGCAAAGACCTTCTTCTCCATGAGCTTTCTCCACTGGGTCTGGATTTGGTCAATGGCGAAGGCAACTACGTAGTGGTCAAACTTCCATTCAGCGACAGTCTGGCCTATCGCATGATGATGCAACAAGGCGTCATGGTAAGGATGATGACACCTTTTCGCTTTCCTAACTGTATCCGAATTACCGTTGGACAAAAAGATGCCATGCAAGCATGCGTTAAAGCTCTGGCGAAATCCATCAAACAGGGAAGCAATTTATCCTGAAATTGTTTCACCATACTCTGCCTAAACGCTGTAAGATTTTGAATCTAAAAATCAATACTTCAAAATTTCAAAATGTTATCCAATTGTTATCAACGCAATAAGAACTAAAAAGCATAATTCAACTCTTCAGACACCCCCTTTTCATAAAGTTTAATATTATGTATACGTTAGTAACGATCTATATTTTAAAATATTGGAGTTAGTCATGAAACCAACAGATCTCACCCTAAACGAGCAACTGCGAATAACTTCACATGAGATAGCTAAACGCAAGGGGTTACTTGATATCTCTGACGAAGATGCAAAAATATTATTGGACACTAAGCCAATCATAATCTCTGATTTAGATACTATTGTAGAGGATTTTTATGACATATTGGTGGAAGTTGAAGGCGTAGCGCAGGTCATCGGAGATGCCGAAAGTTTGTACCGGCTTAAAAATCACTTGCGAGGCTATCTCCGATCACTATTCGATGCTCAATATGACATCCATTACGTCCAATCTCGATTACGCATTGGACTTGTTCACAAACGCATAGGCGTCCCTCCCAAACTCTACATCGCGGCCTACAAAATTTTAAGCGGAATATTACAAGATAGGCTTAGAACAACGAAAAGTGATGAGCCCTGTAAAATCTGCATTCAACGTTATAAAGCTTTAGAAAAACTAATGCTATTCGACTTGGTTCTTGTTTTTGACACTTATATTCAAGGACTGGTTAATGAAGTAAACCGGAGCCGTGAAGATCTTGAAGTATATGCCAGAGACCTTGAGTTTACTGTTGCTGAACGGACCCAGCAACTTGCGGAGCAAGCAAATAAAGACGGTATGACAAGTCTTTATAATCAACGTAGTTTCTTTGAACATATGCGTAAGGAATTGGCTCGAGCACAACGCCGGGCGGAAAGATTCTCACTATGCTATTTAGACCTTGATCATTTCAAACAGGCTAATGACACGAAGGGCCATAAGTACGGAGATGCAGTGCTCATCAACGTAGCAAAAGCAATGGGACAAATTTTACGAGAAGAAGATGTCGCCGCTAGATACGGTGGAGACGAATTCTGCATAATGCTACCCCAGACCACAAGCGACATGGCAAAGTCTGTTTGCAATAGGCTGACAAAAGCATTTTCAGAAATGGACCAAGAATGCAGGGTTACAATGAGCATTGGAATTGCTGAGTTCATTCCAGATATGGATATCGATGCCGACACACTCATCAAGAAAGCCGACAAGGCTATGTATGCTTCCAAAAAACAATCGGGACACTACATAACTTTGTATTCGGACGATCTTAATTCTGTAAAAACTGAGTGATTGTATATTGAAACGAGCCAACTAAAGAGTACGCCTTCAGCTCTCAATTGTGAAAAGGTCAGCCCCATTTTAGAGGGCTGACCTTTTATTTTGTCGTGAAAAAATAAAACACTACTAGCAAAATCAGTTAACAATATTTTCAAAATCACCTCCTACAGCGGATAATCTACTATTCTTTAACCCGATACAAAAAGTTCCATCGCTAGCAATAGTAGCTGAAGAAATAATAAAATTTCCGGCAGAAAATTTACATTTTTTTGTCCGGGATCCGCAGAAACAACAGACCGGCTCAATCCATTCCTAAACCGTCCAGAAAGACATGCATTAAAGCAGGTTACGGTGATTATTTCATTCCATCTAACACTCGCCATTATATGATTTTTTTTTACTGTCTAACGGGGCAGATTTGAGTAGCGTAAGTACTATTCGAGGGTATTCTTCAACGAAGATTACCGCAGATTGTATATTGCCATGCTCATAAGTGTGAGAAGGTGCGCACGGTGAGTTTGTTGCCGACATTGTAGCCGCCTTGATCGGTTAAAATAATTAAATTAGTGAAGGCCAGTCCTGTTATGGGGCTAGCCTTTCATTTATCATTGTCCCGCCCTAGAATAGGTTGACACTCAGTAGTCCAACCAAGTGGCCCCTCCTCTCTTTGACGGGGAGATTGTAGACCGAAGACCATCTTCTATTTACTATACTTCTCTTTGATGGACATGATTTCCTCTATATTCTTGAAGAAAATTTCAACGATTTCGGGATCAAAGTGCTTGCCCCGCTCCTTTAACAGGAGATCAAAGGCTCTTTCATCCGACCAAGCCTCTTTGTATGGTCGGTCTGATGTTAGGGCATCGAACACATCGGCAACGGCAGTAATACGTCCTTCGAGAGGAATATTTTTACCAGAGAGCCCTTCGGGGTAGCCCGTTCCGTTCCATTTTTCATGATGGGTCAAAGCGACACTTTTAGCTGTCGCCATAAGATCATTGTCATAGTCGCCGATGATCTTTCCCCCGATTAAGGTATGAGTCTTCATAATCTTCCATTCTTCAGGGGTAAGTTTTCCCGGCTTGATAAGAATATTATCCGGGATACCTATCTTACCGACGTCGTGCATAGGGGCCGCGTTAAGCAGGAGGCCCGCTTCGCTATTACTAAGGCCATAACCCTTCGCTATTGTTCGGCTGTAGTTACTCATGCGAATAATATGGAGACCTGTTTCATTGTCCCGAAATTCTGCCGCTATTCCAAGACGACGGACGACTTCCAATCGGGTTGAATACAAATCCTTTGTGCGCTCAGCCACCTGGTGTTCCAAAGCAATGTTCTGATTGTATAGAGCTAAGTGCGTCCTGACACGAGCTTTCACAATGGCGGGATTAATAGGCTTGGTAATATAATCCACAGCACCAAGTTCAAAGCCGAGAGTCTCGTCATCCTGAGCACCTTTCGTGGTGACGAAAATGATAGGAATGCACCGACTTTTCATATTTAATTTCATCCTACGACAGACTTCGAATCCATCCATTCCAGGCATCATAATATCCATTAGAACTATATCCGGAGGATCTGGCGATTCTACAATACCTAAAGCATCTGCTCCATTGAGAGCGACCTTCACCTTATACTCATCCTTAAGAATTTCCAGAAGGATTTCAATATTAGTGACGATGTCATCAACTACCAGAACTGTCTGAACGTGTTGCTGAGCCATTTTGATATCCTGCCTTCTAAGATTGGTACGTTTTAAGTTGTAGTTCCATAAGGCATGTGTTTGTTGTTTTCAGGTGGGAGAATAAAGGCCTATTTTTCAGCAATCCTAGAATGTCGCTAGTCATATTGAGATGGTTATAGTGTACCTAATCTCTGTCATGTGATAACGACCATAAGACACCTCCCTTTTTAACTCAACTCATTTGAGGTTTATAAGTATGAAAAACTTACACAGCTCGCCATTCATAGCCATTCGAAGCTTTCTGATAACAACAGTAGCCCTTGCCGTTCTGGCGGGTGTAGGATGCTATACCATGTATCAGCAGGAGGCTGATTCGGTCGAAAAAGTCATCAAGATCAATGCAAAGATGCACAACAGATTGTTGGCGCAAAAGATCAGCCTAGATTTAAAAAGGCTGTTCAATGACATCCAACTGGAAGCCAATCATGTTGAGTTGCGCCGATTTTTGCGAAACCGTAGCCCTGTTGAGCGCGTCGATATAGAGTCGGAATTCATAACCTTATGCCAAGTCCGCAAGGTCTACGATCAGGTCAGAATTCTTGACAATGGAGGCATGGAACTGATTCGGGTCAATAACAACAACGGACAGCCTGCGGCTGTTTCCATAGACAAGCTTCAAAACAAGGCGAATCGTTATTATTTCAAGGAATCCCAGAATCTAAAGCCCGGCGAAGTCTACATCTCGCCATTTGATCTCAATATTGAAAACGGGAAGATTGAACAGCCTATCAAGCCAATGATCAGGATATCCATGCCCACTTACGACGGGTCTGGACGGCGGACAGGTTTGGTAGTGCTCAATTATCTAGGACAACAAATCATTGATGGTATTCTTGAAAATATAGATTCCTCAAGCAATTATTCGATGCTATCGATGCTCCTGAACAGCGACGGTTATTGGTTCCTGTCTCCAGACAGAAGTCAGGAGTGGTCGTTCATGTACCCAGACCGAAAAGCTATCAATTTTGGAGCCATCAACCCTGGAGCATGGAAACAAATCGCCTCGTCCTCTGACGGACAGTTCCGCACCGCTGAGGGGATCTATACATACTCCACCATCGTCGTATCTCCTGAGGCAGGCGAGAGAAAACTTAACGGCAATGTACGCAAGTGGAAGATCGTTTGTCTGACTCCAACATCAAACATCAAGACACTGCTTTCACAAGTATCCTCCCGCTATACGATCGTATATTGCGGAATTCTCCTGATCATACTTTTCGGAGCATTGACCAGAGCCAGATTTGTCTCCGCACGCATTCTTGGACATAAAAAACTAGAAATAGCCAAACAGGCGGCGGAAAATGCCAACCAAACCAAAAGTGACTTTCTGGCTAGGATGAGCCATGAAATCCGCACTCCGATGAATGCTATTATCGGTTTGACGCACTTGGCACTCAAAACGGATATGTCATCCAAGCAGCACGACTACCTAACAAAGGTAGATATGTCCGCAAAATCATTGCTTGGTATAATCAATGACATACTAGATTTCTCAAAAATTGAAGCAGACAGACTGGAATTAGAAAAGGTCAATTTCCTATTGGATGATGTGCTTAATGACATGCTCAACATGCTCGGCCTCCAGGCTGAACAAAAAGGGCTTGAACTTTTGCTGATGGTCAAAAGCACCGTCCCCAACCTGCTTATCGGAGATCGACTTCGCCTGGGGCAGGTGCTGTTAAACTTGGCAGGTAATGCCATAAAATTCACAGAGTCCGGGGAGATTATTATTTCGGCTGAACTTGTCGAAGAAACCAGCAGCATCGCGAAGATCCGATTTTCAGTTCAAGATTCCGGCATCGGCATTACCCCGGAACAATCGGCGAAGCTCTTTCAACCTTTCTGTCAAGCCGATGGTTCCATCTCCAGACGGTTTGGGGGCACCGGGCTTGGCCTTACTATCAGCAAACGTTTGGTGGAATTGATGGGTGGGACCATGGAACTTAATAGCGAAATAGGAAAGGGAAGTGAATTCGTGTTCATCATTCCCTTCGGGTTGCAGGACAGACATACCCAAGATAATTATGTCTATCCAGATGATATCCGCGGTATGCGTGTTCTGGTTGTGGATGACAGCAGGATGTTACGAACAATTCTAGATAAGGTTTTGCGATCATTTACATTCGACGTGGAGATGGCGGAAAGCGGAGGACAAGCTTTAGAATTATTGCATGAACACGATAAGTCAAACCCCTTCAAACTGGTGGTTACAGATTGGAGAATGCCTGACTTCGACGGCATCGAACTGGTCCGAAAAATCAAGGGATCCAATCGTCTTGATAATATACCCAAAGTCATAATGCTCACCGCATATGGGCATAGTGAAATTCGTCACCGGGCGGAACAGGCCGATCTGGATGGGTTCATGCTCAAACCGTTTAACCGCTCTATTTTGTTCGATACCATAATGGGGGCCTTTGCCCATTATGAATGCCGGGTGGGAGAAATTATTCCGGAAAATTCACGGAACGGAATCCCGGAGAATGTGGCCGGAACACATATCCTGCTGGCGGAGGACAACGAGATCAATCAGCAGGTCGCGCGCGAATTACTCGAAGGCGCTGACGTGACCGTCTCAATAGCCAGCAATGGCCAAGAGGCGGTGAAGATGGTCAAGGCCAATACCTACGACGCCGTGCTAATGGATATCCAGATGCCGATTATGGATGGTTTTCAAGCAGTAAAGAATATCCGGTCTGATGAAAAGCTGCAATCCATCCCCGTTATCGCCATGACTGCGCATGCTCTTGTCGGCGACAAAGAGAAAAGCCTGCTGGCGGGCATGAACGACCATGTCACAAAGCCCATTGATCCTGATCTGCTCATGGAAGTCCTTTCCAAATGGCTACCAGAAAAAGCTAAAACTGAATCGCTACATTCATCTCTTGTGCGTAAAGACGAAAATGCACCTCTTATCTTCAATGATTTACCTGGAATTAATGTAAAGAAGGCTCTCGCCAGAGTCCGGGGAAATAAAGTTCTTTATGAAAAACTCCTCGTCAACTTTGCTCATGATTGCGAGGATGAGTACTCGAAACTTATCTCTCTGGTTTCCATAAGCAGATACGAAGAAGCACGCCATTTAGCCCACACCTTGAAAGGAGTTTTAGGGAACATTGGAGCTGACACCTTGCATCAGTCTTTTCAGGAAATTGAGACTGCTTTGAATAACAGTTCTGACAGCCCCCTAACTTTATTGAACAATCTTAAGCCAGAAATAAAGCGCGTTGTTGAAGGGATCTTTAAGGCTTTCCCACAAACCGAAAACGATGAAGACATAAGTGAAGGCAATGATAAAACCGACACCTTTTTGCTCGAGGAAGTTCAGAGGCTGCTGCCACGATTACGAATAATGTCGGACCTTTTGGAAAAACACGATGTCGAGGTCAGGGACGTTTATAGTTCCATCGAATCTGAGTTGACCCATGTTGCGCCGAAGTTTGCAAAGGAACTCGGTGTGATGCTTGATAAATTCGACTTTACGCGCGGCCGTACAAGTGTCGAACAATTTATCGAGGAATATGATCAGGAGGAGATAGACAATGGATAAAGCACGAATTTTAGTTGTCGACGACACTCCTGCCAATTTGGATATTCTGAGTGAACTGTTGAGTTCCGAGTACAGAGTCAGCGTGGCAATCAATGGGGATGACGCTTTACGGATTGCATTATCCGATGAGCCGCCCGATCTTATATTGTTGGACATCATGATGCCGGGAATAGACGGGTATCAGGTCTGCACACGGATAAAGGATAATGAACGGACTCGTCAGATTCCCATAATATTCGTAACGTCCATGAGCGAGACCGAAAACGAAGAAAAAGGTTTAAACTTAGGGGCGGTGGACTATATAACCAAGCCCTTCAATCCTTCAATCATCATGGCAAGGGTAAAAACTCAACTCACACTATACAATCAGACCAGGCTACTACAAAGTCTGGTCCGCGAGCGGACCATTGAGCTGGAAAAAGCCAAAGATGATGCTGAATCGGCTAATCGAGCAAAAAGCATCTTTCTTTCGAACATGAGTCATGAGCTCCGGACGCCGCTCAATGGTATAATGGGAATGACCCAGCTCCTTTTGGACAGCAACCCCTCTACAGAACAGAAGAATTTTCTCGATGATGCGCTGAAATCATCTTCCAGAATGTTGACGATGGTCAACGACCTTCTGGAATTAGCTCGCGTTGAGGCTGGAAAAGTTCATCTTTGTCCCTGTCATTTCGAAGTCAAGGAGAGTATTAATCAGGTTCTTTGCCTCTATCGGGATCAAGCAAAGCAAAAGAGACTCGCTTTTTCCAACTCATTCGAAGCCAGTGTACCAGCCTCTCTTTATGCAGATGTCGGTCGTATTCGCCAAATATTGATGAACCTCCTGAATAATGCCCTCCGTTTCACTGACAGCGGCTCCATAGATGTATCAGTCAAATCATGGGAAAGAAATGAGGTATCCCTCAACGAGCCAGATACGATAGTTTTTTGTTTCACTGTCACGGATAGCGGTGTCGGCATTAGCGAAGACAAACAGGCCTACATATTCGAGCCCTTCTCCATCGGAGAAGACTTCCTGACCAAAGTCTATAGTGGCGCTGGACTTGGTCTCTCTATCTCAAAGCACCTTGTAGAACTGATGGGTGGGCATATCTGGCTGAAAAGTCAGGAGGGTGTCGGCACTACAGTCAACTTCACCGTTCCATGCAGGTTACACACGGTTAATGATGAGGGGTGAGCCAAGAAGATCGATCCGTTCTTTTGCAAGCAACCTTTCTACTGTCTAACGGGATTGATCTTAGTAGTGTAGGTGCTCTTCTAGGGCGTTCTTCAATAAAGATGACAAGGCATGTGTATATTGCCACGCTCAGAAGTGTGAGAAGGTGCGTGCGGTAAGTTTGTTGCCGACATTGTAGTCGTCTTGATCGGTTAAAAATACTGAATTAGTAAAGGCCAGTCCTGTTCTGGGGCTGGCCTTTCTGTTTTGTTATTCAGGCAAAGAGGAAAGTGAGCAGAATTTACTATTCACTCTCTAGCTCTAGGGAGCTATAAGTCTGCCGGATCTCTCGGAGCTGAATCGGCACTCTATAAACACTGGATATGCCCACAAATTGGCAAGACGCAACTTATCAGGCTTGACGCAAAAAATGTTGAGAAAATATCTTCTGCCATGTTTGCGAAAAAACAAAACAAAAGAGCTTCTTGAAGAATTACAGATCCGATCCCCTCTGCCCCATGATATGCCTATTTTAGCTCTATACTGCGGCTTACGATTCGGAGAAATTGCGTCCCTTACATGGCAGGACATCGATTTCGGGAATGAGGATATTTATATTCGAGACCCTAAAGCAGGAGTTAACCGTAAAACCTTCTTCATTAATCAAGTACGAGAGATGCTAAAGCGCAGACACGCTAAACCTCACGCAAGCGCAGAACGGTTATTCAGCACCATTAATGAGGGTAAACTTGTGCAAGTCTCAACGACATTCCGTAGAATTGCGGCTGAAATGTTCAATGAAGAAGTGGCTGGTCCCAGACAAAGAGTCTGCTTCAATTTGCATCATGGCATGTCCAGCATAGAACGGAGCTATACACCGGTAAGGAGCTCATGGGGAGCAGTAGCTTTAAAATAACAAGCTATCACTACCTTGTCTCTTACGGGCTTAGGAAGGCTGTTAAGGTTTTGGAGGATTAGTAGACTAACAGGTGAGGAGTATTAATCATGCCAAATGGCTTGCTTAAGTTGATATGTGGCAATTCAGATTGTGTAGATCGTGATGGTTTATTGATATATTGCCCTATAGCCCGTCTGGGGAAGAAGATCATTTCTCCCCCAAACAAACGTATTATTTAAATATGCCAGCTAACTTCTTCATGGCATCTGTTCCGTCCGAAGCCTTAACTCCGTCCAGCCACTTTGCCAATAAATCTTTGTGTGTTGAGATCCACTTGGAGGAAACCTCATCTAAAGGCTTGCCCAGCTTAGAATAATCCATAATCCACTGACTCTGTGTTTCAGAAGAAATCTTAACATTCTTCAAAAATTTATACGCCTGAGGATATTTTTTACCCATATCAGCACTTACCACAGTATAAACCTTAGAATTACTGGAATATTCCTCTGTACCAGACACAGGGTCAAGATAAACCATATCAAAGTCAATGTTCATCCAGTGAGGCTTCCAGCAGGCAAAAGTCACCCAGCCTTTATTATTGATAATCTCCTTTGTCTGCATAAGCATAGCCGGAGTCGTGCTCCCAACCTGAGTCCAGTCACCAAGTCCAGCCACGTCGTTAACGATGATTTCCTCCATAAGACTATGCATCGACGAGCCTGCTTCAATATTGTAAATGGTTCGACTGAATTTTTCGGCATGTTTATCAAGATCAGCAAAGCTGGATACACCCGCATCTGCTACATATTTTGGAACACACAGACCGACTCTGGCGTTATCCAAATTAGTTTGCAGAACTTCCACTTCCTTCTTTTCCAGAAGCGGCTTCAGAAATGAATTATGTTGTGGAATCCAACCACCAAGAAAGACATCAACTTCATCCGTGGTGAGGCCTTTGTAAATTATTGGAGGTCCAATCTGAAATTCTTCTGTGGGGTAGCCTAATTCCTCAAGCACCTGTCGGACAATTGAAGTTTTTACTTGAACACCTGGCCATGGCGGAACTCCGAAACGAATCTTTTCAGCGGCCGAAGCCTGAATTCCTAGTAGCAATAGTATAAGCATGGCCATAAGGCACAAGCTAAATTTCTTCATAAATACTCCCACGTTACATGTTCACCCAAAAAAACGCCAGAGGTTACCTAAAATCCGACAGAACGGACCAAGGATTCAAGACGTTCGCCAGCCTCATAAGAAGAACAGGAACAACAGCAGCAATAATCAGTGTTTTAATCCTTCTTATCTTCAACCCCTTTTAAATCGTATTTTTCTCCAATAACTTAAGCGGAATTGATTTCATATGAAGCGGTTAATGAGCAGTAGAGTTGAAGTAAATAACAAATAACATTCACATATTCAATAAAATTTGATGGCTTTATCTTACGGGCTTTAACAAAAACACTTTAAATAAATCACGCTGTATTTCAAATTTAATAAAACTTTCTTCGGATACAAAGAATGCTCCCGACTCTCAATATCAATTGTCCAGAAATTCAAAATGTTATCCAATTGTATCCCCCCGTTATCCACGCAAAATCCGACTAAATATTTACGCCTAAAAGGTTAGTTTTATTAATATAAACCGATAATCTGAAGATAATTTAACTCTTAAATGCCATGACAGCAGACACTTTCCCATCCACTGAAATAGTTGAACTATTTATTTGCCGGATAACACTTTTCCGGTATTTTATGGTATTTGCGGGTGCAAATGATTATCCAATCACTTAAAATTAGAGAGAATTATTGCGTTTGATTTTTATCCCGTAAAAATCAAAATAGCGACTTAACCGTATGTCCAAAATCCTATAGCAGGATCAAAATGCAATCTATCTTATGACAAGACCATTCTTCTTAATATTTCTTTACAAAGAAATCGGTAAAGAAAATTTTATTGCCTACCGATACTGATTTAGAGTCAAAATTAAAGCGCTGATAATAAAAACAACCTACAAAGTAAGGAGTTAAGCATGCAAATCGGTAATGTATCAAGCAACGACTTCAGCATTTCAACCTCACAGCCTTCACGTACCGAAGGTAAGCCACCAAGCCACGAAGAGGCAGTATCCCAACTCGGAGCATCTCTTTCCGAAGAACAGCAGGGAGAAATTATGTCTGGAATTGAGACCATGCAGGCAGATGGCGCATCGGAGGAGAAAATCAAAGCATACGTAGATAGCAGTCTAGAGGATTACGGAGTCGATCTTTCCCAAACCAAGGGAGCCTTAGCCGATACCACTGTTTAATCTCGTAAAGGCATATGGTTATACTGTATACTGGTCATACGAATAAAAAGCCCCTGACACATGGCTTAGGGGCTTTTATCGATGCTCACTCGGACTCTCAATATCAATTATCCAGAATTTCAAAATGTTATCCCACCGGTTCTCCACACAAAAATCCGATTGAACCACTAGTCTAATCTATTGTTTTTATTAACAAAAAAATGGTGAAGCTGAAGAGAATTGAACCCATGGCCTCTTGAATGCCATGCCACCAGACACTTTACAACCATTGAAATAATTAAGCTATTTATTTTCTGGATAACAATTTTCCGATATTTTATGGTATTTTGGGGTACAAATGGTTATCCAACCATATAAATTTAAGGAAAGTGCTGAATTTGTTTTTTATCCTGTAAAAAACAGGATAGTGACTTAACTGTGTGTCCGCAAATACGTAGCAGGATCACCCTTGGGGAAGACCAGATATTTTTGTTTCTCGGTCTGGTAGGCGTTGATCTTCCATGCTGTAAATCTGCTTATATTCTTCTTCTGGCTTGCTATTTGTGTGTTGATTCTCGCTAATTCTTCGTGATTCTCGTTTATTCTCCAACCGTAGAATCCTGTTATGGAGACCGACACTATGACTAGCAGCAAAGCGGATAGGAAATTTGCCAGTAAATTTTGCCTCCAATGATAAGCCGAAATTGCGGACTGCCTCTTTCTCAGCTTTTGCAGTTGTTCGTCCATATCGTTTTTGATTGTATTCAGCTCGGCTGCGGCGTACTTCCTCAAGCTCTCGCTCAAGTCGTGAAATACGGTCTGCACGGCTTCCTCCATTTCCTGCGACTGTGAGTTCACCTGCTCTTTCAATTTGCTTGTCAGCTCTCCAAGATGCTGCATAGATTCCTCCTTTCATCCTTATTCGTTGGCCATCCTGAGACGACTCCAGTGTGATATATTTTTTGCCCTTACGTGGAATGGAAAAACCTGCTTTTTCCATACCTTCAATTAAATCATCCCTGTTTTGATAAACGCCCTTAGAAATTCCCTGAGCCAGATAATCCGTAATTTGTTGCTTCAGCTCTGCCCGTTTGTTTTTGCTGTCAAACTGAATTTCCTTCCCCGGCTGAGCAACCCGCGCCCGCTTCGGATCATCCGGTCTTGCCCACTCCATCCGCTCGTTCCATAAATCCCGCCAGACATCATATTGTTTCTGCCAACCCGGTGGACATGCATTCATGGCCTTATCTTGAGTCAATTCCGTACGTGGGATTATGAAATGCATTTCATGATGCCCTGCATGACTATGCCGAACCCACAAGACTGAATATTGATCAGGTTCCATGCCTGCGAAAGCTGTTTTCTCAAAATCTTCCATGATCTTCTTTTCAGTTTCGGGCGAAACCTTATCTTCTGGAGCCCATGAAAGGACGCCGGAAGTATACTTCCATTTACGATCCGTTGAGCCGATCACCTTTCGGACTATCTCGGGATCTCCTCTCAAAACTTCAGGTGGCGATTCTTCACGCCCCTTCCGTTTCGGGTCAATCTCGTAATTAACAGCCTTGGCTCCATCTCCCTGACCATGGGCGAAAACCTTCATATACTATTTCAGTTCTCGCTCAATTTCAGTCAGCTCGGAAATAATTAAAAGTGAATCGGCACTGCTCTTATATGTATTTGCCCAGCGGGCGAGCTGATTCAGATTGTTACCAATACAGGCAAGATGAAGCAGCTTTTCTCTTTCTATTTTGGTGCGACGCACTCTGGTTTGCCCGAGGCGAACTCGCACAAAATCAGCGAGACTCATGCCGCATTCATCGGCTAGTGCAAGAATGGTTTTTTTGTCTTGTGGACTCACTCGCAACGAGAGGTGTTTTGTTTTTTTGGCATTATTCATATGTATTTCGTAACCCTCCGCCACCTTCAGGCTTCATCTCATCAAGCCATATATTTTTGCTAGCAAGGAGGTTGTTCAGGGCAACAGTCATTTTCTTTTTCGAGATGTGATTTCCGAAAAACTTATACAGCCCCGAAGTGTCCAAACTTCCGCCCGACTCCTCCAAAGCTTCTAAAATTTTCTGACATGTCGAATCTGTTTCCATGTCCGCAAAAATAAACTGCGCAGACTGTTCGCAAAAATCCCAAAGCGAAAGCGCAGCCCTTAGATGAGAAAGTTCAACACTCTCACATCCATCAAGCAGGGCATAAATTAAAGCTATGCGCCTGACATACGCTTCTGATCTATTAAGGACTGAGCCAAGAAGATCTGCCCGTTCTTTTGCAAGGAATGGATAGATGTCTCCCCACTCTTTTTTTGCTTCAGGACTGAAATCCATCTGAGAACGTGACTTTGATAATTTTAGAAGGGAGATCAGTTTATCTTGAAATTGTTTCACCATCGAAACGTTGAGCGGCTCGGGGAATGGAATTAGCTTTGTTCTGCGAACGCAGAGCCATAAAAAGCGGTTTGCAAAGCCGTTAAATATCTCGACTCGGTCAAGACGAGCGTAAACCAATAATTTAGCTCATAATCATATTGCTTTATCCATAGAGAGGAGTATAAATTTGATCATGTGTTCAGATGATAATAGAGGGTTAACTTTCATGTTTTACGGTTTTATATATAACTGGAACAACAGATGCCCCCTACAAATCCAAGACTTTTATACATTATAATATTACAAACCTAAAGGAATCACACATGCGCAAATTCGTAGTTTCTACACTTCTCGTTCTTTCTTTCACAGTTCTGTTTGCCCTTCCAGTCATTGCAGATGCCCCTGTTAAAACACTGCCAGGCAATATAACCCTAGCACAGTCTCAGAAGATTCTGGCAGCTGGAATCAAGAAAGCCGAAGAAATTAAAGTGCCTATGAATATCGCCATTGTTGATGCTGGCGGTAACCTCAAAGCTTTCTACCGACAGGAAGACGCCTTCATCGGCAGCATTGATATCTCCATTAAAAAAGCTGTCACTGCCCGCTACTTTAATATGTCTACCCGAACCCTCGGTTCCGTTTCCCAAGTAGGCAAATCTCTCTACGGTATTGAAGTCAGTAATGATGGTTTGATTCTCTTTGCTGGCGGTATACCATTGGTGGATAAGAACAATGTCATCATAGGCGCAATCGGAGTCAGCGGTGGTAGTGTGGATGAAGACGAATCTGTGGCGATAGCAGGAGCTGCAGTTATCAAATAGGTTACTACTTGACTTAGCTGGCTGACAGGTCATGGGGAATAATAGAGCTCTCTCTTTGAGCCATCGACTAGATTGTATAGCTAAATTGTTTTCGGGAAATGTCATATTAATCGGTTGAAAAGATTAAATTAGTAAAGGCCAGTCCTGTTATGGGGCTGGCCTTTTTGTTTTATTCTATAGAAAGCTAGAAGGTATAATAAATTTAATATGCCACCACCTGCAAGTATTTTCAAATGCATCTGTATAAAATAGCTTCCAGAGTTTCCGATAATGAAAATTCTTTCCATACTATTTTGCTCGTTTCTGACAGTTAAATATTTTGTGTAAAAAAATTGTATTTGACGGGTTAATTTATTTTCTTATAAATAAATGACAACGTTTTTTAACCAATTAAACTCTTAAGAATTTTTATGAAAACTATTATCTTAATTCCACCATCTGAGGGTAAGGCTGATGGTGGAAAGAATCATCCTCTACAGTCTGTATCGAGTATTGCTGCGGACTTAATTGAAGCGATTAAAGAAGCTGATCCTAAAAAGCTATATGGTCTTAAGGAAAAGGCACTCGAGAAAGCAATTACTGTAAATAAGGAACTCTTAAGTTCAAAAACAATGCCTGCAATTGAACGATATACAGGTGTTGTTTATGACGCTATTGATTACCAAACTTTGAAAAATAAATCTGACTTTGATAAAAAAGTTGTAATTGTATCAGGGTTATTTGGTCTTGTCAGACCTATTAATTTGATTCCTAACTATCGTTTGAAGATTGATAAATTAAAGGCTGCCAAGTTATGGGTAACTTCCAATTCAGAGCAATTAAAAGATAAATTTGTTATTGATTTATTACCGCAAGCACACAAGAAAGCTGTGAAATATGATAATGGAATCGAGGTTGAATTTGTCCTAAAAAAGGCAGGGAAAAAGATGCCTGCAGGTCACCAAGGAAAGCACATTAAAGGTCGATTTGTCAGGTGGCTTATTGAAAAAAACATCACTGACCCAAAGCATTTTAATGATTTTAATGAAGAAGGCTATAAGTGGACTGGTGAAATTTTCTTAAAGGAAGTTTAGTATTGGCAACCGACGAAGATGACAGCAGACGTATATTGCCATGCTCATAAGTGTGAGAAGGTGCGTGCGGTTAGTTTGTTGCCGACATTGTAGTCGTCTTGATCGGCTGAAAAGATTAAATTAGTGAAGGCCAGTCCTGTTATGAGGCTGGCCTTTTGCTTTGTTCTGCAAACTTTTGAACTCATAAGTTAAGTGATCAACCAGCTATTTTAACGACAAAGCAAGCTCACTCCACTTACCCATCAAAAAATGAATAAGTACAATTATTTATTATCTTTCCTTATAAGCAAATTCCACCGTCTTTTTAAGCATTTTCATCCTACCTAAGAATAATTAACGACAAAAATGTAGTTTATCTTGTCACAAACCTTGTACTATTTTATACCTAGTATTCAGAGGCATCATTGCTAGAGAGCCGTTTTGCATATCATGCTGCAACAACGTCCTAATATGCAAAGCTCATCAACTTTTTAGAGGGAAGGGGAAACGTGCTGAACATTAACAACATAAAAATGAAGCCAAAGTTAATTATGGTCATGCTCATAGCTGGGCTCATTCCGCTTATTTTAACGGGATGGTGGGGAAGTCGGCTAGCTAGTGACGCTTTGATGGAGAAATCCTTTGGACAACTTGAATCTATGCGGGGTGTTAAAAAAGCACAAATTGAAAACTTCTTTGCAGAACGCAAAGGAGACATGGGAGTTCTAACGGAAACTGTGGCGGTTTTACGAAAGGAAGCCATGGACGCCCTTCAGGCTCAACGCGATATTAAACGCGACCAAATTTCTAGATTTTTTAATGAGCGTATTGGTGATGCTAAAGTTTTAGCTGATAACCCCTTTATCCAAGCTGCATCTGGAGATCTCCAGAACGCTTTTGCCTATGCCGGGCAAGTAAAAGGCATGGGAAATGGTCAATATCAAGCTTCAGGCGAATATAAAGCCATTCATGATCGTTATTTTCAAACATTTAAAAACTACATGGATGAATATGGCTACTACGACGTGTTTCTCTTAGACCCTGTTAATGGAGACGTCGTGTTTTCTGTAACGAAAGAGCCAGACTTTGGGCAACGCACCAAAGATGTGGACTCTTCCCTTCGCGATGTTTGGAGAACTGCAGCAAATAAAGGTAAAACGGCCTTATCCGATATGAAACCATATGCAGCTAGTGGTGGAACCCCTGCACAGTTTGTAGCATCTCCCATTAAAGAGAATGGAAAGGTCGTCGGGATTGTTGCCATGCAAATATCTAATGACGCCATCAATACAATAATGGGTGAACGCTCAGGCTTGGGAGAAACTGGTGAAACCTATCTCGTGGGTCCAGACATGTTGATGCGGTCGGATTCATTTCTTGATCCAACCCACCACTCGGTCATAGCGTCATTTAAAAATCCAGCAAAAGGCTCAGCTGAAACAGAAGCTGTTCGCATGGCATTGAGCGGCAAGACTGGAGCAGAAGTCATTCTAGACTATAATGGTAATCCAGTTCTTTCAGCATATTCTCCGGTGAAAATTGGCGACACGACTTGGGCAGTACTTGGAGAAATTGATGTAGCTGAGGCATTCAGCCCCAAAGACGCCAAGGGCGGGGAGTTTTTTAAGAAGTATCAGGAAATGTATGGCTATTATGACCTTTTTCTCATCAACCCAGATGGGTATGTCTTCTATACGGCGACTAAAGAAGCAGACTATCAGACCAACATGGTCAATGGTAAGTATAAGAACTCAGACTTAGGTAAGCTGGTGCGGCAAGTATTGGATTCTAAAGGCTATGGTTTGGCTGACTTTGCACCATATGCACCAAGTAATGATGCTCCTTGTGCTTTTATTGCCCAGCCAGTGGTGCATAATGGAAAGACTGAACTAGTTGTCGCCTTACAGCTTTCGCTAGAATCCATCAATAGCATTATGCAACAGCGTGAAGGCATGGGAGAGAGTGGTGAAACCTATTTGGTTGGGCCTGATTTGCTGATGCGTTCAGATTCATTTCTTGATCCAACGAAACACTCCGTAGCTGCATCATTTGCCGGTAATGTCCAAAACAATGGAGTAGATACTGAAGCGGCTAGATTAGCGAACAACGGAGAGACAGGAGATAAAATTATTCTGGACTACAACGGGAATCCAGTACTCTCTTCTTTTACTCAGGTAGACATTGGAGATGGTAAAAAGTGGGCTCTAATTGCAGAAATAGATGAGGCTGAAATAATGGAGCCAGTAAACGCTCTAGTTTCTTCTATAGCAGTCGTGGGTTTGATTATGGCAATATTAATCACTGGTTTTGCCTTATTCCTCGCAAACAGTATCGCCAAGCCTCTTATTGAGGGTGTGCGTTTAGCGAGAGCTGTCGCCAGTGGCGATTTGAATGCGACCACAAACACTCGCCAAGACGATGAGGTTGGGCAACTCGCCGATGCCCTCTCTGACATGGTAGCGAAGCTTCGAGAAATCGTTGGTGACGTTCAAAATGCAACAGAAAACGTTAGCTCTGGAAGCGAAGAACTATCTGCAACCTCTGAAAGTCTTTCTCAGGGTTCGACTGAACAGGCCGCATCCGTTGAGGAAGTATCAGCCAGTTTAGAAGAGATGGCTGCTAACATCAGACAAAGTGCTGAAAATGCACAGGCTACCGAAAAGATAGCCATAGGATCTGCTCAAGGAGCATCTAAAAGTGGTGATGCAGTTGGCGAAACCGTAACTGCAATGAAGAGCATTGCCGAAAAGATCTCCATAATTGAGGAAATCGCTCGGCAAACTAATCTGTTAGCTTTGAATGCCGCCATTGAAGCTGCACGCGCAGGTGAACATGGTAAGGGATTTGCGGTTGTTGCAGCTGAAGTTCGTAAGCTTGCAGAGCGAAGTGGACTTGCCGCGTCTGAGATCAGCGAACTCTCGACTTCTAGTGTTGAGGTTGCTGAAATGGCAGGAGAGATGCTCTCCCAATTGGTTCCTGATATTCAGAAGACGGCTGAATTAGTGCAGGAAATAACCGCTTCTAGCACTGAGCTGGACGCAGGTGCATCGCAAGTAAATAAAGCCGTCCAACAACTGGATCAGGTAATTCAGACAAATGCGACAGCATCTGAGGAAATGGCTGCGACTTCTGAAGAACTCTCCAGTCAGGCGCAACAGCTGCAAGCTACAATGGGCTATTTTTATATGAATGGTTCACCAACCCATAAAGCTATCACGGCTGGTCCTGTTTCGCAGAAGCGTTTACCACAGCCTCAATCACCTGCAGCACCGAAGCGTGGACAGACTGATACGGGGATGTCTTTAAATATGGGAATGACTGATGACGATGGATTTGAGAGTTTTTAACAGCCCTACACACTCACTTTAATCAGCCAAGAGCGGTGGTCCTTGGGGCCGCCGCTCATACCATAAATTTGTTACCACCCGTCATGTTGCAGATTTTTTTTAAAATCAAAAAGCTCACTTGTTTATGACAGGTGAGCTTTTTATATGTTAAATCTACTTCTGAACATCTGTATAACTTATAGTACTAAGCTAGAATTGAATCTTAGAATCGACAATGGATAATTTCAAAATGTTATCCAATTGTTATCCACGCGGTTATCCACACAAAAAAACCGACTAAGCTTTTACGCCTAATCGGTTAGTTTTATTCACAAAAAGTGGTGGAGCTGGAGGGAATCGAACCCACGGCCTATTGAATGCCATTCAAAAACAGACACGTTGATTTTTACCACAAATACTACTATAACCACCTGATACATTGACTAATTTAAAAAAGTAAGCTTCACTTATGTTCACAACTTATCACACTATTAAACATAAAAAGTGGTGGAAAAGTGGTGTATTTTTAAAACAGGAGTTTTCAGATGGGTTATAATTGGCAGCCATCCCAAAAATTCAAAGGCGTTCGATTTCATCAACATGAAAGCCGAAAGCATGGCGTTAAATTCGACCGACTTTACGGCATACGTTACCAGCTAGGAGGCAAGCGATACGAACATGTACTCGGCTGGATTTCTGAAGGATGGACTGAAGAAAAAGTTGGGCTTGAACTTGCTGATATCAAACTTCAGTATAAGAAAGGCGAAAAGATTGTATCCCTGAAAGATAAGCGAGTAGAAGCAAAGCGAAAAAAAGAAGAGGAAGAAGTTAAACAAGTGACCTTCTCCTCCTTTTGGGAACAAAGCTACTGGCCAGCGCAAAGCTACAAGTCTAGCGGATCTCTCGGAGCTGAATCGGCACTCTATAGACACTGGATATGCCCACAAATTGGCAAGACGCAACTTATCAGGCTTGAACCGAAAAATGTTGAGAAAGTATCTTCTGCCATGTTTGCGAAAAACCGAAACCCTGCCACCGTTAAGTATGCTCTGGCGGTAATCTCACAAGTCTGGAATCTCGCTAAAAGAGACGGACTTGTTCTCGGCGACTCCCCTACTCAAAAAATCAAGCTTCCTAAGAAAGATAATGCCCGCGTGCGCTTTCTCACCAAAAACGAAGCGAACGAGCTTCTTAAAGAATTACAGATCCGATCCCCTCTGACCCATGACATAGCTATCCTATCTCTATACTGCGGCTTACGATTCGGAGAAATTGCATCCCTTACATGGCAGGACATCGATTTTGAGAATGAGGATATTTATATTCGAGATCCTAAAGCAGGGGTTAACCGTAAAGCCTTTTTCATTAATCAAGTACGAGAAATGCTAACGCGCAGACACGCTAAACCTCACGCAAACGCAGAACGGTTATTCAGCACCATTGATGGGGGTAAACTTGTACAAGTCTCAAAGACATTCCGCAGAATTGCGGCTGAAATGTTCAATGAAGAAGTGGCAGACCCCAGACAAAAAGTCTGTTTCCATTCACTACGGCATACCTTTGCATCATGGCATGTCCAGCATGGAACGGACCTATACACCGTTAAGGAGCTCATGGGGCACAGTAGCTTTAAAATGACTCAACGCTATGCTCACCTTGCTCCTGATGGACTTAGGAAGGCGGTTAAGGTCTTGGAGGACTAGTGGGTTTATACAATTTAATTGTCATGTTTTGACCACTTAAAACTTGACAAATAACAAAAGGAGAATATCTTTATTTCAGGAGTGGATTAAATCATGCAAGTTTCAGCGCAGATAAATAATTATATAAAATCGATCCCACCGGGGAAGATCATCACTTATCAGGACTTTCGAGACTTGCAGAAAAGCAAACCGCAAGCTCTAGCAAAGGCTTTGGAACGTCTGGTGAAAAAGCAGGTTTTAATCCGGCAAGCTAAAGGAACTTTCTACCGCCCAAAGGAAACCATTTTTGGGAAGGTCAGCCCTTCTGATGAGGAACTTATTTCTTTTCTGACACGCAAAGACGATAGGGTTACCGGAATTCTCACCGGACAGTCAGTATATCTCAAACTCCAGATAGCCACGCAGGTTCCGAACACTCTGACCATTGCGAGTATCACTCCTAGAAAAAAACAAACTGTGGGTAAACTGCAAGTCCAATTCGTGCGCAGTTATATTTCATCGATAGAGGAAAAAGACATCCCACTGATAGAGCTGCTCGAAGCTCTAAGGTTCATCAAGAAAGCTCAGGATTGCACACCGGACGCAATTGTTGCTGCTGTCGGGAAAAGGATGGAAAACCTTACAGCAAGCGAATTAAAAAGACTTGTTCAGTTTGCGAAAGCATACCCACCTATGGTTCGAACCCTTTGTGGATCCCTTTGCGAAACCATTCCTGAAGGGTTAGCTAAACCCTTTCTAATCGAGTCGTTGCGTACGACTTTGAATCCATATACGAAATACAAATTGCCAATATCTGAAACTATTCTGAAAAATAAAAAGTCATGGGGTATAGTGTGAAACTTCATGAATCCGAAGAGCTTTTTAAAGACGCAATTCAGGCCACCGCAGAACACCTCCGCCTGCAAAACATCTTCATTGAAAAAGATTACTGGCTGACATTGGCCCTCTATCGCATTGCCCAGACAGACCTTGCAGATGCGACCGTTTTCAAAGGCGGGACTTCACTTTCCAAAGCATACGGGTGTATCGAACGCTTTTCAGAGGACGTTGACCTTGCCGTCATTACAGACAAGGACCGGCCAGCTAACCAGACAAAAAAGCTACTCAAAAGAATCACCACAGTAGCGAGTGTGGATTTAAAAGAAGAACTGGAAGGCAGCAGCAAAGGTTCCATGATCCGTAAGATCTACTATTCGTACCCAAAGTCATTCGATGGAACATTTGGGCCAATTTCAAATAAAATTTTACTAGAAGTGAATGCCTTCGCCCATCCGTCACCAGCCCAGCCCATGCCGATTTCTACTTATATTCACGACTTTTTGAAAAGCCGTGGGCAAGATGAAATTATCAAGCAATTTGACCTTCAGCCTTTCCCGTTTCAGGTTCTCTGCCTTGAGCGGACTTTCACTGAAAAAGTCATGGCAATAGTCAAAGCATCATGCAGTGAAACTCCTATCGAATCTTTGCGCCAGAAAATCAGACATATCTACGACATTCACCAGCTTATGCAGAGGGAAGAAATTCAAACTTTCGTCGACTCTCCTGATTTCCATGAGCTACTAGAAGTAGTGCGGAAATATGATCAGGAAGCCCCGGTTGGGGATGCCAAGTGGATAGACATGGACATTGCCGAATGCCCTATTTTTGCGGACACAGAAAATGTATGGAAGTCG
Source organism: Maridesulfovibrio frigidus DSM 17176 (assembly GCF_000711735.1). Lineage (NCBI taxonomy): Bacteria > Pseudomonadati > Thermodesulfobacteriota > Desulfovibrionia > Desulfovibrionales > Desulfovibrionaceae > Maridesulfovibrio > Maridesulfovibrio frigidus. The sequence goes on from NZ_JONL01000001.1 coordinate 934,284, forward strand.
CTAAATTCTGCGTATCGGGATGGTCTTGGGGCTATTGTTTATGGAGAGTTGCCTGCGGAGGGGGATGTGTTGGAGTCGCTTATGAAGATTGGGGTTATCTGTAGGTCAAATTGATTCCTTCCCGTTATCAACTACATCTCAATCTGCTTCTGATATTACCAATCTACGAATTGTGCCTCCGTCCGGGGCACAATTGTGAATTAAAATTTTCCTGAAATAAGATTGTAGAGCTGCTTGCCTTAAAATTAAAAAAAAGGACAACTCGTTCATACTTCACAAACTATAACATCATCTTTGACAGCTCTGATTTTTAGAATTAGTAAGACGCAATAACTAAAAAACTTTATTACATTTGAAATAAATTCAGCAAGACCTGCAAGATCTAACAGGAATACATATGCTTATCAGTAGAAACGAAATACGCACTCGAGCCTTAGCCTTTTCTAAAGAATGGGCAGAGGAATCCTCTGAAAATGCTGAAGCCAAATCTTTCTGGGATGCTTTCTTTAACATCTTTGGCATCAAACGCAGAACACTTGCAACATTTGAGGAACCTGTTAAAAAATTAGGCCAAAAACAGGGATTCATTGATTTATTTTGGAAAGGCAAGCTACTTGTTGAGCATAAATCCAGAGGTCGCAATTTAGATAAAGCCTTTACCCAAGCACTAGACTATTTCCCAGGCATCAAAACGGAAGAGCATCCGCAGTACGTTTTGGTTTCTGACTTTGCAAAATTTCGTTTATACGATCTTGAAAACGATGAGCAATTTGATTTTAAGATATCTGAGTTACATAATAAAATTGAATTATTCAATTTCATATCAGGATATACCACTCACAAAGTAAGAGAAGAAGACCCTGTAAACATAAAAGCTGCAACTCTTATGGGGGATCTGCACGACCAACTCAAAGAAGCTGGATATGATGGGCATCCGCTTGAAGTCTTATTAGTCCGTCTTTTATTCTGCCTTTTTGCTGAAGACACTTCTATTTTTGAACCAGTTCAATTTCAAGACTATATAGAGCAACGAACCGCCGAAGATGGCTCAGACCTCGGCGCTCATCTTTCGTTACTATTCCAAGTATTGAATACACCCACTAGTAAACGGCAAAAAACCTTAGATGAGCAACTTGACGCGTTTGAATATATTAACGGTAAACTCTTTGAAGAAGTTCTACCGATATCAAGCTTTGACTCTTCAATGCGAGAAAGTCTCTTAGAATGTTGCAACCTAAATTGGAGTTTAATATCTCCGGCTGTTTTCGGATCTCTTTTCCAATCTATCATGGACAAGGCTGAACGTAGAAATCTAGGAGCACATTACACAAGTGAACAAAATATTCTAAAAGTAATTGGCCCTCTCTTTTTAAATGGGCTCCGGAGTGAGTTTAAAAAAGCCGGGAAAAACAAAAAAAAGCTTACAGCATTCCAAAACAAGTTAAGAACGCTAACCTTCTTAGACCCAGCTTGTGGATGTGGCAATTTCCTCATCATTGCATACAGGGAATTACGAGAATTGGAATTGGAAGTACTGATCGCCCTTCAGGGGGGAAAAGCGCATCAACTCCAGTTAGACATTAAAAACCTGATCAAAGTTAACGTAGATCAATTCTACGGGATTGAACTAGAAGATTTTCCAGCACAGATAGCACAAGTTGCGCTTTGGCTCATGGATCATCAGATGAACCAAAAAGTATCGATTAAGTTCGGGCTAAACTTTGCAAGAATTCCACTTCGCTCAAAGGCGACTATAATTTGCGGCAACGCCTTACATGTTGATTGGTCAGACCTGATACCTATAAAAAAACTCAACTTCATACTGGGAAACCCGCCATTCATTGGTTCTAAATATATGGATAAAGGCCAAAAAGAAGACGTATCTCCATATTTCTCACACATAAAGAATGGGGGAATCTTGGATTATGTATCCGCTTGGTATATCCGTGCCGCGAGCTACATAAAAGACACCAATATTATGTGTGCATTTGTTTCTACCAACTCAATCTGCCAAGGCGAGCAGGTAGGTGTATTGTGGAAATGGATGTTAAAAAATGGGATGAAAATATTTTTTGCACACAGAACGTTTCAATGGACAAATGAGGCGTCCGGAAAGGCTGCCGTTCATTGCGTTATCGTTGGATTTTCAGAAAAAGAAGTAACTAACAAGCTACTGTTTGAGTATGATGACATTAAAGGTGACCCTCACAGTAAAAAAGCTAAGAATATAAACCCTTATCTTGTTGATGCATCTGATGTTTTCCTTGATAACAGGAAGAAACCTATTTGCCATGTTCCACGGATCGGGATTGGAAATAAACCTATTGATGGAGGCCACTATCTCTTCACACCTGAAGAAAGAGATTCCTTCATAAAAATTGAACCCAAATCGGAACAACTCTTCAAAAGATGGCTTGGTGCCAAAGAATTTCTAAACGGATACGAACGTTGGTGCTTATGGCTTGGCGACTGCCCGCCAAACGAGTTAAGAAAATTACCTGAATGCTTAAAAAGAGTTAATTCTGTAAAAAATTTTAGGCTTGCCAGCAAAAGTTCTCCGACTCAAAAAATTGCGGAAACTCCAACCCATTTTCATGTGGAAAACATGCCTAAAAGCAACTATCTAGTTGTCCCTAAAGTCTCTTCAGAACGTAGAAGATACATACCAATAGGCTTTGAGACTCCGTCCACTTTGGTCAGTGACTTAGTGTTCATAATTGGGGACGCCACTCTTTACCACTTCGGAATTCTTTCCTCGATGATGCATAATGACTGGATGCGCTCTGTCGCAGGGAGACTAAAAAGCGACTACAGATATTCAGCAGGCATTGTTTATAACAACTATCCGTGGCCCAAAAAACCGACAAAAAAACAGATAGATAATATTAAAAAAACGGCACAAAGCGTTCTTGATACAAGAGCAAAACACTCAAGCTCTTCATTAGCAGATTTGTATGATCCGTTAGCAATGCCTTCAGTACTGATAAAAGCACACCGCAAGCTAGATTCAGCTGTAGATGCAGCATATGGACGGAAATTTAATAATGATGCGCAACGAATTTCATACTTATTTGACTTACTTAACAAATATTTAAACACTGGCAATTAAGAATTGCCAAACATTACCCGTTAAGACCATCAAGATTAATCACATTGTCCTCTCCAAACCAAATCTTAGCCTGATTGACAACAGCTTCAGAGGGAGAATGAAAATAAACAGCTAAATCCTCTTTAGCACGAGTGCAGCAAACGTAAAAGATCTTCTGTGTGCGTTCTAAAACGCTTTGAGTCTGCCCTGCGGAATTATCAAAAAGTTGCACAAAATTGTATTTATTCCATCGCCCATTATCCAAAACAACAAGGACATTATCAAACTCAGTCCCCTTTGTTTTGTGTTGCGTTGAATATGGAGTGTAGCCTTCGAGATATTCATATAGCTTTTGAAACTCAGAAAACTTGACATCCTTAACCCGGTTATACAAATATGATTTACTGGAAATAAATTTTGCTAATCGATCATCTTTTCTACAAATTCCATTTAAGTCAGCCTCATCAATAACATCCTCAATAGATTTATCACCCACTTCGATGAGACTCTTCATATTTTTTTTCAAAACTTTTTTAGCTGCGACAGAATTAATTTTCCCCCTATAGTCCGTCATATGTATAAACTCGTTATACTGTGCACTTTCATACAAATAAATATTATGCTGGATTCTAAACAAATGCCTAACCAAATCATCGCGTTTCGCCCCTTTCTTTGATTCTTCTGTCGCATCCTGTTTTTTATCATCCAGAAGCTGGTCTTTATCTACATACAATTTTGAAATTAGATTATAATCTGAAGCCATTGCAATTGACAATAATTCTGAGTGTGTATCAAAAAACGTAACCATTCCTTTTGTTGGAAGGACTTTTTTACCCCCTTGGGGACGCAAAAAATCAACCACTTCATGAAAAGTTTTTCCCGAAAAATCTTCATCGATACCACTATCTTTAATATAGTCCTTAACCCTTTTACAATATGCTAAAACCTTATCTCCGTCATAAATATCCATTAAAGTCCGAAAGCCAACTTTATCTGCCATCAAATTATGTGTAAGATTAAGCTCTTTGGTCTGTTCAACATCTAAAAAATCCCATCCCGAATATGCCTTCGCTTTATTAAGGCCATCGTTCTCACAGTTCGAAAAAAGAAAGCGGATCTTCCCCTCTTTTACTTTTCCTTCTGGAGACATATTAGGGGCATTCAGATCACCTGAAGGGTTCTGCTCAAGTCCATCTGTTCTTAATTTATTTGCAAGATCAATCACAAGCTGAGGATTTCGCCTGTTTTGTTCTTTTTTGACTTCATACAAAGAGCCTTCTTCTTTATAAGCATCCAGAACAGTTCCACGCCCTGTATAAATTGACTGCATTGCGTCACCGAAGAAGCCACGAACACAAGTCTTTTTGCTCTTATCTAGATGATCTAAAAGAATTTCAACAACCTGTTGCTGTGTATCTTGATACTCATCAACAAATATGAATGGATATTTGTCTTTAACTATACCGCATAAGAGAGGGTAAGAACTAAACATTTTATTAGCGACAATAAGAAGTTCATCATGAGATATAATTCCATTACCTATTTTAACAAACTCTTTGTACTGAATGCCATCGTCACACTGATCAAAATAGTCATCTGACAATGGTGTATGGTCGCTAACTTTAATTCGATGACATTCCTCATCATTAACAAGCAAAACTAACGTAGCTTTGAGCTCTTTCTGAAAGTGTTTAATATTACTCCACAAAAACTCATGTATAGTTGAAACATGTAGATTAGAGTGCCCAACCCTATCTTTAATTTCTCGAACGGCTGCATTGGTGTAAGTCATACAAGCAACAGTCTTAGTAGGAAATATTTCTAAAACCCTTTTTATTACTTGAACCAACGAATAGGTTTTACCACTCCCAGCTCCACCGCTCAGCAGAAAATTATTACCCTGAGCAATATGCTCCATAATTTGCTTAAAATCGTCGAGTGGTTCTTTTACTTGCGTAGCCATTCTAAACCTTCCCGAATGTAAATAGGAATTTCCCAGTTTGAAAAATTTTGGCCAGTGGCATCTGTTTCACTATTCAATAAAATTTCGATTGAAAATGAAGCCTTACTATTCACAGCTCTTTCTGCGAAATCAAAAACATCAATCTCATCATTTTCAAACAAATCAAGATATGTTGGTTTTAAAGAACAGAACGAATCTTTATTAGAAATTATAAATTCTTTATTAAGGTGAAAGAATGCATCTTCAAAACTGCGTGCATGATAGCCTTGTTCTTCGGTTTGAAATGTTACAGCCAAAGAACCAGCAACATCTTGCGCCCATTCCCCATCCCGTTTTAAGAAAACTTTTTCTTCAAACTTCAGCCCTTTAAAATAGTCGATATTACTTTCTTCTTCACGAGGATAAAAACTTTTCAAAGATGCATTTGATGTAAAACTAACCTCATGAGATGATGCAGGACACTTTACCGACTCCAACTTAGGATTACCGTTCTTATAAAATTGAGGATTGCCATCTTTATCAATCACCTCTTTTAAATATCCACAATCAATATCGGTAATAATAAGACATTTTTTCATCCCAATAAAATCAATAAAATGCTCAAAGATATGTGAATATGCTCCCACTTCGACAATAGAAATATTTTGCGACAATAAAGGTATGGATGAATCTTGCTGGTCAACTTTTTTCATAACCGCAGGAAGAAGAATTCTTTCAGTATCTCCTTCAATCAAAATTGCTTTATCCGCAAAAAACAACTCAGCCCGATTGAGGGTTAAATACTGTTTTAAAAAGCGATAACTTTTTTCTTCCCCTTTATCCGTATAATACTTTTCTAACTCACTTAAATTTCTTGCAACGACTGAATTTGGGGTTTCTTTCTTCAAATATTTAATATCATTAAAATCACTTTCAGATACAATATGAGATGAATGAGAAGTTATTACATATTGTAGCTTTCGATTATCCTTATCTTCACGAACAATACCCTCTGCAAGCAGTGACTTAATATTTTTAATGAATATGTACTGCATCTGCGGGTGAGTATGAGCTTCTGGTTCCTCAATAAATAGCAAATTAATATCAGCTGGTTTTTCCTTCTTGCTTCGCCTAAATTCTGTTACAAGAATTTCGATTTGAAAAATAATACTTATCAAATTCATATAGCCAAGACCGTTATAGTGCTCAGGCAGCGACTCATCACCATGAGCATATGTAACAGTAGTATTTTCAGCTAAAAGCTCTCTATGTTGCAAAGTAGAAACAATCTCTATGACAGACTCATCACTTACAATCCCTCCGAATCGACTAACCTTCTCAATTACATCTTGAAACAGCTTCGAATAAATCCCGGTAAGTTCAGAATCCGTTTCAGCCAATTTCTCTTGAAATTCATCAACAGTCTTGTTTTGATCATCACTTGATTCTATTCGCTTATACATTTTAGATGTTTGCGCGGAAAGAGAACCGTCATTCCCTTTATTAGAAACATCTCGCCGGGCACTAATACATTGAAAATTCAAAATATTTTTTAAAGAGATATTCTCCTTAAGCAAGCTAATAAAAGCATCTTCTCTAATTTCAGAGGATTTAATGTCATAGGCTAAAGATTTTATATCTAAATCAAAATAATCTGAATACTTCTTGCTCAAAAATAAACTTATTAGATCACATTCTTTTTCCGCACCTTTTTTTTCTACAAAAACAGCGAAATCCTGTTTAGCTTGCTGCAAAGCAATATTCTTAAACAGATAGTCAAAGCCTAAAATAACATAGTTATTTTCTGGATCAAGATCCATTAAGACAGAACTGATATTTGATAGGTCATCATCTTCATTGTATTTAATATAAAGTCTAAGCTTAATGCCCAACTGTTCCCCTTCTTCAATGTTGGCATCTTTATCATCTATTAATTTGTAGAGATAATTTTTAAACTCAATATTGAAATCATCAAAAGCGATACTACCTTTGGACTTTGAACCCAAAAATTTTTCTAATACAGTCAGCAAAGAAGTTTTACCTACATTATTCTTTCCAACAACTAATGAAAGTTCATCTTCTAAATCAATTGAAAAATCTTTTAACAAACGAAAGTTTTCGACTGTGATCTTGCAAATTTTCATTATTCATTACCCTACCCTTAAATATAAAATAATGGGCTAGATAAAAACCTAGCAGCCACCCTATTATTTCAAGACTCATTTCAAAGCAAGAGGATATCTTGATATATCTTCACATAGATTCATATAAGGCATTAAACATCATGTTTTTGTTAATATTTCACAAACTTTCCCCATACTCATCTAGAAATCTATCGTAGCTAAATTCATACCTTTATAAGTAGCTACATACTCATTTTTGAGGATTGTTTACTTCTTGCTAGAATACCTTTGAATTTCTTTTACTTCCTTCCTCCTCGTCACAATTTCGTAAGCTCCCAGACAACTTGTCCAACGAGCTCAATGCCAGTTCCAATTCACTCTACAAGTTCCGGAACCTTGCCCAATCCAACTTTTCCATACTTGCAAGAATTTGCGAGAATTACTGAGACTCAACACGATTTAACGACAGAATTGATTCTTTTTGCTGTTCAATAATATCTACCCCAAGTTCCCAGTAGAATTGTAGCAACTCTTTATTTACTGAAACTGCCGCTTTGATCTGCTTCAAACTTCTCACATCCCCAGCATTGAGCCACAGGCGAATAAGCTCTTCTCCCATAGGGAGCAAGGCGTAAGGTTGTCCACTTTGAAAAAGTGGGCCCACCTTACCTGTCCTGCCTTCAAAGCTTAGGTTATTATACAGGATTAAAGGTGATTTTTTGATATTTAGTGATGCTCACTGTTAAATATCAAAAAATCATCTTAAATCATCTTAAATCATCTATAATCTCGTTTAGTATCTGAAAGTATCACATAGTGTCCTAATATTTCACAAGCTAACAGTCTAATACTTTTGACTTTAAAAGAGTTAATCTGTTAGTTTTAGTGATCTTATTACGGCGAGTCATCAGGGTGAAAAAGGAGGATAGAGTGCGAAAAAAATATGATGCAAGGGTTGAAGTGATAGCTTCGTTATCAGTGATTAGAGATCTGACAGAGAAGGGATACTCGAAGAAGGCAATTTATAAAAAGTTAAAAAATGATGAATTGCTGACGATAAGCTACGTTCATTTTTGTCGCTTTGATTTGGATGGTAATCTTTCCAGACAGCAGAAGAAGTCCACTTTTAGATTTCAAAATAATGAGGGTAAAAAGCTGGAACTTAAATCTGCTAATCCTATAATATCTTCCCTCGTATAACCGAGGCACACGGATTAAAAATTGTAAGAAACAGCGAGTCTTTAAGGTGCGGCAATTAAGAATACTATGCTGAAAATATTAATTGATAGATTCAAGCTAGGTATAGCTCTTCGGGAAAGTGTAATTTCTGTAATGGACTCAGCATTATCCGTTTAATAGATTGAAATAAGACAAGTTAATTGAAATTAAAATTGTAATAAAAATGTAATAATATGTAATAGTAAATGTAATTGCCTGTATTTTCGGTGGGTTGTGTTTTTAAGAAATGTAATCTCAAAGTGTAATATCTGTTACATAAAATCACACTTTTTATTACACGCAGAGTTTTGTTTTAGTATAACTATTTTAGATGTTTGTAGGTCTGTTTACAAAAAATTACACTTATTACAGTTTTCCGAATCCCTCTGGTGATGATTTTTTTGTTCAAAAGCTATTAGACCTTAAAAACCCAGCATCGAACTGTTTTGTTTGTTATTATGCTAGTCATGGCCTTAGATTTATGAAGCAATTTATGTTTTTTTGAGTGCGGGAGAAGCTTTTTTAATACTTTGAGGTCAGGCATTTCCTGCCCATTATCTCTGCATTGTTGCACAAAGTGATTTAGATTGATTGCGTAATAGGCAGGGTTACCACTGTGGTTCAAGGCTTCTCCTTCGGTGCTCCTTGTTTCTGAGTTTAGGTATCTGAAAGTCTCCCAAAACTGTTCTACTAAAGGATGGTCTGCTAAAAGCCGCTTCTCTCGTAAGGTTGCCCTTTGTAGGATGTAGAGTTTAAAATTTTCTATTGTTTCTGTGCTTATGGCTGGGAAGATTATTTGCAAAGCATATCCGCAGGCAGCGACTTGTGCATGATTTTTGGCTATTCGCTCATTTTTTAGGGATGCAGAAAAAGCGGTTTCTATCTTTTTGAAACTTTCAAAATACGTTTTTAGAATTTTTGCTTCATTGATAAGAGCTGTCTTCAGGAATCCGCTTACCTCATCGCAGGAAATCTTTTCAAAAAAACGGGCAAGTTCACGCGATCCGGAATCGTAATGAGTTTTATCGGCATGGCAATGTACAATTCGTTGTAAAAGAGCCTCGCTACCGTCTACTTGCGCATTTTGAGATATGATAAGGGATGCTTGGAACAAGGATTCTTCCACGTCATTATTGCGCTTGGGGACACCTAGCGTTCCTGTTCCTCTGCCATTGTAGAAAGGCTTGCATTCGTCAAAATTGAATTGCTTTTGCTTGCTATCTTTGCCGCCTGTTTCACGGTCTGACTCAATGATAACAATAGGCATGTTGGAAACCTGATTGAATGCCCTGCGACGGCCTGCTATTGTGGATTTCATCACGTCAAAACCTTCATAGTCTTCACGTCCTAGCAGTTTCCAGCAGAATTCGAGCATGGTGGATTTGCCTGCGCCCGGATCTCCTGTAAGCTCAAAAAAAGGAAAGGATTTTTGTTCTTTCCGTATTTGATGTGCGAAGAGTGATCCTGTCCAGAACGCAAGAAGAGCAAGTCCCTGCCAGTGAAAAGTTTTCAAAAACTTATCAAACCAATCAGGGGTGAATTTCCCATCTGTTATTATTTTGATAGATTTCAGGCCGGGGCGGACAAGATCTTTTCCCACTCTATAAAAACTGTTTTCGTCTAGCCTAATTTCCTTACCTTTATAAAAAGCTGCCGCCGGATAAATATATGCTTGGGATTCATTATCATACCCAATATACGGGATAGAGCGGACGGTAGAGAGTTCATTTTGAAGCCAACGGTTTGTAAGAATTCGCATGTCGGCAGGAGTTCCGCTGAAAGTCCCTCCAGCAGTTCTATTTAGTAAGGCTTTGTGAAAGGCATCCGCTGTTGCGATATTCGAACCTTCAAGACGTACAATTTCAGGCTTTTTGCTGGTGGATTGTATTTTGAAAACATACCATTGCTCACCTAGCAATTCATCTACTTCACGGTAAAGACATTGAGGATCACGATTGCATATTTCCATTACAGTGCAGTGACTGATAAAGACGGGAAAGCTATCTTTGTCCTCAAGCGGAATGCCGGCTAAATCTTCAGTCAATTGTGCAATATCAATGCAGACGCTAAAGAGTCTGTTTTTGAAAGTAATGACAAACCGTTTCGCCGAATTTCTGCAATACTTATGGTAGGTATACTCTTCTACCGTTTTAGCCATGAGCAGCTTGCCACGGTGCTTGCAGTCCTCCATAAACCTTTTATTAATTTTGTTTGCTCTAAGCAAATCATCCCAATCCTGACCTTTGGGCAAGATATATATTTCGTGCTTTTCTCCAAGGTTGATGAGCTTTTTAGCATG